>CADEFD010000122.1 GCA_902826515.1 uncultured Acidobacteriota bacterium
CGCGCGCCGACGAGCGGCACGACCGCGTGGACGCCGTGAGCCGCGGCCTGCTCGGTCTCACCGTGGGCTGCGCGCGCTGCCACGATCACAAGTACGACCCGATTCCCACGAAGGACTACTACGCGCTCGGCGGCGTGTTCCTCAACACCGAGTACCACGAGTACCCGCTGGCCCCGAAGGCGGTGGTCGAGGAACACAAGGCGAAGGAGAAAGCGCTCAAGCAGCAGCGGGAGATGCTGGGCGAGTTCCTGAAGACCGAGGCCGAACAGCTCGGCGCCACGCTCGCCTTCCAGAGTGCGAAGTACATGAAGGCCGCGTGGCAGGTCACGGGCGAGCCGAAGAAGGACAAGGCCGACGTGCGCGACAAGGAGCAGCTCGACTACGAGCTCTTCGAGCGCTGGCTGACCTTCCTGTCGCACCCGCCCACCTACTACCCGTTCCTCAAGGACTGGCAGGCGATGATTGCCACCGGCGGCACGGCCGCCGAGGCAGACCGGCTGGCCACGGCGTTCCAGGAGCTGCTCATCGGCCTCGTGCTCGAAGAGCGCGAAGTGCGCAAGGAGAACGACATCATCCGGGCGCGCGCGCTGCCTACCGCCAAGCCGAAGGAACCGGCGAACCTCCCGAACGAGTTCAAGACCAACGACGACTTCTGCCCGGGCTGCGGCCTCGAAGTGCGCAGCATGACGAAGGACCGCACGGCGCTCTACCGCGACGTCTTCGTCGTGGACCTGCGCACCGACGTCTTCATCCCGGGCCAGCCGAGCAAGCCCGGGCTGCTGCGCTTCCGCGGCTGGAACCTGGAGCAGCGCCTCGGTCCGGATCGCCGCGCCACCATCGACGTGATGCGCAAGAGCATCGAGGCCGCCGAGAAGGCGATGCCGCCGAAGTACAGCTACGTGCACGGCGTGCGCGACCTGCCCGAGGTGAGCGACCTCAAGGTGCACGTGCGCGGCAACCCGATGCGCCTCGGCGACACGGTGCCGCGCGGCTTCGTGACCGTGCTCGGCGAGGGCGAGCGGCAGACGTTCTCGAAAGGCAGCGGCCGCCTCGAACTGTCGCGGGCGATTCTCGCCGAGCCGCTGGCGATGCGCGTCATCGTCAACCGCGTGTGGAAGGAACACTTCGGCACCGGACTCGTGAACACGCCGAGCAACTTCGGCATCAACGGCGAAGCGCCGAGCCACCCCGAACTGCTCGACTACCTCGCGCAGTATTTCGTCGATCACGGGATGTCGCTCAAGGCGCTGCACCGCGAGATCCTGCGCAGCGCCACGTACCAGCTGAGCGCCGACGACCAGCCGGCCGCCCGCGCGAAGGACGGCGGCAACCGCCTCTACTGGCGCGCCAACCGGCGCCGCATGAGCGCCGAACAGATTCGCGACGGCGTGCTGCTCGTGTCAGGCGCGCTCGACACGAAGGTCGGCGGCCCGGCCGTGACGCTCACGCCACTCACCGCGCGGCGCACCATCTACGGCAAGGTCAGCCGCTACAAGCTCGACGAGTTCCTGCAGCTCTTCGACTTCCCGAGCCCGAGCCAGACCGCCGAGCAGCGCTTCACGACCAACGTGCCGCTGCAGCGGCTGTTCTTCATGAACAGCGACTTCGTGCAGCAGCACGCGGAACGTCTCGCCGCCGATGTGGCAGACGCGGCGGACGACGAGGCGCGCATCACCGCCGTGTACAAGCGCATCTTCGGCCGCGCGCCGTCGGCGCGCGAACTCGCGGCCGGCCGCGACTTCCTGGCCGGCGAAGCCCTGAAGCAGTACGAGGAACGCCGCGCGGCCGCCGCGGCGCCGCCGGCCAGTGGCCCAGCGGCCGCGAAGAGTGCCGCTGCGCCGGCACCGGGAGCCGCGACCGCGCCGGCGCCTGCCGTCACACCGGCCGCCTCGGACACCAAGGCCGACGCTGATCCCGCCGCCGCCGGCATGATGGCGGGTGTCGCCCCCGGCGCCGGCGCCTCCGACGACGAGAAGAAGAAGATGCGGCCCGTCACGGCGCTCGGCCGCTACGTGAAGGTGCTGCTCAGTTCGAACGAGTTCGTGTTCGTGAGCTGACCGAGATGGCGCACAGATCCCGTCCCCCCGTCACGCGCCGCGACGCGCTCTGTCGCATCGGCAGCGGCTTCGGCATGATGGCGTTCGCCGGCCTGGTCGGCGACTCGCTCGAGGCCGCCGGCCTCGCCCCCGGCAAGGCCGCGGCGCCGAAGCTCTCGAAAGGCCTGCACCATCCCGCGCGCGCGAAACACGTCATCTTCCTCTTCATGAACGGCGGGCTGTCGCAGGTGGACAGCTTCGATCCGAAGCCGATGCTGGCGAAGTATCACGGCCAGCCGCTCCCGGGCGGCACCGTGGCCACCGAACGCAAGACCGGCGCGCTGATGCAGTCGCCGTTCAGCTTCGCGCGCTACGGCAAGAGTGGCCTCGAAGTGAGCGAGCTCTTCCCGCACGTGGGCGCCTGCGCCGACGACATCTGCGTCATCCGCTCGATGCACACCGACATCCCGAATCACGAGCCCTCGATGCTCATGATGAACACGGGCCACATCCAGGTCGGGCGGCCGTCGATCGGCGCGTGGCTCACCTACGGCCTCGGCAGCAGCAACCAGAATCTGCCCGGCTACGTGGTGCTCTGCCCCGACGTGCCCACCACCGTGGGCCCGCCGCTCTGGAACAGCGCCTTCCTGCCGGCCGTGCACCAGGGCACGTTCATTCCGAGCAAGGTGGAACGACCGGACCAGATCGTCGGCAAGGACTTCGATCCGAAGAAGCTCGTCTCGTTCATCAACAACCAGCAATTCACGCTCGCCGAGCAGCGGCGCGAACTCGATCTGCTGAAGTCGCTCGACGGCCTGGCCGGCGTGCCGGCCGATCCGCAGCTCGATGCCGCCATCAGCGCGATGGAAACCGCCTACCGGATGCAGACCGAAGCGCCTGACGTCTTCGACATCCGCAAGGAATCGAAGGCCACGCTCGACCTCTACGGCGCCGGCAGCACGGCCCGCGGCTGCCTCATGGCGGTGCGGCTCGTGGAACGCGGCGTGCGGATGGTGCAGGTCTACTATGCCAAGGGCGATCCGTGGGATGCCCACAGCGACATCCAGCAGCACCGCAAGAACGCCAAAGACTCGGACCAGCCGTTTGCGGCCGTGGTCAAGGACCTGAAGTCGCGCGGGCTCTTCGACGACACGATCGTGGTGTGCGGCTCGGAGTTCGGACGCACGCCGGTCGTGGAAGTGGGCGGCGGCGCCGGCACGCAGGCGAGTGGCCGCGACCACAATCCCTTCGGCTTCAGCGTGTGGCTGGCCGGCGGCGGCATCAAGGGCGGCATGACCTACGGCGCCACCGACGACTTCGGCTTCAAGGCCGTCGAGAAGCCGGTGCACGTGCACGACCTGCACGCCACCATCCTGCACCTGCTCGGCATCGACCACACGAAGCTGACCTACCGCTACAGCGGCCGGGACTTCCGCCTGACGGACGTCTCGGGCACGGTCATCCACGACATCCTGGCGTAGGCCGCGCAGATTTTCCGGCCCGTGGCCGCCTGCGGCTGCCGCCCGCCGCACATCCAGCCCGCGAACGGCGCGACGGCGAAGGCGCGGGACTTGCAGCAACGGCATCGAGGGGTGTGTCATGGCCTCGACCGTCGCCCGGTTCGTCGTGCTCGTCGGCGTGCTCGGGTTCGCCGCCATCTCGTCCGCGCAGGATCGGCTGTTCGTCTCGGGCGGCGTGGTGCTGCAACCGTACACGGAAGAAATCTCGGCCGGCGCCCCCTTCGGCACGTCGCTCGGACCACGTTCGCCGCTGGTGCACCAGCCGCTCATCGCCGGCGGCCGCTACGTACCGAACCGCCTGGACTCCTGCGACATCACCCCCTGCGTCGTCGTGGACTGGCAGGGTGCCGCGCACCCGCTTCCCTACGCCTTCGCCTCGATCGTGGCCACCGACCCGGTGCGGCCGCGCGTCTTCGTGCAGACGGCCGCGGGCGCCGTGGACGCGGTGGATGTCGAGACCGGCGTCGTGACGCCGATGTTCCCGGCAGCCGCGTCCGTGTCGGGCTCGTGCCGCTACGCGTTCTCGGCCGCGCGGCTGTTCTGTCTCGAGGCCACGGCGGCGCCGTCGTTGCGCGTGTTCGCGACGGGCGGCGCGCCGGGTGAGACGCCGCAGGTCGTGAGCACGGTGGCCGGCGTGGCCTACGGCAGCCCGCCCTGGCTCGTCACCCCCGATGGCGCGCGGCTCTTCAGCGGCGAGAACGCCACGACCCCGGCGCGGCTGACGCTGACCTACGTCGTCACCGGCGCTCGTGTCACCGTGGACCTGCCCTCGGTCTGGGAACTCGCCTGGGACGACTTCCGCGAGCGGCTGCTTGTCGTGCCGTCCGTGCACATCGGACATGCCTTTACGAAGGACCTCGGCTACCTCGGGTCGGCGTCGTTCCCGTTCATGATCACCGCCATCACCGTCAGTGCGGCCACCGGACGGCTCTATGCCCGCGGGCTGGACGGGCAATCCGCGGGTTACGGCGACGCCTACACCGCCGCGTTCGACGGCGGCACCTACGCCCAGCTCACGCCGGTCGTGCACACGCAGGGATTCGGCGGTCCGCCCCGCATCACCGTGCTCAGCCCTCCGGGGGCACCGCGTGATGTCGCGGCGGCCGTTCAGGGCCACGACGTGACGCTCACGTGGACGAACGCCGGTGCCGCCTCGGCCGTGCTGCTCGATGTCGGCATGGTGCCGGGACAGACCGCGCTCACCGTGACGATCACGGGTCAGTCGTGGGTGACTTTCGGCGGCGTGCCCTCGGGCACCTACTACGTGCGCGTCCGCGGCGCGAACGCCTTCGGCGTGGGTCGCCCGTCGGCGGACAACGTCGTGATCGTGCCGTGACGGCCGGTGTGGAGGCGTGAGGGGCAGGGCCCGGCTGTTGCGCATACCTCCAAAGCGGCGGTAGATTCTCGCTGCACATTTCACCGGGAGACACCATGGCCGACACCACTGCCGCGATCAACGCCACCACCCTGGGCGGCTCGCTCACCTGCAAGGACCTTGAAGCCTCGATCCGCTTCTATCGCGACGCGATCGGTTTTGCCGTGGCGCAGACCTACGAAAACAACGGCAAGGTGGCGGCGGCGGTGGTAGCCGCCGGCAACTGCCAGCTCGTCCTCAATCAGGACGACGGCAAGCTCGGCTGGGATCGAATCAAGGGACAGGGCTTCTACCTGCAGATCAACGTCGGCGCGCTGGCGGACGTGGACGCGACGGCGGCCCGGATCAAGGCCGCGGGCGGCACGCTCATCGACGAGCCCGCCGACCGCCCCTGGGGCGTGCGGATGTTCCAGTTCCGCGATCTCGACGGCTTCAAGCTCGGCGTCTCGACGCCGCTCACGGCGTAGCCGGGCGGCTTACTTGTAGCTGGGCACGCTCGCGGGCATGGGCCGGTCGATGGCCGGCCGCTCCGTCACGTCCGCGAGCGCCCAGAGGCTCGCGAAGACCGTGCGCGCCAGGTAGTGCATCTGCACCGGATCGAGGAACCGCGCTTCGTCCGACGGCAGGTGGTACCGCGCGTGGTTGCCGGTCGTGAACCCGACCGAGAGGATGCCGCGCTCGAGGAACGGGCCGGCGTCGGTGCGCGGGTAGAAGAACTCGCTCTCGGGTGTGTCCGAGTCGTGGTTGAAGCGCGTCTTCAGATACGCGTCGTTCACCGACGCCAGCAGCGCCTCCGTCTTCGCGCTCAGCACCTTCGGCCCCAGCACGTAGACCTCGTTGCGCGCGGTCACCGGCTTGGTCGTGGGATCGGGCGCCGTCGTCACACGGCTCGCGCCGATCATGTCGACGTTGATGTGAGCGACGATGCTCGACCGCGGCACCGGCGGCTGCTGCACGAACCACCGCACGCCCCACAGGCCCTGCTCTTCGCCGCTGTCCCAGAGGAACACGATCGTGCGCTTCGGCCGCGGCGCCTTCGCCATCTGCTCGGCAATCGAAAGGAGCGCGGCACTGCCCGAGGCGTTGTCGTCGGCGGCGTTGTAGATGGCATCGCCGTCCACGGCGCGCGTGCCCACGGCGCCGTCCAGGTGCGCGGCGATGGTCACGGTTTCGGCCTTGAGGGCCGGGTCGCTGCCCTCGAGTTTCGCCACCACGTTGAACGGCCGCAGCACCGTGCGGCCCGCCACGGCCACGTGCGGCGTGATGGTCTTCTTCAACTGGAAGGAGGCCGGGAACTCCCCGCGGTCGGCGAGACGAAGGGCGGTGGGCCCATCCAGCGCCTCGCCGGCGAAGAGCGCGTCGGTCACATGCGGCGCCATGAGGAGCGACGTCACGGGCACGGCGGCATACGCCGATGGCACCTCGGGTGACATCTCGCGGCGCACGGTGCCGGCCAGACGGACCTCGTCCCAGCGCACGAGATCGGACGCCTGGGTGATGAAGAGCACACCCGCGGCCCCGCGTTTTGCCGCCGCGACGAACGGCGTCTCGGCGCCCACGGCGACGCGGCCCACCTGCGGCACCTCGACACCCGTGGGCAGCACGCGCGGACCATGCGCCACGACGAGTTTGCCGCGCACGTCCAGGCCGGCGTATGGGTCGATGCCGCGTCCGGGAATCACCCACCCGTGCTGCACGTAGACGACGGCCAGCGGACCGGCCAGCGGCGTGGCGAATGTGCGCAGCGCCACATCGCGGCCGAGCGCGAAGCGGCGGTCGCCCACCGTGAGCGACGCGCTTTCGGTCTCGACGCGTGTCTCGTGCAGCTCATAGTGCTGGCGGAAGCCGCCGGCGTCACCGGCCGGCGCGAGCCCGGCGCGGGCGAGCCGCGCCGCGATGTAGTCGGCGGCGGCATCGAACCGTGGCGAGGGCGTGTTGCGTCCGAGCTGCTCATCCGCCGAAAGCCAGGCGACGTCCCAGGCGAGCTGTTCACTCGAGATGCCGTCAGCGGCGGCGCGCACGCCCGGCGGCAGCGCCGTCTGGCGCGCCGACACACCGCCGCCGGCGAGCGCGACCACGGCCAGCGCTGCGACGAAGCGACGACTGAGGCGGAGGATCATGGCGCGACGCGCAGATCGACCGTGGCCACCGTCTTCTCCCACGCCACCGACAAGGTGGCGGCAGACGCCGTGACGTTCACGAAGCCGATCGTGAGCTGCTCGACGGAGGCGTCGCCCTGACGCACGGTCATCGGCGCGCGCAACACATCGAACTTCGGATCGTAGTTGTAGGAGCCGTAGAGCAGCACCTTGTCGTTCGGGTCGTACTTCGGCTGCCGCGGCTGCGTGCTGAGCACGAGTGTCCAGGCGCCCGCCTTCAGCTCGGCGAAGGTGTTGTAGACGCCTGGCGGAATCGTCTTCCCGCCGATGGCGAGCGGCACCTGCGTGGTGAGACGTGTGGTGTCATTGGCGCCCACGCGCCACACCGGCGATCCGTCGCTGATGGTCTTGCCGTAGTCCGCGCCCGTGCCGAAGATGTTCGCGCGGCCGCGCAGCAGCGGCCGGCCGTAGTCCACGACGAGCCACTTGCCGTCCACGTAGCGCTGGCCGCCGGTGGGTGTCTTCTCCCAGCGGCCGGCCACCTGCACCGACGCCTGGCCCTGCGGCGAGGGTGGGAGCTTGACGTCTGGCACGGTCTGCGCGTCGAGCGAGACCACGACGGCAGCAAGAATCACGGACAGGAACGCAGGGACACGCATACAACAGCCTCCAGGAGTCCTTCAGGATAGTGCGAGCCGCGTGATTACGCGCGCCGCTTCTGCATCACGACTTCGCGGCCGCCGTCGGCGAACTCGACCTTGTCCATCAGTTCATTGATGAGGAACACGCCGCGGCCGCTCGGCTTGAGCAGGTTCGCGCCCTGCAGCGGATTCGGCACCTTCGCCACGTCGAACCCGGGTCCCGGATCGCGCACGACGATCACGAGTTCTCCGGCGGCATCGGTCGAGACGACACACTGCACCTGTTTGGTGGGGTCGTTGTGGCAGCCGTGGCGGATCGCGTTGGCGAGCGCCTCGTCGAGCGCCAGTTCGACCTTCATCAGCTCGTCGTCGCTCCAGCCCTTGCCGAGCAGCAGTTGGCGCACGCCTTCACTCACCGTGGGAATCGACGACGGCGTGGCCGGGATCACCAGATTCAGCTCGCAGGTCGAGCAGAACGGCATGAGCGCGCCGAGCTTCTCGACGTTCTCGAGCGAGGCCCGAAGCTCGGTCACGAGCGCGGCCTGGGCGGCCTCGGCACGATCGCGCTCGCCGAGCGCCGCGGCCAGCTCGTCGAGATTTCGTTTCAGCTCGAGCTGCGATTCGACCTGCCGGCGCAGCGCATCGAGCGCGCGCAACTGCCCGTCGCTCAGGTGCCGCGGCTTCACGTCGATGACACAGAGCGTGCCGAGCGCGTGTCCATCGGGGGTAACGAGCGGCGCCCCGGCATAGAAGCGGATGTTCGGCTCGCCCGTGACGAACGGGTTGTCGCGGAACCGCGCGTCGCCGGCGGCGTCGGACACCTGCATGATGCCCGGATGCTGGATGGCGTGCGCGCAGAAGGCCACGCCGCGCGACGTCTCCTCCACGTCGAGGCCGACCCGCGACTTGAACCACTGGCGATCGGAATCGATGAGCGTGATGAGGGAGATCGGCGTGTCGCAGATCTGCGACGCAAGCAGCGTCAGGTCGTCGAACCGCTGCTCGGGTTCGGTGTCGAGGATGCGGTATCGATGCAGTGCCGCGAGTCGCGCCGGTTCGTCGGTGGCCATGGGGACGGCTCCTGCCCGCAGTGTATCCGGTTGGCCGGGCAATGCGGGCCGCACTACGGCGCAGGTGCGGCACACGCGGCGTTGCCGGCGGCATCCGTGGCACAGACGCGAAACGCTGTGCCGGCATCGAGCCCGGCTGGCCACTCGGCCATCCAGAGATACTCGCCGCGCCAGCCCATCGCGACCGGCGGACGCGACGTGCCGGGGAACTCGACCACGACGCGGCGCCACTCGCTCGCAAGACTCGGGCTCTTGCGATCGTGGACGCGGGCGTGCACATGCGCCCGCCCGGCCGCGGCACCGACGCGGGCCACCAGCGTGATCGACGGCGGCACGGTGTCGCGCGGCAGCCCGCGGCCGGCGAAGACGCGCTCCTGCACGGCGGTCTTGTGTTCGCCCTGCCCCTGCACGACATCCATCCGGCCGTCGCCATCGAGATCGGCGAGGGCGAGGCCGAGCGTGCCGGGCGTGTCGTCGCCGGAGAAGACATCGAGGCGCGCCGTGAGGTGGCCGCGGCCGTCGTTCACGAGCAGACGGTCGGGGCCGGTGAGCGAGCCGATGACGAGGTCGGCGTCGCCGTCGTTGTCGGCGTCGAGGAACGCCGCCATGTTGTCGTCCTCGCCCACATTCGCCGCCGGCGGCCACCATGCGGCCGTGACGTCGCGGAAGCGACCCTTGCCGTCGTTCCGGAACACGTGTTCGCGGCGGCTCGACTGGTCGTCCGACGCGATGTCGCCGTCGTTGAGCGTGACGAGGTCGAGGAAGCCGTCGCCATCGAGGTTCATCACCTCGAACTCGTAGTTGTTCGTGTACTGCGGCAGCGCGCGCGGGTCCTCGGTGAACGTGCCGGTGCCGTCATTTCTGAAGAGGCTGCTGCCGGGGCAGCGCTTGCACGACACCAGCACGTCGAGATCGCGGTCGTTGTCGACGTCGGCCAGCTCCAGATCCCACGAGAAGCGCACGGGGAGCGCCGGCATCTTCACCACCGTGACGTCGAGGAAGTGGGCGCTGCCGTCGTTCAGCCAGAGCCGCGTGATGCCACCGCCGTTCGTCATGTTGTTGCCGGCGCCCCAGTCGGCCAGCACCAGATCGAGATCGCCGTCGCCGTCCACGTCGCCCGGCTCGATATCGCCCACGCTCAGCGGCCACTTCGTCAGATGTGTGGCCGTCACCTCGCGGAAGGCGCCCGGCGCGGTGCCGAGGAAGAGCCGGCTCTGCGTCTGGTACGTCGTGCCGACGATGATATCCACGAGGCCGTCGCCGTCGAAATCGCGAGCCTTGATGACCCGCGCCAGGTCGGGCGTGGTGCCGAGCACACGCGTGGTGGCGTCTTCGAAGCGGAAGCCCGGCCCGACGTGCATGAAGACCTGATTCGGCTCGGGTGTGCCCGGCGTGGAGTAGTCGCCGCCGTTGGCGAAGAGCAGATCGGGCCGGCCGTCGGCGTTGAGGTCCGCGATCTCGACCTTGTTGGTCCAGTACGCCGTGACCGGAAGGGCCTCGCGCGTCACGTCCACCCAGAGCGGCGCGCCCCCCTGCCCGGCGATCGACACGCCGCCCAGCAGCCCCAGCCCCGTCAGGAATCCGCGCACGGCTCGTCGCATGCGCGCATGATACATGGCACGCGCGTGCACCCTGCGCCTCCTGACGCGGGGACGACGCCACCAGACCCGACGTCCAACGACTGTGCCCGTCTTCGTCCGGCAGCTCCTCGTGCGCGCCCCGGTGGCGCAGGTCTTCGCGTTCCACGAGCGTGAAGACGCGCTGCCGCGTCTCAGCCCGCCCTTCCCGCCCCTGAAGGTCGTGTCACGCGACGGTGGCATCCGGCCGGGCGCGCGGGTGGATCTGCGCATCGGGCCCATCCGCTGGCTGGCCCTGCACACCACCTACGAACCCAACCGGCTTTTCGTGGACGAGCAACTCGAAGGCCCGTTCGCCTCGTGGGTGCACCGCCACGAGTTCGAGGCCGTGGACGCCGAGACGACGCGGCTCACCGACCACGTCACGTTCACCCTGCCCGGCGGACCGGTCCTCAACGCGCTCTTCGGGCGCCTTGTGGCGCTGTCACTCGTGCCGATGTTCCGCTTCCGCCACGCCGCCACGAAAGCCGCCTGCGAGGCGCCGCCTTCGTAGAGGGGTACAATCCGCGCGTCCCGAGGTCTTGTGATGCGCTACCTCATCTCTGCGTTCATCGCCTGCGTGTTCGCCGTGTCCGCGCCGGTTCGCGCTGACGCGCAGCCCGCCTCTGCTCCGCGCAACGATCTGCCGCAGCCGTACCGCACCGTGCGCACCTGGGGCCAGTTGCCGCCGGGTGTGAAGTGGGCGGCGGTCACGGCCATCGAACCGGCGCCCGACGGCACGATCTACGTGGTGCACCGCTGCGTGAACAACTCGTGCGAAGGCCGCACCGAGCCGCCGATTCTCGCCTTCGACACGACCGGCCGCCTGCTGCGCGCCTTTGGCGCCGGCCTCTTCAACTTTCCGCACGGCGGCACCATCGACCGCGACGGCAACCTCTGGATGACCGACGCCCGCGGCGGCAACGGCATCGGTCATCAGGCGATCAAGCTGAGCCCCGAGGGCAAGGTGCTGATGACGCTCGGCACGAAGGGCGTGAGCGGCTCAGGGCCGGCCCACTTCGATCAGCCGACCGACGTCGTCGAAGCGCCGAACGGCGACCTCTTCGTGACCGACAGCCACCGCGACGGGAAGAACAACCGCGTGGTGCACTTCCGCAAGGACGGCACCTACGTGCGCGAATGGGGACGGAAGGGCGCGGGCCCCGGCGAGTTCAGCGAACCGCACACGATCGCGATGGACTCGCAGGGCCGGCTCTTCGTGGGCGACCGCGAGAACAACCGCATCCAGATCTTCGACCAGGGCGGGCGTTTCCTGGCGGAGTGGCCGCAGTTCGGCCGCCCGAGCGGCATCACGATCACGAAAGACGACACGATCTACGTGGCCGACTCCGAGTCGGGCGGACGCGACACCGGCGCCCACGAGCTGCCGGGCATCCGCAAGGGCATCCGCATCGGCAGCGCGAAGACCGGCGCCGTCACGGCCTTCATCGAAGACATGGAGCCGCTCGCCATCGAACACGCCGGCGCGGAAGGTGTGGGCGTGGATGCCGAGGGCCACGTCTACGGAGGCGTGGTGCGCCGTCAGATGCTCGAGCGGCACGAGCCGATCCGCACCATCACGCCGGGCGTGCTGAAGGTGGCGGTCACGACCGACGCTCCCACGAATCCCTTCGACTCGCAGCTCTGGATCCGCCGCTACGTCGAGCGGTTCGCGGCGCAGCACGGCCTGCGCATCGAGTGGCGCGTCGTGCCGTTCAACCGATCCTGGGAGCTGGCCGGGCGGGACGCCGTGGACCTCGTGGCCACGAACGTCGCCAGTTTTCCTGACCGCGTGAGTGCAGGCGGCACGTTTTCGGCGCCCTTCCTCTACGAACGCCGGGCGCTGCGGATTTCACCCGAGCACAAGGGCCACTACGAGGCGATCAGCGACTTCGTGGGGCTCAAGGTCGGCGCCGTGCAGGGCATGGCCGCCGAACGTGACCTCCGGCGGCGTGCGCCCGCGGGTGTCGAGATCGTGACCACGGCGACGTTCCCCGAACTCTACGCCCGCTACGCCGCCGGCGACCTCGACGCGGTGGCCGAAGCCGAGTACTACGCGCTCGACGGCACGGTCATCCCCTCGCACGGGCCCGAGATCGTGCTCATCGACCATCACGACCTCACGCCCGGCCAGCGGGAAGAGTCCGTGTTCGTCGTGCGCGACAAGAGCAGCCATCTGCTGGCCGCCGTAAACGCGTTCATCGCGGCCACGAAGTTCCCGCTGCCCTGACGGGGGCCGGCGGCACGGAGCCCCGACATGACACCTGACGAGAGCGTGGACCGGCTGAACGCCGTGGGCGTGCTGACGCGCCGCGAGATCGAGGCGCGCATCCTCGCGCCGGTCATCGACGCCCTGGGCGCACGCTTCGGGCGCGACGAGGTGGTGGCGATCGTGCGCGAGGTGGTGGCCGGGATCGCCCGCGATCAGGGCCGCGCCATGGCGGCATCACGCGGCGACGACTCACTTCCGAGCTTCGCGCAGACGCTCGGCCCGTGGACGAAGGACGACGCCCTGCGCCTCACGGTCATCCAGGACGAGCCGGCGCGCTTCGACTTCGACGTGACGCGCTGCCGCTATGCCGAGATGTACCGCGCCCTCGGCATCCCCGAACTCGGCGAGGTGCTCTCGTGCCAGCGCGACGCCGCGCTCATCGAAGGCTTCAATCCGGAGGTCGTGCTCACCCGCACCCACACGATCATGCAGGGTGCGGCGACGTGTGATTTCAGGTACCGGACGCGCACGGACGACGAACCCGTCTGAGCAGCGGCGGGCGGCACCTAAGCCACGAACGAGGTTTCCACGGTGGCGTAGATGTTCGCGAACGCGTGCAGCAGGCAGGTCAGGATGACCGAATTCGCGCGCCAGCGGGCCCAGCCCAGCACGAGTCCCATCCCGAAGATGGAGAACATGCCGTAGGCGTCGTACTGCATGTGGATCCCTGCCCAGAGCGCCGCGGTCAGCACGATGGCGCCCACCGGCCCGAGCGGGCTCCCCGCCAGTCCGCGATAGACGAACCCTCTGAAGAACACCTCCTCGAAGAGCGGTGCGGCCACGACCAGTGCGATCCAGAACAGCCACCGCGGGTCGGCCGACGAGTACGCCTGCGCCATGACCTCGGGCACGACGGGCCGCCCGAGCAGTAATGTGATGGCGTCAAGGGCGAGCAGGAACGCGGCGAACCCGGCGAACCAGGTGCGCCACGACCGGTCGGGCGTCCAGTGCCACGCGAGGTAGTCCGCTACCTTGGCGCCACGCTTGAGGATGATGACGAGCACCAGGGCAGTGCCGCAGACGATCGTGCTGCTGCACGTGGCGATCGCCAGGAGGCGGCCATCGGCGGCGCCAGCCGACACGACGCGTTCGACGTCGGCGGCATCCGGCGCAGCCCCACCCCACGAGACGGCGACGAGCATCGCGACGGCCTGCACGAACACGAACAGGCCCAGAATCACCAGGCTCCACACGACCGTGCCGGCAACACGCCAGTGCACGACCGGAGGCGGCGCGACGTTGACGATGCCGGTGGGTTGCTCGAGGTGGGCCTGCTCCATGACCTCAGCTCGGCGTGCGGTCCATCTGCTGCAGCGCCTTGACGCCGCTGCGCATGCCGAGCAGCCAGATCGCCACGCTCATCACCGCCGCCGCGCCGAACGACGCCGCCATCCCCCACTGCTGCCAGTCGGTGAGCGGCCGGTTGCGGGTCTGTGCGAAGAGGTAGACCGACGAGGGCCAGCCGGTGAGCACGATCATCGTCAGCACGTAGAGCACGGCCAGCACCATGAAGGCGACGCCGCCGTACGAGCCGGCCACCTGCGACGGGTTGTCGGCGGCAAAGCGCGGGTAACGCGCGCCGAGGCCGGCGGCCAGGCCGACGAGGGCGAACGACATGAAGAAGACCGACACGGCGGCCACCTGCTTCAGGAACGGGTCGCTGCCGAGGAACTCGTTGCCTACGACGGTCAGCACCTCGGTGAGCAGGAGCACCGGAATGAGGCCGGTCCAGAACTTCGACCACAGGAAGTCGCGCAGCGAGATAGGCGCCGTCCGGATGATCCAGAACGCCGCGCCTTCCGCCGACACCGCCGGGAACACGAAGCGCACGGTCACCGTGGCCATCACGAACCCCGCCATCCCGAGGTTGAGGAACGCGTAGGCGTTCTTGATGACCCCGCTCATGTACGGGATGCGGTCGAGATCGAGCACGCGGAAGTTGTAGAGGTAGACGAGCACGAGCGCGACTAACAGCAGGAGCTGCGACCACTGGCTGACGTCGCGCAGGAATACCTTCAGGTCCTTCACGAGCAGTTGCCGCTGCACAGGTGCCAGCGGCAGCAGGCCCACGGCGCGGTCCACGATGCGCCACTCGGCGAAACGCGCCTTCCGCGCCTCCTGCGACTTGCTGTAGCCGGCGAAGTGCCAGCGCTCGAACGCGGCGGCGAGGCCGACGACGAGGGCCGCGGCGGTCGTCCAGAGCGCCGCTACGTGCAGCCAGTCGCTGCCGCCCTGCAGCCCGGCGAAGATCGCCTCCCCCGCCCAGAACGACGGCAGCAGCGGCGTGACCGGCGACTGCAGCGTGGCGAAGAAGTCGGTCACGACCGGCATCGACTCCACGCGCAGCAGCCGCTCCGGCTGGATGACCCGCAGCAGAATCACGAGGCTCATCGCGAAGACCAGGCCCATGAGCATCAGGATGTCGCGGGCGCGCCGCGCCGGGAACACGTTGACGAGCAACAGCGTGACCGCCGTGCCGAGCCCCACCGGGATGACCACGAACGGCGCGATGGTGAGCGTGGCCACGGCCACGAACGACCACGGCGCACACTTGGCGATGCCGATGCCGGTCAATACCGGCACGAGGAACACCACCACCATCCAGCCGGCCTGGGCGAGCGTGCGCGCGAACCGCGCGAAGAATAGGCGCCGCGCCGACACCGGCGATGCGAACACGAGCCGCAGGTCGTCCGACAGGAAGAACGTCGAGAGCGCCGAGACCACGCCGCTGAACGCCAGGAACGACAGGAAGGTGAGGAAGAGCCACGAAAGCCCGATGCGGATGAGATAGTCGCCGAGCTCGGCGTACTGCGCCGCCTGATAGGTGACCCAGAAGGCGCCGAAGACGAGCGCCGCCATCACCGTCAGGCCGATGCCGCCGAACACGAGCCCGCGCAGCAGATCGCCGCGCTCGCGCCGCCGCGCCCGGTTGCGCGA
>CADEFD010000123.1 GCA_902826515.1 uncultured Acidobacteriota bacterium
CACGCCGATCGACTTCGCCTACGCCGTGCACACCGACGTCGGCCATCGCTGCGTCGGCGCGCGCGTGAACGGGCGCATGGTGCCGCTGCGCACCCGTCTCAAGAACGGCGACATCGTCGAGATCGTGACCTCCGCCGGCCATGCGCCCAGCCGCGACTGGCTGAGCGTGGTCAAGACGTCGCGGGCCCGCGCGAAGATCCGCCAGTTCATCCAGACCGAGGAAAACGTCCGCGCCATCGACGTCGGCCGGAAGCTGCTCGAGAAGGAGGCGAAGCGGTTCGACGTGCCGAAGGCGTCGCTCGAGGAAGCCGGACTGGCCCCGGCCGTCTCGGCGCTCGGTTTCAGCAAGCCCGACGACCTGCTGGCCCAGGTCGGGTACGGCAAGGTCGCGGCGCGGCAGGTGCTCGACGCGCTCGTGCCCGAGGGGCAGCTCAAGGAGCGCACGCCGGACCATCCGGTGGTGTCGGCCGTGAAGCGCGTGCTGCGCCCCGGCGCGGCCGCTGCCGACCGCATCACCGTGAGCGGCGCCGACGACCTGATGGTCACGCGCGCGCGATGCTGCAACCCGATTCGCGGCGAGAAGATCGTCGGCTACGTGACGCGCGGCAAGGGTGTGTCGGTGCACGCGGCGGCCTGTCCGAACGTGCTGAACCTGATGTACGACCCGCAGCGGCGCATCGACGTCGAGTGGGACAAGGGCGGCGATCCGGCGCCCTACACCGTGCGGCTGACCATGCAGGTCGAGGATCGCAAGGGCATGTTGGCGGCGCTCAGTGCCAGCATCGCCGACATCAACACCAACATCCTCGGCCTCGAGGCCACGACCGGCGAAGACACCCACGCGCGCATCGACGTGACCGTGGAGATCAAGGACATGAAACACCTCGAGAAGGTGATCAAGTCGCTGCGCAGTGTGGACGGCGTGCTCGATATCGAGCGCGCGACGCGGTGAGGCGCCCGGACGGGCGCGGCGTCAGTCGAGGACGGCGATGGCGTCGATCTCCACCCGCACGTCGCGGGGGAGCCGTGCCACCTGAACGGTCGCTCGTGCCGGATACGGCTGCGAGAAATACGTGGCGTAGATCTCGTTGACGACGGCGAAGTCGCCCATGTCGGCCAGGTAGATCGTGGTTTTGGCGACCTGCGACAGGCTGGTGCCGGCGGCCGCTAGCAGCCCGCCCATGTTCTCGAGCACCTGTGTGGCCTGTTCGCGGATGCCGCCTTCGACGATCGTGCCGTCCGCCCGCAGGGGGATCTGCCCCGACAGGAACACCAGGTTGCCCACCGTGAGCGCCGCCGAATACGGCCCGATCGCGGGCGCGCCTCCCGACGCGGTGGTCGCGCGACGTCCCCCGCCGGGGCTGTGACGGTCGGTCATGGCTAGGCGGCCTTGACGACCTTCTTCGAACGGATGCAGCGCGTGCAGACGCGCATGCGCTTGGTCGCGCCGTTCACGACCGCCCGCACGGTCTGCAGATTCACTTCGAAGCGGCGCGGGCCGACATTGTGGGCGTGGGACACCGTACGTCCGACCACCGGGCCCTTGTCGCAGATTTCACAGCGTCTCGCCATGACCAGAACACCTTCCAGAAGACGTCACTGACTCGTCCAATCCGAGTGTGACAAACCCCAAGCCTACCACGCTCGGCACGCCAGCGGCTAGCGGGGAGCTCTGAACGGACGCCTGCGGGTGGTTCGTCCTTCCGCTCCGGCGGCGAGGGCGGACCATATCTGTGGCTCTGGGACCACAGCGCCGTGTAATAATTGCCACCAGGCGGGACCTTCTATGTCGCCTTGTGTCGTCACACCGTCGCCTCGAACGGACACCCGACCGAGAGAACCCAAACGAGCCAGCCGGCGTCTAATGCTGTGAACGCTGTTCGGATGCCGTAGGTCGCATCGGTCGACAGGCTCGTAAGCCACTTAATAGCAATGGCTTACGGGCAAGTCTCTCTCCGGAATTGCCCTCCTCGACCCGCAAGAGTTCGCGGAGTGCCGGCCATACATACCGGACAATCGTCATGTTTTAGTCACCGTCGCGTCACAGAAAGCTCGAACGACACGACGTCTATGTGGGTACGCGGATTGCAAGCCAGTGAGGCATAGCGAAGTCCTCTCTGGCAGAGGATACGGAAGGAGCGGCTAGTAGTCATGGCCAAGGCAGTGAAGAAGAACGTGGCAGCCACCGCGGTGCTCGACAAGAGCAACCGATACGATGAGCTCAAGACGATGCTCGACGAGCGGCGGCGCGTCATCCTGCAGGAAGTGCAGGGCAGGATTCGTGGCGTTCGCGCCGAAGGGGCCGACCGGCCGCACGACAGCGCCGATCCCGGTGAGACCGCCGAGGTCGACATCCAGGAAGACATCGAGTTCGCGCTCATCCAGATGAAGGCTGAGACGCTGAACAAGATCAACGAGGCGCTGGCGCGCCTCGACGAGGGCCGCTACGGCCACTGTTACGAGTGCGGCGATGAAATCGCCGAAGCTCGTCTGCGCGCCCTCCCCTTCGCGGTCCGTTGCAAGGATTGCGAAGAAGAGCGTGAAACCGCGATTCAGCGCGAGCGTACAATGGCGCGGCGCGGCTCGTCGGGTTTCTTCGACCTGCAGCGTTAGGTCCAGGCCTTTCGATGCGCAGGCCCCGCCCCAGGCGGGGCCTGCGTCCCGCAAAAAGCCCGGGCTCTCGGGCAGTTCCACCACACGATATCCGGAGGGATCGCCGATGAGCGATCACGACAAGCCGTTCGACGCGGACGAACCGTCCGCCGAGCAGCCGTTCCACGTACCGGCAGAACTGCCGGTGCTGCCGCTGCGCGACACGGTGCTGTTCCCCAACTCGTTCATGCCGCTCGCCGTGGCCCGCGAGAGCTCCGTGCGGCTCATCGACGAAGCGGTGAGCGCCGGGCGCATGATCGCCGTCTTCACCCAGCGCGAGGCGTCGGAGGAAGACCCGCGGCAGGACGACCTGCACGCGATCGGCACCGCCAGCCACATCCACAAGATGTTCAAGCTGCCTGACGGCAGCCTGCGCATCATCGTCCAGGGCCTGGCCCGCGTGCGGCTCGACGGCCTCATCGCCAGCCGGCCGTATCTGCTCGCCAACGTCAGCGAGGCGCCGGAGCAGCTCGAAGACGCCGACCGCCTCGAAATCGACGCCCTGCAGCGCAACATCAAGGCGAACTTCCAGCAGATCGTCTCGCTGTCGCCGCTCATGTCCGACGACCTGCAGACACTGGCGTCGAACATCGCCGAGCCGGGCCGCGCCGCCGACTTCATCGCCTCGAGCCTCGGCAGCCTGTCGACCGCCACCAAGCAGGAAGTGCTCGAGACAATCGACGTCCGGGCGCGTCTCGATCACCTCAACCGGCTGCTCATCAAGGAACTCGAAGTCCTCGAGCTCGGCTCGAAGATCCAGTCGCAGGTGCAGTCGGAAGTTGGCAAGAACCAGCGCGACTACTTCCTGCGCGAGCAGCTGAAGGCGATCCAGCGCGAGCTCGGCGAGGGCGACGACCAGTCGAAGGAAATCGACGAGCTGCGGCAGAAGATCGAAGCCGCCGGCCTGCCGGAGAGCGTGAAGAAAGAAGCCCTGCGCGAGCTCGACCGGCTCTCGAAGATGCCGCCGGCCGCCGCGGAGTACACCGTCTCGCGCACCTACCTCGACTGGATCGTGGCGCTGCCGTGGACGAAGCGCACCGAGGAAGTGATCGACCTGCCGAAGACGCGCGGCATCCTCGACGTCGAACACGCCGGCCTCGATCGCGCCAAGGAACGCATCCTCGAGTACCTCGCGGTGCGCAAGCTCAACCCCGGCCTCAAGGGCCCGATCCTCTGCTTCGTCGGGCCGCCCGGCGTGGGCAAGACCTCGCTCGCGCGCTCGATTGCGCAGTCGCTGGGCCGGAAGTTCGTGCGCGTGTCGCTCGGCGGCATGCGCGACGAAGCCGAAATCCGCGGCCATCGCCGCACCTACATCGGCGCGCTGCCCGGTCAGATCATCCAGGGCCTGCGCCGCGCCGAGTCGCGCAATCCCGTCTTCATCCTCGACGAGATCGACAAGCTCGGCTCCGACTTCCGCGGCGATCCGGCCTCCGCGCTGCTCGAAGTGCTGGACCCGGAGCAGAACACGACGTTCCGCGATCACTACCTGGACGTGCCGTTCGACCTCTCCGAAGTGCTCTTCATCACGACCGCCAACGTGCTCGATCCGATCCCGCACGCGCTGCGCGACCGCATGGAAGTGCTCGAGCTGCCGGGGTACACGGAGGAAGAGAAGCTGGCAATCGCCCGCGAGCACCTGGTGGGCAAGCAGGTGCCGAATCACGGCCTCACCGCGAAACAGGTCACGTTCCCCGACGCCGGCCTGCGCACGATCATCCGCGGCTACACGCGTGAAGCCGGCGTGCGTAATCTCGAACG
The DNA here is from genome assembly GCA_902826515.1 of uncultured Acidobacteriota bacterium. Taxonomy (GTDB): domain Bacteria; phylum Acidobacteriota; class Vicinamibacteria; order Vicinamibacterales; family UBA2999; genus CADEFD01. Next base: position 4,411 of record CADEFD010000123.1, read on the forward strand.
TGAGATCGGCGCCATCTGCCGCAAGGTGGCGCGCCGTCGCGCCGACGGCCAGAACGACAAGGTGAAGGTCACGCCGCAGACCGTGCAGGAATTCCTCGGCGCACCGAAGTTCCTCGACGAAGAGCTGGCCGATCGCACCAAGCGGCCGGGCGTGGCCATCGGCCTCGCGTGGACGCCGGTGGGCGGGGAAGTGCTCTTCATCGAGGCGTCGCGGATGACAGGCAGCGCGTCGCTGACCCTCACCGGGCAGCTCGGCGACGTCATGAAGGAATCGGCGCGGGCGGCGCTCTCGTGGGTGCGCGCGCACGCGGCCGAGTGGAACATCGATCCCGACTTCTTCAAGGGGTCGGAGATCCATCTGCACGTGCCGTCCGGGGCGATTCCGAAGGACGGGCCGTCGGCCGGGGTCACCATGGCCACGGCACTCGTCTCGGAACTCACGCGCCGCCCGGTGCGCGGCGACGTGGCGATGACCGGCGAGATCACGCTCTCGGGCCGCGTCCTGCCGGTGGGCGGCATCAAGGAGAAGGTGCTGGCCGCCAAGCGGCTCGGCATCCGCGAGCTCATCCTGCCGCGACAGAACGAGAAGAACGTCAACGAAGATCTCGACGACGAACTGCGCGCGGGCCTCACACTGCACCTCGTGGGCAGCATCGACGAGGTGCTGCTGCTGGCCCTCGTGCCGGTGCGCGGCGCCCCGGGCAAGCGGCCGGCGCGGCGTCCACAGGCGGCGATGCAGTAAGCTGCGAGGTCCCGGCCGGTGGCCGGGCCTCGTCATGCGCGTCGTCTATTCGCCCCGGTACCACCTCGATCTGGGGCCGCACGTCTTTCCCACCACGAAGTACCGGCTCGTTGCCGAGGCCGTGCGGCGCGCCGGGCTCGCGCCCGGCGGCTTCGTCGAGCCGGTGCCGGCGACGTGGGAGGATCTGGCCCTGGTCCACACCGCCGCCTACCTGGACGCCCTGCGTGCCGGCACGCTCTCGGCCGAGGACATCGCGCGGCTCGAGATTCCCTGTACGCCGGTGCTCGTGGACGGATTCCGCTTCATGACGGGCGGCACGCTCATGGCCGCCGCGCTGGCGCTCGACGGCGCCGACCGCACCGCCGTGCACATCGGCGGCGGGTTCCACCACGCCTTTGCCGGGCACGGCGAGGGGTTCTGCGTCTTCAACGACGTGGCGGTCGCGATCCGGCGGGTGTTTGCCAGCCGGCAGGCCGGTTCGGCGGCCGTGATCGATCTGGACGTGCACCAGGGCAACGGCACAGCCTCGATCTTCGCCGGCGATCATCGTGTGTTCACGGCCTCGATCCACGAGGCCGAGAACTACCCGTACGTGAAACCGCCCGGGGCGCTCGACGTCGGGCTGCCGCGCGGCACGAGTGACGACGACTACCTGTCGCATCTCGACGGCGTGCTGGCGCGGGTGCTGGAACACCTGCCGGACGTGGTGTTCTATCTGGCCGGCGCCGACCCGTACATGGACGACCAGCTCGGGCGGCTGCGGCTGTCGCTCGACGGGCTGCGGCGCCGCGATCGCCGCGTCTTCGCCGCCCTCAAGGCGGCGGGTGTACCGGTGGTGGTCGTGCTGGCCGGCGGCTACGCGCGCCAGGTCGAAGACACGGTCGCCATCCACGTGGCGACCATCGCCGAAGCCGCCGCGGCGTGACGGCCGCGGCGAGGCGTCAGCCGAGCAGTGCCAGGCCCGCCACCGTCTTCATGTCCACGACGTCGCCTGCACGGATCATGCGGCGCACCTCGTCCACGTCGAAGGTCGCGGGTTCGATGACCTCGTCGTCGTCCGGCCGCGCGGTGGAATCGGGCGCCGGTGGCGTGAGATCGGTGCAGCGGTAGAACTTCATCCACTCGTCGCAGAACCCCGGCGTGGGAAAGAGCTCGCCGATCTCGTCGAGCGTGCCGGGCACGAGGCCCACCTCCTCCTCGCACTCGCGGGCGGCGCCGAGGCGCGGATCCTCGCCCGGCTTCAGGCTGCCGGCGGGCAGTTCCCATATGGAACGATCGATGGAGTAGCGGTACTGGCGGATGAGGATGAGACGTCCGGGCGCCGGCATCGGCAGCAGCACCACCGACCCCGGGTGCCGCACGACCTCCATCGTGGCGGTGTGCCCCGAGGGCAACGTCACGCGATCGACGCTCAGCGTGAAGATGCGTCCGCGATAGATCTCGCGGCGCTCATGCACCGTCGTCGGTGGGGTCATCCTGGGGCTCCATGAAGACGCTGGCGCGTTTCTCCGGCGGCGTGATGTCGCGCAGCACCGACTCGAGGTCGTCGGGCAGCGGCGCTTCGAACGACAGACGCTCGCCGGTGCGCGGATGCGTGAACGCCAGCCGCTCGGCGTGCAGGAAGGGACGGGTGAGCCGCTGCACCGCGCGCACGTCGTTGGCCACCCGTTTGTGCACGCCGCCGTAGAGGGCGTCGCCCACGATGGGGTGGCCGATCGCGCTCAGGTGCACGCGGATCTGGTGCGTACGTCCGGTGGCGATGGCGACGCGGATGAGCGTGAGGCCCGGCAGCGCCTTGGCCCAGGTGACGCGGGTCACCGCGGCCCGGGCGCGCCGCGCGCGCGTCGAGATCTTCTCGCGGTGCACCGGATCGCGGCCAATCGGCAGGTCGATGCGCTTGCGGTTGTGCACCGTGCCCCAGACGAGCGCCACGTATTCCTTCTCGACCTCGCGGTCGTGGAACTGGCGCGCCAGCTCCTGGTGCGCGGTGTCGTTCTTGGCCACGACCATCACGCCCGACGTCCCCTTGTCGAGGCGGTGCACGATGCCCGGGCGGGTCTCGCCGCCGATGCCGCTCAGGTCCTGCACGTGATGCAGCAGCGCGTGCACGAGCGTGCCGGTGGGATGCCCGGCGCCCGGATGGACGACGAGGCCGGCCGGCTTGTTGACGACGACCACATCCGCGTCGTCGTGCAGGATCGGCAGCGGCAGATCCTCGGGTTCGAGGGCCGAGGGCGCCGGCGCCGGCACCTCCACGGTCACGACGTCGCCGGGCCGCACGCCCGTGTTCGCCTTCGGCACGGCCACCCGCGGCATCGACACGCGGCCGTCGTCGATGAGGCGCTGCACCTGGGCGCGTGAGTGGTTGGGCAGCTCGCTTGCGAGGAACTTGTCGAGGCGGAGGCCCTCGTGGTCGGGGCCGATCTCGAACGTGTATGGGGTCATGTGGTCAGGCGCCCGGCGGCGGGCGCCGTCAGAACGATCCGCGTTTCCGGGCCGGCGCGGCCGGCGCGGCGGCGGTGCCGGCGCGCTTCGACAGCCACGCCAGCATCACGACGCTGAGCGGCACGAGCACCAGCGAGATGAGCTGCGAGGTGGAGAACATCGCCACGGCGCCGCGATCGTCGCCGCGGAAGAACTCGATGATGAAGCGCGAGACCCCGTAGATGAGCACGAACTGCCAGAAGGTGCGGCCGGGATACGGCTTGCCGCGCCGCTCGAGCGTGAGCACGGCCACCAGGATGACGAGGCCGGCGAGCGACTCGTAGAGCTGCGTCGGGTGGAGCGGCACGTTGAGCGGCGTGCCGACGTTGAGCGCCGCCGCCGGGTCCGTGAACGTCACCGCCCAGGCGACCTGCGTGGGTTTGCCGTAGCAGCAGCCGGCCGCGAAGCAGCCAAGGCGCCCCACCATGTAGCCCAGAGCGATGCCCGGCGCGAAGAGATCGCCGGACGTCCACAGCGGCAGCTTGTGCTTGCGCAGCTGGTAGATGCAGGTGAGCGATGCGGCGATGAGGCCGCCGTAGAACACGCCGCCCGAGCGGAGCAGCGAGAAGAACTCCTCGCGGCTGCTCGTGAAGTGTTCGAAGTCCACGACGAAGAGCAGGCCCTTGGCGCCGACGAGGGCCGCGATGATGACCCAGATGCCGAGGTCGAGCACGCGGTTGCCGTCGAAGCCGGCGGCGGTGGCCCGCCGGACCGCCATCCACAGGCCGAGCAGGTAGGCGGCGGCCAGCAGCACGCCGTACGTGTAGATCGTGACCGGGCCGGCCTCAAGCAGGATTGGGTGCACGTCGATATCCCAGGACGTCGAGCACGACGTCGAGCAGCAGGAAGACCACGCCGACCGAAATGGCGGCGTCGGCGATGTTGAACGCCCAGAAGTGCCAGGCGCCCCAGTACGCGTCCACGAAGTCGAGCACGTACCCGGCCGTGGCGCGGTCGATGAGGTTGCCGATGGCGCCGCCGAGCACACCGGCAAGCCCCAGCCGGGCGAGCTTCTGTTCTTCCGGCAGGCTCGCCGCGTACCACGCCACGCCGGCCAGGGCCGTGCCGGCGACCACCATGAGCACCAGCGTCTTGAAGGGGAAGTCGACGCTGTTCAGCATGCCGAACGCCGCGCCGGTGTTGTGCACGCGGGTGAGGCTCAACCAGCCGGCAAAGACGTCCAGGCTCTCGTGCAGCTCGAGGCGGCCGCGCACGAGGGCCTTGGTCCACTGGTCGAGGACCACGACGACGACGGCGATGATGAGCTCAAGCCGGCGCATGATGTTCTACAGGCTGACCGCTTCGGCCAGCGCCTCGACGCAGCGCGGACACAGCCCCTCGCGGCCGGCTGCGGCCGACACCTCGGGCACCACGCGCCAGCAGCGCTCGCACTTCGTGCCGTCGGCACGAGTCACCGTGACCACCGGCGCGTCCTCCGCGCCGCCGGCCGAGAGCCGCACTGCCGACACGCCGAAGAGCGTCGGCAGCGCCGCGTCGTAGCGCCGCAGCAGCTCGAGTGCCGCGCCCGTCGCCTGCAGCTCCACCGCCGCCGACAGGTTGCCGGCGATGGTCTTGTCCTGCCGCTTCTGCTCGAGCGCGACGTTCACGACATCGCGCACCGCGCCGAGCCGCGCCCAGCGATCCACGAGGTCGTCATCGCGCAGCCCCTCGAGGTCCTTCGGGAAGAGCGCCATGTGCACCGAGGCCTCGCGCTGGCCGGGCAGGCCGCGCCAGAGTTCGTCCATCGTCACCGAAAGAATCGGCGCCAGCAGGCGGGCGAGGCCGTCGACCACCGTGAACATCGCCGTCTGGCCCGAACGCCGCGCCGGCGACGCCGCGCCGAAGGTGTACATCCGGTCCTTCGTGACATCCACGTAGAACGCGCTCACGTCCACCGTGATGAACTGGTTGGCGAGCTGGAAGACGGTGGGGTAGTCGTAGGCGTCGTAGGCCTCGACGATTTTCGTGGCCACGTCGGCGTACTTCGCCAGCACCCAGCGGTCGACTTCCTCGAGGCGGTCGGCCGGCACGCGGTCGCCGGCCGGGTCGAAGTCGTAGAGATTCGCAACGAGCACGCGCAGCACGTTCCGGATCTTCCGGTAGGCCTCGGTCGTGCGCGTCAGGATTTCCTTGCCGATGCGGATGTCCTCGCGATAGTCCACCATCGACGCCCACAGGCGCAGGATCTCGGCGCCGCCCTGCTTGATGACGTCCTGCGGCGACACGCTGTTGCCGAGCGACTTGGACATCTTGCGTCCGTCCTCGGCCATCACGAAGCCGTGCGTGAGCACCTGATTGAAGGGCGCCCGGCCTCGCGTGCCGATGCCGACGAGCAGCGAGCTGTGGAACCAGCCGCGATGCTGGTCGCTGCCTTCGAGGTAGATGTCGGCCGGCCAGCGGTGATCCTCGCGGAACGGCAGCACGGCTTCGTGACTGGAGCCGGAGTCGAACCACACGTCGAGGATGTTCGACTCGCGCTCGAACTCGGTGCCGCCGCACGACGGGCAGGCGAGGCCGGGCGTGACAAACTCCTCGAGTGGACGTTCGTACCAGGCGTCGGCGCCGTAGGTGTCGAACACCGTCGCGGCCTGCTCGACCAGCGCCTTCGTGAGCACGGCCGTGCCGCACTTCACGCAGTCCATCGCCGGAATCGGCACACCCCACGCGCGCTGGCGCGAGATGCACCAGTCGGGCCGGTTGGCGATCATGCCGTCGATGCGGGCGCGGCCCCAACTCGGGATCCAGCGCGTGTCGGCGATGGCGGTGAGGGCCTTCTGGCGCAGATCCTGCGCCTCCATGGCGATGAACCACTGGGCGGTGGCCAGGAAGATGACCGGGTTGTGGCAGCGCCAGCAGTGCGGATACGAGTGCGGGAAGTCCTCGCGGTGCCAGAGCCGCCCGCGCTCCGCGAGCGCCGCTTCGACGACCGGGTTGGCCTTCCACACCTGCAGGCCGGCAAACATCTCCACGGTGTCGTTGTAGTGGCCGCCGGCATCGAGCGGGGCCAGGATGTCGAGACCGTATTTCACGCCGGTGTGGTAGTCGTCGGCGCCATGCCCTGGCGCCGTGTGCACGGCGCCGGTGCCGGATTCGAGCGTGACGTAGTCGCCCAGCACGCCGAGCGATGCGCGGTCGTAGAGGGGATGGCGGAACTCCAGGCGCTCCATCGTGGCGCCCGGGAACGTGGCGAGCAGCGTGTCGAAGCTGCGCCCCGTTTTCGCGGCCACCGAAGCCGCCAGGTCCTTCGCCACGATGACGGCGGTGCCGTTCACGTCGTAGGCGCCGTACTCGAACTCGGGATGGAAGGCGATGGCCAGGTTCGACGGGATGGTCCAGGGCGTCGTCGTCCAGATGAGCACCGACACCGGACGTCCGGCGAGCGCCGGGATCCGGCGCGCGACCTCGTCGCGGCTCGCGTCGCTCAGCGGGAACTCGACGGTGATCGAGGGCGAGACGTGCGGCTCGTACTCCACTTCCGCTTCGGCGAGCGCCGTGCGGCAGTGGGTGCACCAGTGCACCGGCTTCTTGCCCTTGTAGACCATGTCCTTCGCGACGAAGGCGCCGAGGGCCCGCACGATCGACGCCTGGTAGCGGAACGCCATCGTGAGATACGGGTCGTCCCACTTGCCGATGACGCCGAGGCGCTTGAAGCCTTCACGCTGGATGCCGACGTACTTCTCGGCGTACTTGCGGCACTCGCGCCGGAAGTCGGCCACCGACATCGCGCGCTTCTTCGGACCGAGCTCGCGGTCGACCTTCAGTTCGATCGGCAGGCCGTGGCAATCCCACCCCGGGAGGTAGGGCGCGTCGAAGCCGAGCATGTTGTGCGACTTGACGACGAAATCCTTGAGGATTTTATTGAGTGCGGTGCCGATGTGAATCTCGCCGTTGGCATACGGCGGCCCGTCGTGCAGCAGGTAGGTCGGCGCACCCTTGCGCGCGGCGCGAATCTGCCCGTAGAGGTCCATCGCGTCCCAGCGCGCCACCGTCTCGGGTTCGGCCGTCTGCAGGTTGGCCTTCATCGAGAAGGCCGTGCGCGGCAGGTTGCACGTGTCTTTCCACTCAGCCATAGGGATTCCGCCATTGTACTGCGGGAAGCGGAGCTGTCGGGGCGCCGGCATGCCCCGGCGGCCACCGTCCAAAGGTAAAGTGGAGAGATGGTGCACGAGACCACGCTCGAGAACGGACTGACCCTGCTGGTGCAGGAAGTGCACACGGCGCCGCTGGCGTCGGTCTGGTGCTGGTACAAGGTCGGGTCGCGCGACGAGGGCCCCGGCGTGACCGGCGTGTCGCACTGGGTCGAGCACATGAACTTCAAGGGGACGGCCAACATCCCCCGGGACCAGGTGAAGGGCATCATCGAGCAGTTCGGCGGCAGCTGGAACGGCTACACCTGGATCGACCAGACCACCTATCTCGAAACGGCGTCGGCGTCGGCCCTCGACCGCATGCTCTTCATCGAGGCCGAACGGATGGCGAGCTGCCTGTACACGCCCGAGGACTGCGAGTCGGAACGCACCGTCATCATCTCGGAGCTGCAGGGCGGCGAGAACGATCCGGAACAGCGCCTCGATGCCGAGATCACGGCCACCGCGTTCAAGGCGCACTCCTACCGGCACCCGACGATCGGCTGGCTGTCGGATCTGAAGACGATGACCCGGGAGGACCTCTACGGGCACTATCGCCGCTACTACGTGCCGAACAACGCGACGCTCGTCGTCGTGGGCGACGTGGACACGGCGGATGTCGTGCGGCGCGTGCAGCAGCAGTTCGGCGGCATCGTGTCGGGTGTGCCGGCGCGGCGGCTCACCACCGTCGAGCCGCCGCAGGACGGGGAACGGCGCGTGCACCTGCGCAAGCCGGGCACCACGGCCTACTGGCGGGTCGTCTTCCATGCCCCGGCGTTCATGGACCCCGACTTCTTCCCGCTGCTCGCCCTCGATGCGATGCTCACGGGCGCCTCGGGCCTGAACATCTGGTCGGGGGGCGGCGTGGCCACGCCGCAGCGCAGCGCGCGTCTCTATCGCGGCCTCGTGAACTCCGGCCTCGCCTCGTCGGTGGGCGGATTCCTCGCGCCGACGGCCGAGCCGTTCCTCTACTCGATTGCCGCCACGGTCGCGCACGGCCAGTCGATTGCCGCCGTCGAAACGGCTGTGCTCGACGAATGCGCGCGGCTCGTGGCCGACGGCCCGCGGCCGCAGGAAACCGAGAAAGTGCTGGCGCAACTGCGCGCGCGCTTCGTCTTCGATGCCGGCAGCGTCACCGACCTGGCGCACCAGCTCGGCTACTTCGCGACGATCGCGAGCTGGCGCGACTGGACCACCATCGGGGACCGGCTCGCCGCCGTGACGCCCGAAGCCATCCACGCCGCGGCCCGGAAGTACCTCGTGGCCGACAACCGCACCATCGGCATCTTCGAACCTACGCCCGGCGAAAGCGAGGCCCTGTAATGGCGCTGGCCCCCGTTCGCCGCGTGCTGCCGAATGGCCTCACGGTCATCACCGCGCGCAATCCGCTCATCCCCGCCGTGTCGATCGCCATCGGCGTGAACGCCGGCGCCACCGCCGACCCGGCGCCTGGCACGGCCGCGCTGACCGCGCGCGTGCTCGACAAGGGCACGACCCGCTACGACGCCGAAGCCATCGCCGACGAGCTCGAAGGGCGGGGCGCCTCGCTGTCCGTGGGGGCGGGCCGACAGCAGATCGTCGTGAGCGCGACGTGCCTCGCGGAGGACATCGGCGCCGTGCTGCCGGTGGCCTGCGACGTTTCGCGCCAGCCCACGTTCCCCGAAGCGGCAGTGGCGACGCGCCGTGCCGAGCTCATCACCGGCATCCAGGAAGCGGCGGATGACCCCGGATCGGTGGCGGTGGACGCGCTCCACGCGGCGCTCTATCCGGACGGCCATCCGCTCGGCCGGCCGGTGCGCGGCACGCACGACGCCGTCGCCGCGCTGACCCGTGCCGACCTGGTGGCGTTCCATCAGCGCTACTTCGTGCCGGGCGCCGCCATCGTCGTGGCTGTTGGAGACATCGACGCCGAGGAGCTGGCCGACCGCATCAGCCGCGAGTTCGCCGACTGGCGCGGCGAGCCGACGCCGATTCCCCTGCCGCCGGCGCCCGCGCCCCGCGGCGAGCGCACGCTCATCGTGAAAGCGATGCCCGACAAGTCGCAGGCCGACGTCGCCTACGGCACCGTGGGCCTGGCGCGTCGCGACCCCGACTACTACGCCGCTCTGGTGATGAACAACGCGCTCGGGCAGTACGCGCTCGGCGGCCGGCTCGGCGACAGCATCCGCGAGCGCCAGGGCATGGCCTACTACGTCTACAGCAGCATGGACGCCGGGCTCGACGCCGGCCCCCTCATGGTGCGCGCCGGCGTCTCGAGCGAGAACGTCGAACGCACGGTCGCGTCGATCGACGCCGAGCTCATCGCCGTGCTCACCGGCGGCTTCACGACGGCCGAAGTGGATGACGCGAAGCGGTATCTCATCGGCTCGCTGCCGCGGCAGCTCGAGACCAACGCCGGGATCGCCGGCTTCCTGCTGTCGGCCGAGGTCTACGGGCTGGGCATCGACCACGATGTGCGCCTGCCGCAGCGGATCGCGGAGGTGACCCACGAGGACGTGGCGCGTGTGGCCCGCCGGCTCCTCGATCCGGCCCGCGTGGTCGTGGTCGTGGCCGGGCCCTGGAGCGGACCCGCCGCATGAGGCACGCCGCCGCGCCCGTCCGCGCCGTGTTCTTCGACGTGGACTTCACGCTCATCCATCCCGGCCCGCGCTTCCACGGTCCGGGCTATGCGGCGACCTGCGCCGAACACGGCATCTGCGTGGACGCGGCGCGGTTCGACGCCGCCGTGGCCTTCGCGCAGCCGATGCTCGACCATCTCGCCGATCCGCTCTACGACCACGATCTCTTCATCCGCTACACGGCGGCCATCATCGAGCAGATGGGCGGCACCGGCGCCGGCGTGCGGCACGCCGCCTTCGAGATCTACGACGCGTGGGCGGCCAATCACCACTTCGACCTCTACGACGACGTGCACGACGTGCTGCCGGCGCTCGCCGCGCGGGGACTGGAGCTCGGCGTCATTTCCAACTCGCATCGATCGCTCGAGGCGTTCACGGCCCACTTCGCCCTCGACCGATACGTGCGCACACATGTCTCGGCCCACCCGGCGCGGTACATGAAGCCACACCCGAGCATTTTCGAGGCGGCGCTCACGGCCGCCGGCGTCAGCGCGGGCGAAGCGCTGATGGTCGGCGACAGCCTGTCGCACGACGTCCATGGCGCACTCGGAGCCGGCCTGCGCGCCGTGTGGCTGCGGCGGTCTGGCGACGATTCCGAGGCCCGTCCAGGCCACGTGCCGGTCATCCGCCGGCTGCATGAACTGCCGCCGCTGCTCTGGCCGGAGCCCCAGGCGCGCTGAACGGCGCCGCGCGGCGGACTTCCCGCCGGCCACCCCGACTCGATACACTCGTCACGCCGATGTCTGAGCTCCGTTTCCGCGATCTGCACTCCGCCGATGAATTCCGCCAGGTGATGGACCTGGAACAGCAGGTGTGGGGGTTCACCGATCTGAACGACATGGTGACCCTGCCCGTCTTCACGATCACGGTGAAGCGCGGCGCCATCCTGATTGGCGCCTACGACGCCGCCGACCGCATGGTGGGCTTCGTCTATTCGATCGTCGGCATGAAGCCCGGGCAGGTGCTGCAGTGGTCGCACATGCTCGGCGTGCTGCCCGAGTACCGCAACAGCG
>CADEFD010000124.1:0-5479 GCA_902826515.1 uncultured Acidobacteriota bacterium
GACGGCAAGGCGTAGAAGTGGCGGAACAGTTCGTAGGTGCCGTCGATGAGGTGGACGTCCACGCGCCAAGCATACCCGGCGGCGCGTGTTATAACGATGGACGTCGCATGGCCACTCCTCGTCGCTCCTCCCGCGCGCGCCGCAGCGCGTCGTCCTCGAACGGCCGCCTCGTGAAGGTCGGCCTCACGCAGATGGCGTGCGGCCCGAACGCCAACGCCAACCTCACGCGGCAGCTCGCGCTCGCCGGCCGCGCCGCCGCCGACGGCGCGCAGATCATCTGCACGCAGGAACTCTTCCGCTCGCAGTACTTCTGCCAGTCGGAAGACCACGGCTGCTTCGATCTGGCGGAGACGATTCCCGGGCCGTCCACCGACGCCTTCCAGCAGTTCGCGAAGACACACGGCGTCGTCGTCGTGGCCTCACTTTTCGAGAAGCGCGCGTCGGGGCTGTACCACAACACGGCCGCGGTCATCGACGCCGACGGCTCGCTCCTCGGCATCTACCGCAAGATGCACATCCCCGACGATCCGCTCTTCTACGAGAAGTTCTACTTCACGCCGGGCGATACGGGGTTCCGCGCCTGGAAGACGAAGTTCGGCACGATCGGCGTGCTCATCTGCTGGGACCAGTGGTACCCGGAAGCGGCGCGCCTCACGGCGCTCCAGGGCGCCGAGATCATCTTCTATCCCACGGCCATCGGCTGGCACCCGAAGGAGAAGAAGGCATACGGCGCCGCGCAGCACCAGTCGTGGGAAGTCATCCAGCGCAGCCACGCCGTGGCCAACGGCTGTTACGTGGCGGTGGCCAACCGCATCGGCCACGAGCTCGTGACCGGGCCGAACGGCAAGCCGGTGAGCAAGGACGGGCTCGAGTTCTGGGGCCAGTCGTTCATCGCCTCGCCGGATGGCACCGTCGTGAAGCGCGCCAGCGTGCAGCGTGAAGAGGTGATGGTGGTCGAATGTGACCTGCAGAAGGTCGAATTCGCGCGCACGCACTGGCCCTTCCTGCGCGACCGCCGCATCGACGCCTACGGCGGCATCACCGAACGTTTCTCGGACGGCACGTCGGGCTCGAGCCGCCGATGAGCGGCGCGCGCGCGAAGATCCTCTCGGGTACCCCGGCCGAACACGGCTACACGTTTCCGGCGGAGTGGGCGCCGCACGCCGCCACGTGGATCAGCTGGCCGCGCCCCGAAGGTATCTCGTTTCCTGGCTTCTATCACCGCTCGATCGCGGACGTCGCGCGGGTCGTGGATGCGATCAGCACGTTCGAGCCGGTCTCGATCAACGTGCCGAACGCCAACTACGAGCGGATCGTGCGCGCCGAGCTGCGCGCCGCCGGCACGCGGCTCTCGAAGGTGCGGTTCTTCCACATCCCCACGAACGAATGCTGGACGCGCGATCACGGCCCGGCCTTCGTGCAGCGCACGCGGCGCGGCAGGCTCGAGACGGCCATCGTGGACTGGGGTTTCAATGCCTGGGGCGGCAAGTATCCGCCGTGGGACGCGGACGACGCCGTGCCGACGCGCGTCGGCGAAGCGCTCGGCCTGCCGGTGTTCCAGGCGCCGATCGTGATGGAAGGCGGCGCCATCGACGTCAACGGCGAAGGCACGCTGCTCACGACCACGTCGTGTCTGCTCAACAGGAATCGCAACCCGGGCGTGTCGAAGGCCGGGATCGAGGAGTACCTGCGCGCGTACTACGGCCAGCGGCACATCGTGTGGCTCGGTGAGGGCATCGCCGGCGACGACACCGACGGCCACGTGGACGACCTGGCGCGGTTCATCGACGCGCGCACGATCGTGACGGCGATCGAAGCCGACTCCGCCGACGACAATTTCACCGTGCTGCGCGACAACCGCAAGCGCCTCGACAGGGCCCGCGACGCCGACGGCCGGCCGTTCACGATCGTCGAGCTGCCGATGCCGAAGCCGGTGGTCTACGAGGGGCAGCGCCTCCCGGCCACCTACGTGAACTTCCTGTTCGTGAACGGCGGCCTGCTCGTGCCCACCTTCGGCGATCGCGTGCACGACCGCCAGGCGCTGAGCCGCCTGCAGGCGGTGATGCCGGACCGCCGGGTCGTCGGCGTGGACTGCCGCGCCCTCATCTGGGGCCTCGGCGCCATCCACTGCCTCACCCAGCAGCAGCCGCGGGGCTGACGCGGGTTCCCGCGGGGGCGGCGCTTGGCGCCATTGCCCGGCCCGTTTAGAGTGTGCGCATGCGGACCGCGGGCTCGCGCCACATCGCCGCGGACCTCGCGCTCTCGCGCGCGGCCGGGGCCCCGCTCATCGACGGCAACGCCGTGCGCGTCCTGCGCGACGGCGCCGAGAACTATCCCGCCTGGCTCGACGCCATCGCCGGCGCCGAACACTACATCCATTTCGACAGCTACATCGTGCACGACGACCGCACGGGGCGCCTCTTCGCCGATGCGCTGGCGGCGCGCGCGCGGGCCGGCGTCAGCGTGCGTGTGCTCTACGACTGGGTCGGTGCCGTGCGGGCGACGTCGCGGGCGTTCTGGCATCGGCTGCGCGAGGCCGGCGTGGAGGTGCGGGCGTTCAATCGTCCGGTGGCGTGGCGGCCGCTCGCGTGGTTGTCGCGCGACCACCGCAAGATGCTGGCCGTGGATGGCCGCGTAGCCTACGTGTCGGGCCTCTGCGTGGGCGACGACTGGGTGGGCACGGCCGAGACCCCGCCGTGGCGCGACACCGGCGTCGAAATCCTCGGCCCGGCCGTGGCCGACATCCACGCCGCGTTCGCCGAGATCTGGGACACGACCGGCGATCCGCTGCCGGCGGCGGAACAGCCGGCGCGCCAGTCGATGCCGCGCCGCGGCGACGTGGCGCTCCGGGTCATCGGCAGCACGCCGGCCACGGCCGCGATGCTCCGCCTCGACGTCCTCGTCGCCGGGCTGGCGCGCGAACGCCTGTGGATCACCGACGCCTACTTCGTGGGCGTGCCGGGCTACGTGCAGGCGCTCACGGCCGCCGCCGCCGACGGCGTGGACGTGCGGCTGCTCGTGCCAGGGGCGAGCGACCTGCCGATCGTGCGCTCCTTCACGCGGGCCGGCTACCGCGGGCTGCTCGAAGGCGGCGTGCGCGTCTTCGAGTGGAACGGCTCGATGGTGCACGCCAAGTCGGCGGTGGCCGACGGGTTATGGGCACGCGTCGGCTCGACCAACCTGAACCTGCAGAGCTGGATGGGCAACTGGGAGCTCGACGTCGCCATCGAAGACGCCGGCCTTGCCGCCGATCTCGAGCGGATGTTCGAACGCGACCTCGAGCAGTGCACGGAGGTCGTGCTCGACGAACACCACCGCCGCATTCAGCCGGTGCCGCCCCGGAGCCCGCAAGGTGCGGCTGGCGCCGAGGCCCCCGGCCCCGGCACGCCGGGCTGGCCGCACTGGCGCCGCCGTCGCGGACGGCGGGGCAGCTCCGGCAAGGCGGCCGCCGGCGCCCTGCGGCTCGGGAACACCGTCGGGGCGGCGCTCACGGCCCAGCGCAGCCTGGGGGCCGCCGAAGCGCCCACGCTCGTCACGGGCGGCGTCGTGCTGCTCGGTATTGCCGGGCTGGCCGCGTGGTGGCCAGCGGTTCTGGCGTATCCAGCGGCGGCGCTGGCCCTCTGGCTGGGCCTGTCGCTCCTCGCGGGGGCCTGGCGCGCCAGGGCCGGCCGCAGCTGACCGGGTGATATACTGATCCTCTTGTCACGACTGCCGGAAAGTGGCCTGGGCCTCTCGCCCCGCCCGGATCCGGCGAAAGGATCACCCGTGAAGCCTGGCATCCATCCCGAATACTTCGAAGTCACCGCCCACTGCGCCTGCGGCGCCTCGTGGACGACCCACGGCACCAAGAAGGATGTCCATCTCGACATCTGCAGCAACTGCCACCCGTTCTTCACGGGCCGTCAGAAGTTGATCGACACCGAGGGCCGCGTGGACCGCTTCAACAAGAAGTTCGGCGCCCAGACCGCCGATGCCCTCAAGGCCGCCGCCAAGGCCAAGAAGGCCGCGAAGGCCAAGACCAACTGACCGCGTGTCGGGCGGCCGCTACTCGCGGCCGTCCGGTTCGTTCCGGCCGCGCGCCTGCCGCGCGCCGAAGAACAGGCCGGCCACACTGGCTGCGCCGATCCCCACGAGCGCCTTCACCCAGGGACGTCCTTTCGGACGCACCGCGCCGGGGCCCCGCACGATTTCCCGATAGGCATCGAGTTCCGGCGGCGGCACACGCGCCGCGCGCGGCCGCGCGCGCCTGGTGTCGGGCACCGGCACCCAGCGGCTGATGTAGGTGAATTCGTCCGAGGCGCAGACCGGACACCGGTACTCGTCGTGCACCTCCTCACAGTCCAGGCAGAGCCTTGCCGTGCGTAGCTGCATAACCGCAGTGTAGCGCGCCCGCCGCCCGTTCAGGGCCGGCCGTCGAGAAAGATGGGCTGGGTCCAGGCCTGCGCGCCGTTCGAATCGCCGATGCGCACGCGCGCGAAGCCGCGCCGGCCGGTAAGCGTGAAGTGGGCCTCGGGCCCGTCGGTCGTCTGCACCTCGCCCGTGGCGTCGATGAGGGTCAGGCGGTAACGCGTCTGCCCGGCCGCGCGGACGCGCACGCTGATGCCGGTCGCATCGGCCGTGTAGTCGTCGAGGTCGATGCCGGTCGAGGCGTAGAACTCCCCCGCTTCGAGCGACGCGACGAGCGCCGCCGGATCGAGCCGCGGCGCCCGCACCACCACCCAGCCCCGCCCGGGCTTCGGCGCCATCGGATCCCACGGACGCTTGAAGTAGTGCGCGTCGTCCACGGCGATGCCGTAGACGCGGCGGCCGGCGCGCAGCAGCCCGTCCCACATCGCTTCCATGCCGGGCGTGTCGCCGCCGCCGAGGTTGTTCACGAGCGGATGGCCGTTGAAGATCTCGAGCAGCCGGTAGCGGTCGAGCGCCGCCAGGTCCGCCGGCGCAATCGCCCAGCCGAAGTTCGGGTGGTTCACGTGCGGCACGCCGCGCGCCTCGCGGATCGCATCGACGTTGCGCTGCAGCGTGTCGAGCACGCTCGTGCCGTGCCGCGGCTCGACGAGACGGGCGACGTTCAGGCCGTTGACGTGCAGCGGCTTCGTCGCGAAGGTGTCGGTCACTTCTTCGCCGGGCACGAGCAGGAACTGCTCCGGCACGGCGAACGCGCCTGACAGCGCCTCGATGTTCACGAGCACGTTGTGATCGCTCAGCACGAGGAACTGGTAGCCGTGGTCGCGATACCAGCGCGTCACCTCCTCGGGCGTGCTGTCACCGTCGCTCTCGACGGTGTGGGCGTGGGTGTTGCCCTTGTACCAATGCCAGGTCGCGCGGTCGGGCACCGCCGGCTGCGCCGCCGCGCCGCCGAGCACCAGCATGCCGACCCCCACGCCCGCCACCGCCGCCAGCACGCGTTCTCGCCGCATGCGCGCATTCTGGATCAGCCGGGTATCGTCGGTGCAACCGCCGTACAGACGAAGGGCGGCTC
>CADEFD010000124.1:5579-13060 GCA_902826515.1 uncultured Acidobacteriota bacterium
TTCTGGATCAGCCGGGTATCGTCGGTGCAACCGCCGTACAGACGAAGGGCGGCTCCTCGGGGAGCCGCCCTTCGATACTGGTAGTACGGGTCAGGGCTCTTCTGAGCCCCAGCCCCCAGCCCCTAGAACCGGACCGTCGCGCCGAGGCGGATGATGCGCGGCGTGAGGATGCGCGTGGGACGGCCCCACGTCGTGCCGAGGGCTTCGTTCTGCAGCAGCACGTGGTTCGCGTTCATCACGTTGAACAGGTCGAGCGTGCCCTCGATGCTGGCCGCGCCGATCCGCAGGCGCTTGGAAGCCCGGAGGTCGAGGAACTGGTTGACGGTTTCGGTGCGATCTTCGCCGCGGCGGGCCACACGCACCGTCGCGCTCGGCTGGGTCAGCGTCGGGTTCGTGAACGCGAACACCTGCGTGCGGTTCAGCGGGTCGCCGGCGCGGGCGTTGTACTTCGCCGCGAAGGTGATCTCCTGCCACGGCAGCGTGTAGCTGCCCGAGAGGTTGAAGACCCACGGCACGTCGGTGAAGACCGAGCCGTCGTCGCGGTTGATGAGGCAGTTCGGATCGTTCACGAGCGGGCACGCGCCGAGGTTGCCGCCCTGGGTATAGGTGCCGCTGTGATCGAAGCCGCGGTGTTTCTGCAGCGACAGGCCGGCCAGCATCTGCCAGCGGTTCGACATCTTCTTCTGGATGTCGAAGGTGACGCCGTTGTAGTCACTCTGCAGCACGTCGACGTTGGTGATGACGCGGTTCTGCTGCGTGCCGAACTGCGGCTGCAGCTTGTAGAGAGTGATGCTCTCCGCCTGACCCGTGTCGGGGTTCGTGAAGGTGCGGGTCTCGGGCGTGTAGGCGCTGGCCGGCCGTGCCGCGTCAATCAGGCCGAGGCCGTCGCGGTGCTGGCGGCGGTGGTAGCTGACGCCGACCGCGAGATTCTGCACCAGCTGATGTTCGACGCCGACGTTGATCTCGTCGCTGTACGGACGCACCGCGTCCTGGTCGAAGGACGGGAACAGGCCGCGCACGAACGCCGGCACCGGGCCGAGTTCACCGGGATCGAGCCGGAGGTTGTTGTTGGCGTCGCTCCACGCCACGTTCTGCGTCGCCAGCGCGTTGAGGTTGGTCGCCTCGACGATCTCCGAGCCGAACTGATTGTAGAAGCGGCCGAAGTAGGCCTTGATCGCGGTCTGGCCGTTGCCGAAGACGTCGTACGAGACGCCGAGACGCGGCCCGACGTTCATCGAGAAGTCGTAGATGTCGGTCTTCTGGAACGCGCGGTCGCCGACATACCGGCCCGCCGGACTCGCCTGCTCGGGCAAGTACCCCGACGCCCCGTCGAAGCGGACGCCCAGGTTGATGGTGGCGCGGCCGATGACCCAGCGGTCCTGGATGAACGCGCCCCACGTCTCCATCTTGTGGTCCGAGACAATCGGCGTGTTGGCGATCTGCGCCTGGAACGGAATGCCGTCACGCAGCTCGAGCAGGATGTCGCCGTTGCGCACGCGGTCGTACGCCATCCGTTCCCACGACAGCTGCACGCCGGCCTTGAAGTCGTGCGTGCCGCCGAGCAGGCTGGGCACGAAGTAGCTGTAGGTGCCGTTGGCCTGGTAGCGGTGGTTCGGGTTGATCGACTGGATCTCGGCGGCGTTGATCCGCGTGTTGCGAATGCTGTCGCGCACGGCGATGTCGGTCGCGCCCTCCTGGTAGCGGCTCGGGAACTCGCCCCACATGCGGCCGAACCGCGCATCGAACACGCCGCGCTGGCCCACTACCTGGTTCACCTGCGCGACATAGTTCTGCGCCGGCTGATCCTGCAGCGTCGTGGCCAGGTCTTCCACGAACAGGTACGGTGCGTCGCGGCGGTGGAAGCGGTACTTGAGATTGCGGTTGAACACGAACGACGCCCGCGTGCTGGCGGTCGCCTGCCCGGTGATCTTGCCCATGTAGTTCTCGATGCGGTTGTCGTCGATGGCCTGCGAACCGTCCTGGTTGCGGGCGCCGATCTGGAGCTGGTCGAGACGCCAGCGGCGGGTGGCGCCGAAGAACCACAGGCGGTCGCGCTTGATCGGGCCGCCGAGCGTCGAGCTCCAGTCGTAGGAGATGTCCACGGGATTGCCCGCCGCGCCGGTCTGGGCGCCGGGCTGCAGGCCGAGCCGCACGCGCAGGTCGTCGTCCACGTTCTCGCCCTGCAGGTCGTCGTTCATGAAGTAGAAGTTGTGGTCGCTCGAGAAGCGGTTGCCGCCCGACTTCGTGACCATGTTCATGTAGACGCCCGAGACATCGCTCTCCGCGGTGCCCGACGCCGTCTGCATGTTGTATTCCTCGTACATCTCGAAGCCGTAGTACTGCATCGTCGCGCCGCCGCTGCCGCCGGCCCAGTTGGTCTTCAGGCCGTCGATCGAGAACGACTTCTGGCTGTCGGCCGAGCCGAACGCCTCGAGGTTGTACTGCTGCATGCCCTCGGTGCCGCCGACGTCCAGCCGGCCGGTGACCACACCGGGCACGAGGCCCGCCATGACCCACGGGTTGCGGCCGGTGGGAATCGCCTCGTAGAGGTCCTTGCTGATGTTGGTCTGCGTCACCGTGGACGACACGTCCACGACCGGCGTCTCGCCGCTCACGGTGATGGTCTCCTGCAGGCCGCCCACGCCGAGCTCGATGTCGAGGCGGGTGGTGCGGTTGACCTGCACGGCCACCCCTTCGCGCGTCTGGGTCGTGAAGCCCGTGAGCTCGAAGGCCACCGTGTAGCTGCCCGGCGGCAGCCCGGTGAGCGAGTAGAGGCCCTGGTCGGTGCTCACGGTCGAGCGGGTCGCGCCGCCAGCCGCGCCGCCGGTGACGTTCACGGTCACCCCGGGCAGCACGCCGCCCTGGTTGTCGCGCACGACGCCCGAGAGGGCGCCGGTCTGCTGCGCCCCGGCCGGGGCAGGCGCCAGCAGGGCCAGCAGGGCCGCAAGCGCGGTGGTCCATCGAATGAGTGCGTTCATGGTTGATCGGTCCTCCGGACGTAGTGCCGCGAGCCTGTCGCGTCGGCCGTCAGGATGCAAACGCCGTGCACATGGCCGGACAACATCCGCGGGCATCGCGGCAGCAGTTTACTCAGGAAAAGCGCGGGGCGGGCACAGCCGGGCCGGCGTGGTTCCAAGGCCTTGGATTGAGGAGGGCCGTACAGACCACGGGCGCGACGGTCCGAAGAACCGCCGCGCCCGCGTGAGGTGCTTGAGCTTTTTAGAAGTTGATCGCGAGGCCCACGCGGATGATACGGGGCGACAGGATCTCGCTCGGGAAGAGGTAGCTGCTGCCGACGACCCCGTTGACGCCTACAGCGGTGTCGGCGTTGGTGATGTTGAAGAAGTCCACCTGCGGCGAGATGCTGCGGCTGCCGAAGCGGAAGTTCTTCGAGAGGCGCAGGTCGAGCATGGTCACGGCGTCGAGACGTTCGTCGCCGCGGTTGCTCAGCAGCACAGTCTGGGATGCACGGGTCATCGCCACGCCGGCTGCCAGGGCCTGAGCGCGGGTCACCGACGCGGTCGAGACGTAGGGGTAACCGCTGTTCGAGATGAGCGTGCCGGCCAGGTTGATGTCCCACGGCAGCGTGTAGCTGCCCGACAGGCGGAAGGCCACCTGCGAGTCGCTGCCGATGATGCCGTCGGGGAACTGGGTGTTGTTCGGGTCGTTCAGGTCCGCCGTGCCCGACTGGCCGGTGTTGACGTTGACGCCGCCCGTGTTCTTGCCAATGGTGAGTCCGGCCACCATCTGCCAGTTCTTCGAGAAGCGCTTGTTGGCCGTGAACTCCACGCCGTGGTACGCGGTGTCGAGGTAGTCCTGGTTGTCACGGATGTTGTTCTGAGCGCTGGCGAGGTTCGACGCCAGGTTGTAGACCGTCACCGTCATCGGCTGCGGGTTGGCGAGCGTACCGCCGGGGCCGTTGGGGATGGTGAGCTGGAAGGGCGTGTAGGCGCTCGTCGGCACCGCTTCGTTGCGCACGCCGAGCTGCGCCTTGTTGGTGCGGTAGTAATACATCGCGGCCACGCGGATGGCGCCGCTCAGCTGCTGTTCGACGCCCGCCGTAATCTCGTCCGAGTAGGGCCACTTCACGCCGTCGGCGTAGAAGGTCGAGACGCCGCCGCTGAAGCCCGAGCAGGTCGAGGTGGTGACTTCCGACGCCTGGAAGCGGCCGTCACCGTTGGGATCCGTCCACGGGCAGGTGCGGCTGCCGGCGGTGAGAGGGTTCACCTGCGTGACGCGGTCGATGCCGGTCTGCAGCCCGTAACGGCTGTACGACGCCTTGATCGCCGTGGAGCCGTTGCCGGTCAGGTCGAACGACGCGCCAGCACGCCACACGCCGATGTTCTGCTCGATGACTGTGTTTTCGGTGATCGTGCGGGCCGGCGAGAACTGCCCGGTCGGGGCCGACTGATCCGGCAGAATGCCGGTGTAGCGGTCGTAGCGGCCGCCGAGGTTCAGCGTGAGGCGACCACGCGTCCAGCTGTCCTGCAGGAAGAAGCCCAGCACGTGGGCGATGTTCTTCGAGTTCACCGGCGTGTTGAACTGCCGAATCTGGAACGGCACGCCGTTGTTGTACTCGACGTAGTGGTCACCCTGCACCGAGTAGTCCGACTCGTAGTAGAGGCGGGCGAACTGCACGCCGCCCTTGAACAGGTGGTCGCCGCCCTTGCTGGCGCTCAGCGAGAAGATGTTGTCCCACTGCGTGCGCGAGTTCGGCTGGTGTTCTTCGCGGGTCGACGCAAAGAAGGCCTCTGAGCGGGCGTTGTCGACCTTGCGGATGGTGCCGGGGTCGGTGCCGGGCTGGTAGCCGTAGTTGGTCTGGCCGTCCATGATGCTGAAGTTGGACTCGTAGACCAGGCGATTGCGGATGCCGGTGTACTTCGCCTGGAAGGTCTGCGCCGGGTTCGTCTGCACGAGCGAGGCCGCGTCTTCCATCACGTTGGGCGGGGTGTCGCGGCGGTGACCGCGGATCTTGTCGTTCCAGAGGTACGACATGATCACCTTCTGGTTCGGGGTGATCTGCGCCACCATCTTGCCCGAGTAGTTCTTGAGGTCGTTGTCGTCGAGCGCCTGGCTGCCGTCGGGGTTGCGGGCGTTGACGAGCTTGTTGACGACCCACTTGCGCACGGTGCCGTTGACCCACACGCGGTTGGTGATGAGCGCGCCGCCACCCGAGAGGTTCACGTCGTAAGTCTTAAGGGTGGGGTTGCCGAGGAAGTTCGGGCTGATCTTCTGTGTGGGCGCCCAGTTCTCACCCTGCAGGTCGTCGTTGGCGAAGTTCGAACGGAGGCTGCCGCTCCACTTGTTGCCGCCGGCCTTGGTCACCATGTTGATGGAGACGCCGCCCGCCAGCACTTCCGCGGGAATCGCCGAGGTCATGTAGTTGACCTCTTCGAACATCCCCTGGTCGTAGTAGAGCATCGTCGCGCCGCCGCCGCCGCCGGGCCAGTTCACCGTGGCGCCGTCGATGTTGTAGCTGACGTCGTTGGTGTTGGAGCCGTGCGACGACATCGAGCTCTGCTGCATCGACTGCGTGCCGCCGACGTCGTAGGTGCTGACCTGCACGCCGGGGATGATCTTGGCGAGCGACCACGGGTCGCGGCCCGTCGGCACACCTTCGAGAATCTCCTGGTTCATGACGGTCTGCTGCACGTTCGACCGCACGTCCACCGTGGGCGACTCGCCCGTCACGGTGATGGTCTCGGTGAGCGAACCCACTTCGAGCTTCGGCGAGATCGTCGCGACGAAGCCGGCGTTCAGCCGGACGTCCGGACGATCGACCGTCTTGAAGCCCTGCAGTTCGAACTTGACGTTGTAGGCGCCGGGCACCAGACGATCGAACCGGTACGCGCCGGTCGCGTCGGTCACCTGCGTCTGCGGACCGCCGATCAGGCGGTCGCCTGCGACGGTCACGTTCACGCCCGGCAGCACCGCACCGCTCGTATCGGCCACGACACCCGTGATCGATCCCGTCAGCACCTGTGCGTGGGCCGTATAGGTCCCAAGCAGCAGCGCGACACACGCGGCCATTGCCACCACTACTCGACGAATATGCATGTCCTCTCCTTCAGCCCGCGAACACGTAGCACCTGGCGCCTTGCGTCAGTGGGCGAGCGGACACTTTAGCGTAAAGACCATGCATCCAACCAGCGACGAACACGAATGGTCGCCACAAGCAGGAGCCATCGATCCAAAGCCTTGAATGACTAAAACGGTTCTTCGTCGAGGCCGGGGATGAGCGCGCCGGAATCCTTCCGGATGAGCTTTCGCTCGAGCCGCGCGAGACGCCGTTGCGCACTGCTGCGATGTCGCTCGGCGAGCGGTTCGGCGAGCGCCTCCAGAACAAGCGTTCGGGCAGCGCCGAAGTCGCGGGCCCGATGCTCCTGGTAGATGGCCAGCGCCTCGCGGGCCTCGCGGCGCAGATGCACGGGCACGCCGCGCGTGGCGAGCAGCGCGTCCCAGGAGGCCGCTGCGGCCTCCACGCGGCCCGCACGGCGCTGCGACAGGGCAAGACGGCGCAATGCCTCGGCGCGCAGCCCGGCATCCCCCACGCCCGCGGCGGTGGCCGCGGCGCGGGCGAAGCAGGTTTCCGCGCCGGCCGGATCGTCGAGACGTTCGTAGACACGTCCGAGGCCCAGACACTCATGGCCACGCTCTGCCGCCGCCGGGCCGCGCACCACCAGCATCGAGGCGCGCGCCGACACGAAGAGCGTCGAGATCAGATCGAGCCGGTTGTGTTCGAGCACGGCTTCGAGCGGCTCGGCGCGGCCATCACGCGCGAACTGGAAAAAACGCGCCGGGATCTCGAAGCCAGGGACGTCGCCCACCCGATGCAGGCCGCACAGGCGCTTCTCGAGCACGCCGAGTGAGCAGCTCGCATCTTCCACCTCGAGGCCGGCCACGGCGCCGCGCTCGCGCCAGAAGCGGCGCGCCGGATGCAGCGCATCGAGGTGCGGCAGGTGCGGCCACGGCCAGGCGAGCCGGTTGAAGCTGAATCGCATCTCGAGCAGCGGCAGGTCGAAGGTGCGGCCGTTGAACGTGATGAGATGTGTGCGATCGCACATCCAGTCGGCGAGCGTCGCCAGTTGCGCGCGTTCGTACTCGAAGCCGGGCGCGAGGAACTGCCGCACCACGATGGCGTCGCCGTCGATGCGCGCGCAGCCCACGAGGAACGCCTGCGTGCCGGCGCCGCCGGCAAGCCCCGTGGTTTCGAGGTCGATCACGCAGACCCCGTCGAGCCCGGGCGGCGGCGCGTCAGCCGAGGAGACGCTCGCGCGGGCGGCCGGCCAGGCGCGCCTGAGCGCGCTCAGGCCTTCTTCCGCCTGGCGCAGGGTGGCGACGATGTCGCCGATGCGATGGCGGCCATGCCGCATGTCGGCGTCGTAGCGGCGATCGACCACGATGCAGAGCCCTTCGCGCCGTGTCTCGACGACGCCGCCGAGCACCTCGGCGGCGCGCTGCGCCCGCAGCACCCGGCCATC
>CADEFD010000124.1:13160-14874 GCA_902826515.1 uncultured Acidobacteriota bacterium
CACTCGCAGCCGGCAATCAGCTCGCGCGTGCGCTCGAGCAGCTCGCCATGCATGCCGTGCAGCGGCGCCGAGAATCCGATGCCGCCAGGAAATGCGTCGTACAGGTAGATGCGGGGCTCGTCGCCGAGGCTCTCGGGGATGGCGGTGCGTCCGCCCACCGGTTTCGTCTCGCCTTCAGCATCGTCGCCCTGGCCGAAGGCCAGGCCCACGTCGCGGACGTCGCACATGAGCAGCAGCGTCGCCACGTTCTTCATCGCGAAGCCCATGCCCACGATGCCGTCGCGCTTGTCGTCCTTCGAATACGGCAGCGCCTGCATCGTCGAGCGCGGCACCGACAGCCAGTAGCTGGTCGTGTGCATCTGCTGCTCCGGCAGGTCGAGCTCGCCGGAGCCGACGTTTTCGTTCGTGTAGAACTTGATCTTCTTGAAGCCGACCACCCGCGACGACACGTGCACGTCGCCGTGGGTGGCGACCTCGCCGGCGCCCGCGGCGATGTCGAGCACCGTGACCTTCGAGTAGGAGATGGCCGTCGTGTAGTAGTCGCAGTCGACGTCGCGCACGAACGCCTTGCGGTTGTCGTAGTCGAGCGACTCCACCTGATAGAGCCGGCCTTCCACGATGTAGATCGCCTTCGGATGCAGCGTGGTCGGGCCGCTCGTGTAGTCGGTTTCACCGATGACGCGCGCGCCGGCGCCGATGTCCACGATCACGAAGTTGTCGGAGGTGATCGAACGCAGGCTCACGGCATCCGCCGGGTAACTCTCGCTCGTCCAGTGCCACTGCCCCGGCTCCTCGCCGTCCGGATCGCCCGAGCGATGTACGAGCCCGTTCTCGCGCAGGATCATCAGCACCTCCTGCACGTCCACCGTGCCGAAGGTGTCGGTGCTCGTGAAGGGCAGCTCGAAGGCGGCACACTTCACGTGATCGACGAGGATGTGCAGGTTGTCGGGATTGACGAGGGCGTGTTCCGGCGAGGCGTCGAAGAAATACGACGGGTGCTTCACGATGAACTGATCGACCGGGGCGGAGCTGGCCACCATCACCGCGGCCGACCGCGCCGTGCGGCGGCCGGCGCGGCCGGCGCGTTGCCACGTGGCGGCGATCGTGCCGGGGTAGCCGGCCATGATCGACACATCCAGCGCGCCGATGTCGATGCCGAGTTCGAGCGCGTTGGTCGAGACCACACCCTTCACGCTGCCCTCGCGCAGGCCCTTTTCGATCTCGCGCCGGCGCAGCGGCAGGTAGCCGCCGCGGTAGCCGCGGATCTGATCCGCCATGCCCGGCACCTTCTCGAAGTCGTCCTTGAGATACGTCGTCAGGATCTCCGTGGCCAGGCGGCTCTGCGCGAACACGATGACCTGCAGGTTGCGGCGCAGGAACTCCCCCGCCACGCGGCGGGCTTCCGCGAGGTACGAGCGACGGATGCCGAGTTCGCGGTTCACGACCGGCGGGTTCACGAACACGATGAACTTCTCGCCGCGCGGCGCGCCGCTCTCGGCGATGTGCGAGAAGGGGCGCTCGGCCAGGCGCTCGGCCAGCTGGCGCGGATTGGCGATCGTGGCCGACGAGCAGATGAACTGCGGATCCGATCCGTAGTGCCGGGCGATGCGCTGCAGCCGTCGCAGCACGTTGCAGAGATGGCTGCCGAACACGCCGCGGTAGGCGTGCAGTTCGTCGATGACGACGTACTTCAGGTTCTCGAACAGCTTCGCCC
>CADEFD010000125.1:0-11132 GCA_902826515.1 uncultured Acidobacteriota bacterium
GGCACCGTGAGCTGCAGCATGCCGTGGCGGTGCGTGGCGCTGACCTTTTCCAGGTCGAGGAACTGCGGCACCGTGATCGACTGCTCGAACAGGACGCGCGGGCCGGTCGTGCCGTCCCCCGGTTCCTGCGCGCGGACGTTCAGGGTGTTGCCCACCGCTTCGAGGGTGACGTGCTGCGGGTCGATGCCGGGCATCGGCACGTCGATGCGCCAACCCTCGTCGGTCTGGGTGGCCTGGAACGCCGTGGCGGAGGCCGCCGCGCTGCGCGCCGGGAGGTCGCGCCAGAACTGGTTGAAGAGGCGATCGACGTCGCGCTGGAAGGTGAAGAGTTCGTCGTAGGGCGAGAAGCGAGTCATCCGGAACATGGGTGGTCCTCCTTTCGGCTGCTGGACAGTCGAATATGTTGCACTAACACTCATACTTTATGAGCAGCTAACGCTCATGTCAATCCTTGCCGTCCCGGCCCGCCAGGGCCCGGATCGCCTCGGCCAGCCGGCGCACCGCCGGCCCGGCCTGCCGTTCCGGGGTGTTCGCGAAGCCCAGCACGAAGCCGCGCGCCCGGGGTGACCGGGCGTAGTAGGCCGAAAGCGGCGCCGCCGCCACACCTTCCGCCCGCACGGCGCGGCTCACCGCCACGTCGTCGGCCTCCACCGTGAGCCGGGCGGCGAAGTGCAGACCGGCGTCGGGCGGCTCGCCCACGTCCAGCACGTCGGCGGCGTGGCGCTCGAGCGCGGCCAGGAGCGCCGCGCGCCGGTCGCGATACACCGCGCGCATCCGCCGCACGTGGGCGGCGAGGCGGCCTTCCGCGATGAACCGCGCCAGCACGAGCTGCATGAGCCCCGGCGTGTAGCGGTCGGTCGCCGTCTTGAGGGCCGTGAGGCGCGCCACGAGCGGACGCGGTGCCACCAGGTACCCGAGGCGCAGCCCCGGCGCCAGCATCTTGCTGAAGGTGCCCAGGTAGAGCACGCGTTCGTGCCGGTCGAGCGCGTGGAGCGGCGTCTGCGGACGTCCGGCGAAGCGGTAGTCGCCGTAGTAGTCGTCCTCGAGAATCCATGCGCCGGTCGTGTGCGCCCACGCGAGCAGCGCGCGCCGGCGCGCCAGACTGAGCGTGGCGCCGAGCGGGTAGTGGTACGACGGCGTCACCACGGCGAGCCGCGCCTCGGGTGCCATCGCCACGCCGGTCGCCACATCGATGCCGTCGGCGTCCGCCGGCACGAGCACCACGCGCAGCCGCGCCGCGGCGAGTGCGGCCCGCGCGGCACCGTAGCCGGGCTCTTCGAACCACGCCGCGTCACCCGGCGCGGCGACGACGCGGGCGGTCAGGTCGATGCCCTGCTGCGATCCCGACACGACCACGATCTGGTCCGGATCGCAGACGATGCCGCGGGCGGCGCCGAGGTAGTCCGCAATCGCCACGCGCAGCGCCGGCAGCCCCTGCGGATCGCCGTAGGCCAGCGCCTCGGCCGGGCGTTCGCGGTACACCCGCGCGCTGATGCGGGCCCAGTCGCGCCATGGGAACTCCGCCAGCGCGGGCACGCCCGTGGCAAGCGGCAGGGCGTCGGCGACTGGCGCGTGAGGCGCAGACCGCGGCGACGGCGCGGGCGGCTCGGGCGCCTCCGCCCGCCGCGAACGCGCGGACTTCGCCGGCAAGGCGCTCAGGTAGGCGTCGGTCACCGTGTCGGCCACGAACAGGCCCACGCCGCGGCGCCCGACGAAGTAGCCCTCGGCCGTCAGCCGGTCGAACGCCTCGACGGCGGTGATCCGCGCCACGCCGAGTTCGGCCGCGAGCTGCCGCGACGACGGAATCCGCGCACCCGGCTTGAGCGCCCCGCGCAGCACGGCCTCGCGGAAGAAGGCCACGATCTGGTCCTGCAGCGAGCCGCTCGCGCGCTCGCCGCGCCGATCGAGCGACAACACGTTCCACAGCGGCTGGGTGGTGCGTCCGGTCATGGCGTCACGTAATCGGGGTCCAAGCGGTCCGGTGGACCTATCGAACTCGCGTATCTGGCTCTACCGATAAGGCCACGCCGTCAGCATACTCGGGAACGTCATGGAGGCCCCGATGTCCGACGCCGGTTTCACGCCCACCGCACGCACGCAGGTCCGCCGCATGCCGAAGCGCGGCCACTACGACCGCGACACCGTGCACGCCATCCTCGATGCCGGCGCCATCGCGCACGTGGGTTACGTCATCGACGGCCAGCCCTACGTGACGCCCACCGCCTACTGGCGCAAGGGTGACCGCATCTACTGGCACGGGTCTTCTGCCAGCCGCATGCTGCGCACCATCGACGCCGGCTCGCCGGTGTGTGTGACGGTGGCGCACATCGACGGCTTCGTGCTGGCGCGCTCCGCCTTCCACCACTCCGTGAACTACCGCTCGGTGATGGCCTTCGGCACCGCGCACAAGCTCACCGACGAGGCCGAGGTGATGGAGGCGCTGCGCGATTTCACCGAGCGCCTCTACCCCGGACGCTGGGACGTGCTGCGCCCCGTGCAGCCGCAGGAGGTGAAGGCCACGACCGTGCTGGCGATGGACCTCACCGAGGCCGTCGCGAAGGTGCGCACGGGCATGCCGGTGGACGACGACGAAGACTACGCCCTGCCGATCTGGGCCGGCGTGCTGCCGGTGCAGACGACGGTGCTCGCGCCGGTGAGCGACCCGAAGAACCTGCCTGGCGTCGAGGCGCCGCGGTATCGGGTGACGATCACCTAGCGCGGCGTCGACGGCAGGGTCTCGATCAGGTCGCGCGCCGCTTCGTCGCTCATCGGCGATCCGCTCGCGCGCACCTTCGCTGACAGCGTGTCGAATGGCCCGTCCGGGGCAAACCACTGCGCGAACTTCCGGAGTTCTTCGGCCGATATCGTCGCCCCCGGCGCCGGCACGAGCGCCAGATCGAAGGGCGTCTTGCCCTCGGCGTCCTTGCGCAGCACGTCTCCACCGTGACGCGCGAGCACGAGGGCTCCGCCCAGGCCGCGATTGGCCGCCACATGCATCGCGGTGCGCCCGTTCGCGCCGGCGGCATCGACCCTGGCGCCACGCGCGAGCAGCAGCACCGACATCTCGTCATCGCGAAACGCCAGCCCCGCATGGAGCGGCGTGTAGCCGCGTTCGGGACAGTTGTCGGCGCAGTCCACGCCGGCATGAATATCGGCGCCGTGATCCAGCAGCCACGTCGCCACGGCGACATCCCCTTTGGTGGCGGCCAGGTGCAGCAGCGTCCGGCCGTTCAGGCGCACGTTCAGGTCCGCACCGCCGGCGAGCAGCGCGTCGAGAATCGGCAACGGCTCGGCGGCGATCTCCACCGCATCGTGGATGATGTAGCGCCCCTCCCAGGGATCCTTGCCGGTGCGGGCGCGGTAGTTGTTGCGCTCGGTCTGCGTCGTGTAGGCCTGCGCGTAGACCTTGGTGTGCACGTTGTCTGGATCCTTGCGCAGCGCGGACTTCAGCCCGTCCACGTCGCCCCGGCGCACCGCGTCCACGACATCCTGCGACGTGCCTTGCCAGAAGCCATACCCGGCCAATGCCAGCATGCCGAAGACGAGACCACGAGCCACCCAGATACGCATGGCGGCGGATTGTAACAGCGCGGCCGTGAGCCCCCGTTGCCTCATTCGACGCTATTGAGGCAGAACCGCTCATCAGGAGACCGCCATGGCCGTGCTGCGCGACCGTCCGTACAACCAGTTCAACTTCCTCGTCGACCTCGGCACCGGCAACACGGAAGGCCCCGACGCCGGCTTCCAGGACATCAGCGGCATCGGCATGGAAGTGGCGATTGCCGAATACCGCAACGGCAACGACCGCGAGAACCAGGTGCGCAAGATCCCGGGCCTCGCCAAGTACGCCAACGTCACGCTGAAGCGCGGCATCATCGGCTCGCTCAGCCTCTACAGCTGGCTCGACCAGACCCGCAACGGCGACCAGAACGGGGCGCGCACCGTCACCATCCAGCTGCAGAGCGAAGACCACACGCAGACCGTGCAGACCTGGAAGCTGCTGCGGGCGCGCATCGTCAAACACGTGAGCGGCCCCTTCAACGCGAAGGGCACCGACGTGGCGATGGAAGAACTGGTGCTCGCCTACGAGCGCCTCGAGATGGAATAGCCGGTGTCTGCCATGCATGACGGCCGCAACGGCCGCGACACGCAGGACACGCCGCTGACTGGCGGGGCCTTCCTTGTCTCGATCGGCGACCAGGACGGCCGCGACGCCAGCGCCGGATTCGCCGACGTGGTCTTCCCGCCCTTCGAACATCCGCGCGAGCGCGAGACGCCGGCCCACCCTGACAGCGCGCGGCGCGTGCTGCGACGCGGCGCCACGGGCCGGCTCGATCTGTACGAGTGGTGGGACGCCGGCCGCGGCGAGAAGGCGCCACCCACCCGCTCGGTCACGATCCAGCTGCTGGCGCCGGACCAGCGCACGGTCGTGATGACGTGGCGCTTCCTGCGCGCGTATCCCGTGACCCTCAGCTACTCGCCGCTCGCCGCCATGAGCGGCGCCGTGGTGATGGAACAGGTGACGCTGGCCTTCGAGCGGGTGGAGATGGCGTAGCTCAACCAGGAACGGCGGCGCACCTGCCGTATCCTGATGCCCATGACCCCGGCGACGTCGCCGCCCGGCCGTGGCTCGCTGACACCGCTGCTGCGGGCGGCAGTGGCCGTCGCCGCGATCGTCGTGGGCCCGATCGCCGCGGCCGCGCAGACACCGGCGCTGACGTCCTACCAGGAGCTGGTGGACCGCTACCAGCGCGGGACGCACGTCGCCTCCGTAATCGAGGTCCTGAAGCTGGACCCGGCAGACGCCAGGCGCGACGCGCTGCTCACGCTCGAGGAACACGACCGGCGCTACGAGCTGAGCCGCGTGTCGGTGCCAGGGCAAAAGCGCCTTGCGACACACGAGGGGGCTCGCGCGTACATCCGCCTGCTTCAGGCCGTCGCGGCGCTCCATCTCGAAGCGGCGATCTCGGCGCCGTTCGGCCGGTATTCGCAACGGCTGACGCACCTCGATATCGCGGAAGCGGCGCTCGCCGGGCTCGATGCTTCCCGGAAGCGGCCGTGGACCCGCGACCCCGGCATCGACGACGCCGCGCGCGCTGCGGTGCTGCGCTTCAGGCGAGACTGGTGGCTGGTCGCCGCCGCCCACTTCCAGCGCATCGGCGCCTTCGCCGATGCCCTCAGACTCGTGCGGGCCGCGCTCGACGAGCACCGTGACGATCCGGTCTTTCATCTGATCGCAGGCACGATGGCGGAGGCGCTGGCCGCACCGGTCGCCTCCTTCGACAACGCGCGGGCAGCGGTGGGGCTCCCGCCGGATCCGGACGACGCCGCGCGTCTGGCGCTGCGTGACGCGGCGCGCCACTTCGAACGGGCGCTGGCGCTGAACCGCGACGATGTCGAGGCACGCGTACGGCTCGCGCGGGTGCGCGTGCAACTTGGGGCGTTCGACGCCGCCCGGCTATACCTGGCCGCTGAGGCGCCGCGCGGGCGGCTGGCCTACCTGCTGGCCCTCGCCCGCGGCCACGCCGCCACGGCCGAGAAGCGACACGCGGACGCCGTGGACCACTATCGCGCCGCAACGAGCATGGCCCCCGGGTGGCAGAGTGGGTGCATCGCGCTGGCGCACGCGCTCGTCGCAGCCGGGCAGCGTGACGAAGCGCGCGGCAGCCTCCGCACGTGCATCTCGCGGGAACCGGCGCTCGACGATCCCTGGTCGTCGTACGGAATGGGCCTGCACTGGCTGGTGGCGCCGGCGGTCAGACAACTGCGCGTTCGCGTCGGCGCGGAGCCGGTACCCGAATGACCAGGCGTCAATACGTCGGGACGTTGCTCGTGCTGCTTGGCCTGATGCCGGTGCAGGGCGCTGCGAGGCAGTTCACGGTCTCCACGAGCGGCGTCCGCCTCGACGTGCTGGCCCTCAACGGCAAGACACCCCACAGCGGGCTGACACGCGACGACTTCGAAGTGCGAGACAACGGCGTGCGCCAGCACCTCGATTCCGTCTCCACGACCGACGCGGCACACGTCGTCGTCGTGCTGGACGTGTCGGGCAGCGTGCAGGGTGAGCCCCTGCGACGGCTTACGACGGCGGCCAACGCCCTGCTGGCCGGCCTGACGCCGAAGGACCGCCTCACACTGGTCGGCTTCTCGCACCACCTGCGACTACTGACGGCAGCCAACGGCGCGATTCAGACCGACCTCTTGCCTCTGGGCGGCACCACCGCTCTGCACGATGCCATCTTTACCAGCGTGCTGCTGGCGGGCGACGATCCGCGACCGGGCCTGATGATCCTCCTGACCGATGGCTTCGATTCGGTGAGCTGGCTCACGGCGAGTCAGGCGCTCGAGATGGCCGTGCGCGCCGACGTCGTGATCTATCCCGTGGTCACCGGCTACCAGGACCTGCGGGCGTCGCAATACGAAGGTGTACAGCGCGCGCGACGTAGTCTCGAAGCGCTCGCCACCGAAACGGGCGGACGCGTCTTCCCTGTGAACGCACAAGGCCCCCAGGAGGCGTTCCTTGGAATCCTGGATGAATACCGCCACCGGTATGTGCTGACGTATTCTCCAACCGGCGTGGAGCGGCGTGGCTGGCACCGCGTTGAAGTCAAGTTGCTCCGTGTGCGCGGCACCGTTCACACACGGCGCGGGTACGATGTGCCATAACCAGATGCCAACACAGCCACCGTTCGACAACCACTCGCTGCTCGACGCCCTGCTCGATTCGTGGCGCCGCAACAACACCATCCTCGTGAACCTGCTGCGGGCGCTGCCGGAGGACACGATGGAACTGAGCGCCGTGGACGGCAGCCCCACCGTGCGCGGACTCTTCATGCACATGCACTACTGCCGCCTCGTGTTCGTGCACGAGTGCACACCGGAGCTGGGCGTGACCGTGCCCGAGGGCGAATGGCGCGGCGAACGCGACCGCGAGCGCATCGTGGCGATGCTGAACCAGAGCGCGGAGGCCGTGCGCGACGCATTCGTCACGCGCCTGCAGTCAGGGCGTCCGATGGACACGCACTACGACCACCCCATCCTGCTGCTGCAGCACTTCGTGTGGCACGAGGGATATCACCACGGCCAGATCAAGGTGGCGCTGAAACGCGCCGGACGCGCGTTCGACGACGAAGAGATCGGCCGCGTCACCTGGGACGTGTGGATGAAGAAGGACACGTGGCGGTGAAGGGCGCGTAACAGCGGCTACGGACGAGTCGGTGGCCCGCCTGCGACAAGATGCCACACGTGGCCCGCAGGCACGCCTCGCTACGATGCGCCTTCGACCGTGGGTCAACGCACTCGCGGGGAGACCTCCATGCGCATCACGCGACGCTCCGTTCTGAAACTCGGCTTGACCGCCGCCGCTGTCACCCCGCACATGCCCGCCGCGGCCTTTGCCGCCCGGGGCGCCCAGGCGCGCGAGCCCTTCACCCTGGCGCCGCTGCCGTACCCCGTCGCGGCCCTCGAGCCGCACATCGACGCCCAGACGATGACGATCCACCACGATCGGCACCATCAGGCGTATGTGACCAATCTGAACACCGCCCTTGCGAAGGTCACAGGTGCGAGCGCGTCAGCCTCGCTCGATCAGTTGCTGCAGTCGCTCGACTCGCTGCCGGAGGCGGTGCGCACCGCCGTGCGCAACAACGGCGGCGGCCACGCCAACCACATGCAGTTCTGGACGCTCATGAGCCCGAAGGGCGGCGGCGCGCCCAGCGGCATGGCGGCCGACTCGATTCGGTCCACCTTCGGCAGTGTCGAGACCTTCAAGGAGCAGTTCGCGGCTGCCGCCACCTCGCGCTTCGGCAGCGGCTGGGCGTGGCTCAGTGACGACCGCGGCAAACTTGTCATCCACAGCACGCCCAACCAGGACACGCCGTCCATGGACGGCAAACGCGCGATCTTCGGGCTGGACGTGTGGGAACACGCCTACTACCTGAAGTATCAGAACCGCCGCGCCGACTACATCGGTGCCTTCTGGAACGTGATCGACTGGGCGGAAGTGAACCGCCGGCTGAAGGGATAAGCGAACGCTACGGGTCGATGTCGAGGGCATGTCGACCTGTTTGTCTTCCTGCACGTCCACCTGCCCGCTGGCGTTGGTCTCGCGATACCGCACGCGCAGGCGATAGCCGCCCGTCTCCACACCGTCGAACGCGAAGGCCCCCGTGGCATTCGTGCGCGTGCGGCGCGTGGCTTCCGGACGGCTCGCCTCGAGCGCCACGTCCGCGCCGACGAGGGGTGCGTCTTTCCGTCCGGTGACCTGGCCGTGCACACGCACGATCGCGGCGGACGCCGTGGACGTCGCGGATGTGATGGTCGCGGTGTGCGAGGTGGACGTGAAGGCAGAGGAGGCCGCGGCCAGTGCCACGAGCACAGCGAGCACCACACGCGTCGCCGCCACTCGCGGGCGAGTCGGCGGGGCGATGTTCGGGCCGGCCTCGATCATGCGCTGCATGATGCGTCGCCCAGCGGGCCGCTGCAGTGCGGCATGCTGTCGCGCCCGCGCGTGCAACCGTAGCCGCCGCACGCGGTTCGCGCGTGCGCTGCCCGGGTGAACGGACGTTGGCACGATCTTCTCGCTTGACAGCCTTCTGAGGCCGACCGCGTTTCGATCGACGCCCTGACGAGGAGGGCCAGCTGCGAGCGTCAGGCGGCTTCTGCTCGAGCGATCGAGCGACGAGCCATCGCGCGCGGTGTTGCGCGGCGCGATCGCCTCACACGCGCGATTCTCGAACGGCAGAAACTGCGATGCGAGGATGGCGCATGCACGCTACACCCTCGCTCGAAAGCCCGCGCTGCGTTTCCGCGGAAACGTCTGCGCTCGTTCCCGTCACGTCGCCGACTTCCGAGTCTGTCGATTCGCACGACGCGCACGCACTTGGCGAGACCATCGCCTCGATAGCCGCCGGACTCCACGCCGCCACGTATCAGCTGCTGGTGCTGCTGCGCGAGTTCGACGCGAGAAGCGGCTGGAACAACGGCTTCCTGTCGTGCGCACACTGGTTGCACTGGCGCACGGGCTTCGACCTCGGCGCCTCGCGCGAGAAGGTCCGCGTGGCCCGCGCGTTGCCGGCACTGCCGCGCATCGCATGGGCGATGGAACGTGGACAGCTCTCGTACGCCAAGGTCCGCGCGCTCACCCGGGTGGCCACGCCCGACAACGAAGCTGCGCTGCTGGACGTAGCGCTCGCCGCCACAGCCGCGCAGGTCGAACGGCTCGTGCGCGCCTGGCGGCGCGTGGACCGCGCGACCGACGCGCACATCGATGAGGCGCGGCATCTCAACCGCGCGCTCTCGCTGTGGGTGGACGACGACGGCATGGTCGTGGTCCGCGGACGTCTCACGCCCGAGGCCGGCGCCGTGGTGATGCGCGCCGTCGAAGCCGCGGCGGACCGGCTGTTCCGCGAGAGCCGCGACGTGCTCGCCACGCAGACGCTGACAGAAGAGGTGACGCCCGGGCAGCGCCGCGCCGACGCGCTGGTGCTGCTGGCGGAAGCCGCGTTGACCGCCGACCTGGATCGGGGCACCGCCGGCGATCGCTACCAGGTGGTGGTGCATGTGGACGCTTCAGTCGAGGCGCCCATCGACTGCACCACGGCCGTCATCGAGCTGGACCACGATGCGCAGCACGTTTCCGCGGAAACGTCGCGCCGCCTGAGCTGCGATGCCGCGGTGGTGACCATGACCCATGGCGGGGACGGCTCAGTGCTCGACGTAGGCCGCCAGACGCGAACGATTCCGCCCGCCATCCGTCGCGCCCTGGCCGCGCGCGACCGTACGTGCCGCTTCCCCGGTTGCACGTCACGCCGCTGCGACGCACATCACATCGAACATTGGAGCGATGCAGGCGCCACGCGTCTCGACAATCTCGTGCTGCTCTGCCGGCGTCACCATCGCTCGGTGCACGAAGGCGGATTCCGTGTGGCCGCAGGGGAAGACGGCACGCTGCAGTTCTGGCGACCGGACGGCGAGAGGATTCCGCATGCGCCGCCCGCAGTCGAT
The DNA here is from genome assembly GCA_902826515.1 of uncultured Acidobacteriota bacterium. Taxonomy (GTDB): domain Bacteria; phylum Acidobacteriota; class Vicinamibacteria; order Vicinamibacterales; family UBA2999; genus CADEFD01. The sequence continues at coordinate 10,006 of CADEFD010000125.1, forward strand.
GCCGTGGACCTGGTGGACGTTCATTCCATGCCACCACCGCCCACCTGGGACGGCACACCACTCGACGTGGCGTGGGCGATCGACGTGTTGTGGCGGGATGCCTGCTGACGGCCTACGGCTGCACGACCGGCACGCAACTGATGATCGACGGCCCCGGCGGCGGTTCACTCAGCCTACGGTCCCCGATGATGAGCACGGCAGCACGACAGAGACGGGTGGTACTGGTCGGCACCGTGAACGTCATCGATAGGGTGAAACGGTCGCCCCCCGAGACGACCGTGGCTCCACTGGCGGCTTGCCAGTTCCCGTTGTCGCTGAGAATCGACAGAAACAACCGTCCCGTGGGCGCTGACGCCACCGCGTAGTTGCCCTGCAATGCCATCGTGACTTGCCCACCAGCACGGAACTCACCCTGTTCCCAGGCGGCCTTGATCTTCAGTCCGTCCACGAGCTCCGAGGTGAGCTGGCCTGATGCTTCGAGGCCCTCGTAGCGCGCCGTGATCGTGGCCGTGCCGGCCACCTTCGCGGTCACTCCGCCGCCGAGAGGTTCGTTCACGAAGGTGTCTGGCTGGCTCGATGACCAGGCGGCCCGAATGCTGACGTCAGACGGCACGCCGAATCGACGATAGAGGGCAGAACAGAACGAGGTTTCGCCGACCAGGACTGGCGACTGGCATTGGACCTGCAAGTCGGTGATTCCCGCGCCAGACACCGGCGGACTCGGCGCCAGCGGCAACCCGCCGGGGGCACCTGGCGGGCTCGAGCACGAGAGCGCCATGACCGCACAGCCCACGCTCGCGGCGGCAAGCAGGCACGCTGGCACTCGCCGCATCAGGCGCCGTCCCGCAATCGCTGCAGGCATGCCCTGGAGTGTAAGCCAGACGTGCCCGCCCACGGGCGCCACGACATTGGTTGCGATCCCCAGCCACGGCAGCATGACGAGCCGCTCGTGCTCCAGCACAACGCCGGCCACGTCCGCCAGCCGACGACGACCGGCCAGCCGCTCCGGCTCGATCGTGCGCGCGAGTCTCACTTCGGCACGCCCGTGGCGTAGCCGGCTACGGCACCGTGAACTGAATGTTGTCAGAATCCGACTTCCCGCACGCGTTGCCGCCCAGAATGCCGAC
>CADEFD010000125.1:11232-14872 GCA_902826515.1 uncultured Acidobacteriota bacterium
GCAACGCAGCCCGGTACCGAGATCGGCAGCACGTCCGACCACGCGCCGGCGCCGAACGCGTTCCGTCCGCGCGCGCGCACGTAGTAGACGCCGGGCGGCGGCGTGGGCACGACGAGCGCCTGCAGCAGGCCCGTGAACGTGCCGATGTTGCCCGCGCCTGGTGTCGAGCCGGCCTCGAGTTCGTAGCTGGTGCCGCAGCCGTCGCCGCTGGCCAGGAACAGGCCCAGCGTCCCCGGCGCGGCGCTGGTGTCGCGGACCACCGAGCCAATGCCTGGCACCGCCGCGGGGCATCCGCCAGACACGACCACCTGCCTCCATGCCGAGCCCGGCACGGCGGGCGCGCCCACGACGCCCGAGACCAGCACCAGGTAGTAGACCCCCGGCGGCACGCCGTTGAAGTTGTACATCGGCGAGAGGCCGGCCTCGACGTTGTACTGGTACGGCGGCAGCAGCGGCACGCGCGCCAAGACCGGGCCACCAGGCGAGCTCGATGCGAACAGCGTGGCGCCGTTGTCGATTTCGGCCGTGGTGTAGTCGAGCATGACGACCTGCACCAACTGTCCGAACACGGAGGTGCTGAACGTCAACGCCTGGCCAGGCGTGCGCGCCGCGGCCGGCAGGGCCGCGAAGGCGACAAGGGCCCAGGTAGTCAGCAGCACACGAATTGAACTCGAGAGTCTGGCACGCGACATAGGCAGGGCGCTCCCTGCTCCAACTAGCGCAAGACTCGACGCGAACCCGTCACGCCGCCGTTCCGCAATCGCCACCATCTCGGCCGTGGCCGCGTCGTTCGCCGACCCGGGCAGGCCCAGTGCCTGCTACGGCGCGAAGTCCGCGCGTTCGGTCAGCAGTTCCGGCCGCTCGCCCTTCACCGCGCCGATCGACGCCACGACAATCGCGGCGATCGCCGACCACTGCGTGACGCTCAGACGCTCGTGCAGCAGCACCACGCCCGCGACCGCGGCGATCGCGGGCTCGAAGCTCATGAGCGTGCCGAAGGTGCGGGTGGACAGCCGGCGGAGCGCGATCATTTCCAGTGTGTAGGGCAACGCGCTCGAGAAGATGGCCACGGCCACGCCGAACGGCAGGATGGCCGGATCGATGAGCCGCGCGCCGGCGTCAATCACACCAAGCGGCACCGTCAGCGCGGCGGCCACCATCAGGCCCCACGTGGCCGCGGTGGGTCCGTGCGCGCGTCCCGCCTTTTGCCCGAACAGGATGTAGAGCGCCCAGCCCAGGCCAGCCAGCAGCGCACACGCCACACCGAGTGGATCGAGCGCCGCGGCGCCGGGCCGAATCGGCAGCAGCAGCGCCAGGCCGACGGCCGCCAGCGCCACCCACAGGTAGTCGATGCGCCGTCGCGACGCCCACACGGCCACACCGAGCGGCCCCACGAACTCGATGGCCACGGCGATGCCGAGCGGAATGCGGCCGAGCGCCACGTAGAATACGGCGTTCATCGCGCCGAGCGACAGTCCGTAGGCGAGGATCCATTTCCATGCGGACCGCGACGGTACCGATCGCCACGGCCGCTGCACGGCCACGAGCAGCAGCGCCGACAGGCCCAGGCGCAGCGCCGTGGTGCCCGGCGCGCCGAGCCCCGGCAGCAGTTGTTTGGCGAAGGCGGCGCCGATCTGGAACGAGACCATCGCCACCGACGCGCTGAGGACGGCCGCGCTCGTGGCAGGCATCATGCCGGACGATCGTAGACGATGCGCGCACACGGACGATCGACAGTCGCTATCATTCCCTGATGCGCATCACGCCCCTGGCCCTCGCAGTCGTGCTGGCCACACTCGCCGGACCGGCCACGCACGTGTCCGCCCAGACCGCGAGCCAGCCGGAGTTCCCGTCGGGCTGGACGCCCAAGACCACGCAGTACGCCAACCGCGACATGGTGGCGGCGGCGAATCCGCTGGCGGTGGAAGCCGGCGTGACCATCCTGCGCCGCGGCGGCTCGGCGCTCGACGCCGCCATCGCCGTGCAGATGATGCTCACGCTGGTGGAGCCTCAGTCTTCGGGCATCGGGGGCGGTGCGTTCCTGCTGCACTACGACGGCAAGGGCAGGAAACTCGTGGGCTACGACGGCCGTGAAACCGCGCCGGCCGCGGCCACACCCGATCAGTTCATGAAGCTGGGCAAGCCGCTGGCGTTCATGGACGCCGTGACCGGCGGGCTGTCCGTGGGCACGCCCGGCGTGATCAGCATGATGGCGATGGCGCACGCGAAACACGGCAAGCTGCCGTGGGCAGCATTGTTCCAGCCTGCCATCGAGCTGGCAGAGAAGGGCTTTCCGCTGTCGCCGCGGCTCCACACGATGCTCGGCTTCATGGCGCAGCGCCTCTGCACCGAGAAGGCGGTGGCAGCGCACTATCTCAAGCCCGACTGCACGCCGAAAGACCAAGGCTCGCTACTGAAGAACCCGGAGCTCGCGGCGACGCTGCGGACGATTGCGAAGGGCGGTGCGCAGGCGTTCTACCGCGGCCCCATCGCCGAAGCCATCGTGAACGCCGTGCGGTCGCACCCCACCAACCCCGGACGGCTCACGCTCGAAGACCTCGCCGGCTACACCCCCAAGGTGCGCGAGCCGATCTGCGGACCATATCGCGGGCTGCGCATCTGCGGCATGCCGCCGGAAAGTTCCGGCACGGTGGCGGTGCTGCAGACGCTCGGCATCCTCGAGCACTTCGACGTGGCGAAGCTCGCGCCCAGCTCACTCGACGCCGTGCACCTCATCAGCGAGGCGTATCGGCTGGCGTATGCGGACCGGCAGAAGTTCATCGGCGATCCCGACTTCGTCTCCGTGCCCGTCACAGGACTGCTCGACGCGGGCTATCTGAAGCAGCGCTCGTCGCTCATCAACATGGAACGTTCGATGGGCGTGCCGGTCGCGGGTGCGCCCGCTGGCGCCGAACCGCGCGGGCTGGACGACTCGCCGTCGCTGCCCTCCACCAGCCACGTCTCGATCGTGGACCGGGACGGCAACATGGTGGCCATGACCACCACCATCGAGAACGGCTTCGGCAGCCTGCAGATGGTGAAGGGCTTCATCCTCAACAACCAGCTCACGGACTTCTCGCTCTCGCCGACGGACGCCGAAGGACGCCCCGTGGCCAATCGTGTGGAGCCCGGCAAACGTCCGCGCAGCTCGATGGCGCCGTCGTTCGTGTTCAATGCGAGCGGCGACGTGGAGGCCGTGGTGGGCTCACCCGGGGGCGGCAACATCATTCAGTACGTGGTGAAGACGCTGGTGGGTCTGGTGGACTGGAAGCTCGACATCCAGGCCGCGATCGACCTGCCGAACTTCGGCGCGCAGACGAGCGCCACGACCGAGGTGGAAAAGGGCACGGTGCTGAGCGGGCTGCAGGCAGGCCTCGCCGCGCGTGGTCACACGGTAGCGGTCGTGGACATCAACAGCGGCCTGCAGGGCATCGTGTTCAACGGGAAGCGCGGCAAGGCGCCGGGCAAGGGGAAGTGGGCAGGCGGCGCGGATCCGCGGCGGGAGGGGACGGCGAAGGGGACGAGGTAGCGGCGTCCGGGGCGCGGGCATCACACCTGCGCCAGATGCCGTGCAGATCCCGGCGGCCGCGGGCACCGGCTGAGCGTCTCGGGGCATCGGGCTTGCACCGCGTCGGCCTAT
>CADEFD010000126.1:0-13512 GCA_902826515.1 uncultured Acidobacteriota bacterium
GGCTCTCGAAAAAGGAGATCCAGAAGCGCTTCGACGAGATCGTCGAGTTCGCCGAACTGAAGGACTTCATCGACGCGCCCGTGAAGACCTACTCGTCGGGGATGTACATGCGGCTCGGCTTCGCCGTGGCCATCCACGTCGATCCGGAAGTGCTGCTCGTGGACGAAGTGCTGGCGGTTGGCGACCAGGGCTTCACCGTGAAGTGCCTCGACAAGTTCGCCGAGTTCCGCCGCCGCAACAAGACCATCCTGCTCGTGACGCACTCGCTCGACCTGGTCGAGAAGTTCTGCGATCAGGCGCTCTGGCTCGACAAGGGAAAGACACACGGTGAAGGCGACCCGAAGCTCGTGGTCACCGCCTACATCGTGGACGTCGAGAAAGCGGAAGAGCAGCAGCTCGCGAAGGAAGAAGCGGCGCGTGTCGCCGCCGCGCAGGGCGATACCGACACGCCGCCGCCGGCCACCGCCGAAGAGCCGCACAACCCCGTGGAAACGGCCGAAGCGCCGGCCGATATGTTCAAGGCCACCGAAGGCCGCTGGGGTTCACGGGAAATCGAAGTGACCGGGGTCACGATCGCGGACGCCGCCGGCACGCCGGCGCACGTCTTCCACACGGGCGACCCGCTCACGGTGCACATCAGGTTCCGCGCGCACCAGCCTACGCGCGACTTCGTGTTCGGCCTCGGCATCTTCAACGGCGACGGCGTCTGCTGCTACGGCACGAACACCAACATCGACGAACTCGAACCTGACCGCATGAGCGGCGACGGCGAGATGCGCTTCGTGATCGACCGCCTCGACCTTGTCGAAGGCACGTACAAGTTCGACGTGGCCGCGCACAAGCTCGACGGCTATCCGTACGATTACCACCGGCAGCTTTACACGATCCGCGTGAAGGACCGCCGCAAGGACGTCGGCATCTACCGTCCGCCGCATCGTTGGGAAGTGACCGGGGATGTCACGTTCCGCGCGCCGGGCTCGGGCTTCAGGCGCGACGCGGACGACGAGTCGAACTGACGATGCGGGTGCTCGCGAACCGCGCGGACGCCGCCGCCTGGGCGGCAGAACAGCGTGCCGCCGGGCGTGTCGTGGTCTTCACGAACGGCGTGTTCGACGTGCTGCATCCCGGCCACACGCGCTACCTGGCGGATGCCCGCGCCGAAGGCGACGTGCTTCTCGTGGCCGTCAATTCAGACCGCTCCGTGCGCGCGCAGAACAAAGGTGCCGACCGGCCCATCCACCCCGAACAGGAACGCGCGGAACTGCTGAGCGCGCTTGCCTGCGTGGATGCGGTGGTGGTCTTCGATGAAGCCACGCCCTTCGAGATCGTGAGCGCGATCCAGCCCGACGTGCTGGTGAAGGGCGCGGACTGGGCGGCCGACGCCATCGTGGGCCGCGACGTGGTCGAGGCGCGCGGCGGACGCGTCGTGCGTATCGCCCTCGCGCCCGGCTATTCCACCACGTCGATTCTGGCGCGCGCCCGCCAGAGTTAGCGGCTATCGTCCGGGCGGCAGCTTCTTGAGCGCCGCGCACGACTCGGCGAACTTCGCCGTGCAGCTCGCCTCGAGTACTTCGCGGGCGCGCCGCCGATCCGCGGCCACCCCTGTGACCGACAGATGCAGCCCGAGCCGGAAGCACGCCTCCTGCAGGCCGCCGGCGCAGGCGGGATCGAGCACGTCCAACGCCGAGCCGCCGTCGCGCGGCACGCCGCGCCCGAGTGATTGCAGCGTGGCGAGACGCACGCACGACAGGGCGTCGCGCCTTTCGCAGCCGAGCCGGTAGTAGTCGGCCGCGAGCGCGGGTCTCGCGGGCACACCCACGCCGGCATCCACGATGTAGCCGGCCTCGCGGCACGCCGCCGCGCTTGTGAGGGTGTTGCCGGCCCTGCAGTCCTGCACCACGAGCGGGAGGATGCGCGTGCAGTTGGTCGTGTCTTCGTAACAGGCGTTGATGAGACCGCCAATGCTGGCGCCCGGCGCGAGCCCCATCGTCGTGCCCGCCGCCGGTTCAACCACGGCCTCGGCGGAGGGTGTGGCCTCGGGGCGGTTCGGTTCCACGACGGGCTCCGCCGCTCGGGCTTCGGCTTCGTTGACCGCGGCGGCAAGCGCGCTCAACACCCGCTGCGCTTCGCGCAGATCCTCCGGGGACTTCGCGAGCGCGCGTCCCACGCCGGCGGCCTTCAACCCATCGGGAAACCGGCCCAGCCGCAGGTAGCTGCGCGCCAGTGCCAGGCGGTGCGCGCTCGATGACGGCATGAGCGCAATGCCCTTCGTCACCGCCGCCACCGCCTCGTCACCGCGGTCGACCGCCGACAGGGACTCGCCGAGGAAGGTCCACGCGAAGTCGGCGTTCGGGTTGAGCGTGGTGGCCTGCGTCAGCAGCGTGACCAGGCGCTCGGTGACGGCGCGATCCTGCTGGTCGGCAAGCAGCGTCGCCAGCCGATATGGCGCCCACCACGACACGCCGGGGCGTGTGACGGCCTGCTCGAGCGCCGCTTTGAGCGCCGTCGTGTCACTCCCATCGGCCAGCAGTGCGGTGACCTCGGCGCCGGCGCCCGACGGCCCGATCCTCTCTGCCTCGGCCGCCGCCACGCGAGCCTCGGCTGGGCGCTGCATCGCCACGTGCAGCCGTCCCCGCAGCAGTACGGTCTCGAGGTCCGTCAGGTCGCGCACGGTCAAACCCTCGCGCGACACGCGCGCGTCGGCCTCGAACCTGGCGAAGAAGAACACGTCGCGTCGGACGTAGACGTCGAAGGCGGTCTCGAAGCGCGACACATCGCCGATGGTCGAGGCCACGCTGGCAACCGGATCGGCGCCGTTCAGCACGCCGTTCACGTATTTTTCGAGCAGCGGTGCATAGGCGCCGCGATCCGCCCACACGAGGAAGTGCACGAACGCCCACGCATGCGCGTCGAGCGCGAAGAGTTCGTCGGGCGGGCGGTTCCGCATGCTGTCGTCGGTCGCCGCCACGACGTCCTTGAGCGCCAGCCGCGGCCGCGTGCGCAGATGGCTGAGGTTCTGCGGCAGCACCCGGCCCACCTGGATCTCCGACTCGCGCACGAGCGTGTTGCTCAGCACTTCCGACAACCCGCGTACGAGCCACAACGGCAGGTTGCGCGAGGTCTCGCCGAGCGCCTGCGCCGTGAACGACCAGTAGGCCGGCTGGTAGGGGCTCAGCCCCTCGCGGTCCTCGCCGCGCAGGTCGCCGCGCACCACGACGTAACTCCGGTCGTGCCCGGTGGCGGACGAACTGACGAAGAGGCTGCCGTCTTTGCCGCCGTCCCAGAGCGACGGCGCCAGCGCGCGCATGGTGGTGGCATTCCTGGCCGCCACGACCACGAGCGGACGCGATCCGCTCAGCCGCACCCACGGGAAGGTCCGCGCCAGGGCCTCGCGGATCTGCTCGAACTGCCAGGCGAAGTCGCGGGCGCGCCCGGCCCCGGCATCCGACACGACCGACAGGTGCGGGCTGGTCACCTCCACCCAGGCGCGCTGGGCGGCGGCGGGCCGGGCGCAGGCCGCGAGGGCGATGACGATCGCGAAGGTCTGGCGCAGCATCATCCGGGCGTCCTTTCGGAGCATTGCAGAGTTAGACGGCCCGGCCTCGCCGGATTCTGATAGCCTTCCGCCCTGCTAACTCAGATGCGGGAGGTCAGGATGCGTGCAGCGAGCTTGTTGATCGGGATGTGGGTGGTGGCGATCGTCACGCCGGCCGCGGCGCAGCCGCCGGCCGCGTCCGAGAAGCCGGTGCCGGTCTTCGAGGAGCCGCGCCATCATCTGGTGGTCGATACGCCCGCGCTGCGGATCCTCGACATCCAGATTCCGCCCGGCGATACCACGCTCTTCCACATGCACAACTCGGCGATGATCTACGTGCCGATCTCGAGTTCGCGCACGCGCAATCAGAACCTGGGCGAAGACTGGCCCGCCCCGAGCGCGGCGCCCCCGGCGCCCACCGCGCCCACTCGCCCTGGCCGCATCAACGGCGGGGCGAACTACGTCGAGAAGCCCACGACCCATCGCGTCAACAATATCGGCACGACGCTGTTCCGCCTCATCGGCATCGCCAACATGACGCCCGGAGACGCGACCTCGCCCGCCGCGGCGTCGCCGGCGAAGCCCGAGATGGAGAACCGCTGGTATCGCGTCGAGCGCCTCGTCATCGCCCCAGGCTCTTCAGCGCCGGTGCCGACCTTCGCTGGCACGATCGTCGTCGTGATGCAGACGAATGGATCCGCCGCCCTCGACGGCAAGGTCTGGCATCCCCTGAACGGACCGGGAGACTTCGCGCGCATCGACGGCACCACGGCCTACGTCGTGCACAACCGCGGCGCGAGCGAGATCGAACTCGTGGCGATCGCCGTGAAGGGCGCGAAGTAGTCGCGGGCCGCGAACCCGCCTACGGCACGACCACGATGACTTCACTCGACGGTGCGCTCAGGTTCGTGTTGGCGCGCGTCCGCATGCGGATGAAGTAGCGGCCCGGCGCCACCGTGCCGCTGACCGACGTGGCCGTGCTGCCGGTGTTGAACGAACCGAGGTTTGCCGAGCCGCTGATGGTGCCGACGTCCACGACGTAGCTCGTCGGCGTCGCACCGGTCGCCGGCGGTGTCCACGAGAGCGAGATCACGCGGCCGCTGACCGACGCGGTGAGCCCGCTCGGGGGCACCGGCACGACGCCGCCGCCCCCACCGCCGCCCCCTGAGAGCACCGACGCCGTGACATCGGTGGACGCCGCGCCCACGCCACACGCGGACCGTCCGGCCACACGCAGGAAGTAAGTGCCGGGCGGCGCGTTCGCCGCAAACGTCGTGCCGGTCCCACCGAGGTTCAGCACCGCGAGGTCGGCGCGCCCGGGCGCCGAGCCCGCGAAGAGCACGTAGCTCGTGGGCGCCACGGTGCCGCCCGGCGCATCCCACGCCAGCGAGAGCAGGCTGCCGCTGATGGCGGGCGCCTGCAGCACGGGCGCATACGGCAGACCCACGCAGCCTCCCGCCACGCCCATCGTCACACCGAGATCCTGCGACGGCACGCCGATGCCCGCGGCGTTCGAACCGCGCACGCGCAGCCAGTAGGTGCCATCGGGCACACCCGGGGCGACGAACGACAGGCCCGCGCCCACCGGCAGCACGACCAGGTTCGCGAGTCCGGGCGCCGAGCCCACTTCGAGCACGTAGTTCGTGACGGGATCGCCCGTCGTCGGCGCCGTCCAGGCAATCGCGATCGTGCGCCCGATGAACGACGCGGTGAGGCCCGTCGGTGCGCCCGGCTTCGGGCTCGGCGGCACGACGCTCACCGAGACTTCCGGTGACGAGACGCTGGTGCCGTAGACGTTCACGGCCTTCACGCGCGCGAAGTAGGTGCCGCCGACGGTGATGGGCACGCTGAGCGAGGTGCCGGCCGTGGACTGCACCGGCAGCGTGGTGGCGCCCGGCGCGTTGCCGATGTGCACGTCGAAGGCGGCCGGCGTGCTGCCGGTCGTCGCCGGCGTCCAGGTGAGCGTGAGCGTCGCGCCCGTGACGCTGACCGAGAGGCTGGTCGGCGGATCCGGCGCCGCCGGCGTGGCGGTGACGGTGACCTGCACGGCGCGGCCGACCGCGTTCGTCAGGTCTTCGCCGAGGAGCGCGATGCCGCCCACGCCGGTGACGCCCGCCTTCGGCAGCACGGTGACCGAGAACGTGCGGCTCGTCGCCGTGGACGACACCGGCGTCACGGTGAGCCCCGTGTTGGCGATGAGCGCCGTGGCGGTGGTGGTGGCGGTGAGCGTGAGCGTCGAACCGGTGGTGTCGGGATCGTTCACCGTCACCTGGAAGGTCGTGGCCGTGTCGATCACGGTCGAAATCGCCGAGGGCACACCCGCGGCGAAGGTGGGCGGGTCGTCCACGGCGTTCACCGTGAGTACGAAGGAGGTCTGCGCCGAGGTCACGCCGTCGTTCACCACGATCGTGATGGTGGTGGTGCCCGACTGATTGGCCGCCGGCGTCGCCGTGAGCGTGCGGTTCGTGCCGCTGCCGGCCACGGCGAGGTTCGCGTTGGCCACGAGCGTCGTGTTCGACGACGTGGCGGTGACGACCAGCGTGTCGAGCGGCGTGTCGGCATCACTCAGCGTGAAGGCGATGTCGCGCGGTGTGTCCTCGGGCGTGGCCTGCGCGGCGATGGGCGCAATCGTCGGCGGCTGTGGAATCGTGACGGTGAGCGAGAACGTCGTGACCGCCGTGAGCGAGCCGTCGGACGCGGTGAGCGTGACCACCGACGACCCGGCCTGGCCGGGCGCCGGCGTCATCGCCACGTCGAACGTGCGCGTCGTGGACGTCGTGCCGGTGATGGTCACGGCGACGTTCGCGTTCGGCAGCACCACGGTGTTCGACGAGCTCGTCGAGAGGCCGAGCGCGCTGCCCGCGGTGTCGATGTCGGTGATCGTAACGGTGGTGTGCGCCGTGAGGCCGCTGGCGATCGTGCCCGACGCCGGCGACCTGGTGACGGTCGGCGCGTCGTTCACCGCGTTGACCGTGAGCGTGAAGCTGCGCGTGGCCGTCTGGCCGCCGTCGCTCACCGTGACGGTGATGGTGGAGGTGCCGTTGCGGTTCGCCGCCGGCGTTACGACGAGCGTGCGATTCGCGCCCGACCCGCCGATGTTGAGCGCCGACCCGGTGTTCGGCACGAGCGTCGTGTTCGACGAGGTGGCCGTGACGAGGAGGGTGTTGACGTCGGTGTCGGTGTCGCCCACGGTCACGGCGATTGTCGGCGTGACGGCGTCTTCGTTGATCGTGACGTTCGACAGTGCCGCCATCGTCGGCGCGGCAGCGCTGCCCACGGCCTGGCGCCAGTTCGCGATTGTGAGGGCGGCGTTGTTGATCGACCGCTCGTTGTCGTGCTGATCGGACACGCCCGTCGGCGCTCCGCCGTAGTTCACACTCGGGTTCGAGAAGTGCAGCACGCGCGGGCAGCCGCTCGTGCAGTCGTAGGCCATCACCGTGCGGAAGAGGTTCGACGGGTTCTTGTAGCCGAAGGAATAGGAATAGAGCGAGGCCTGCCCGGCGCCGTCCTCAGGCGCGTGCGCCGAGCCCATGTTGTGGCCGAGTTCGTGCGCGAAGGTGTAGTTCGGGCTGATGCAGGGATAGGCCGTGACGCTGAAGGCCGCCGACGCGAAGGACGCCGAGAGCGACGTCATCACATAGCCGACGCCGCAGGCGCCGCCGGCGGCATTGCCGACGACGAGCACCACCATGTCGGCGCCAAGCGCGTTGCGACGCGCATGGACTTCATCCATCTTGCCGTCATTGGTGCTGCTGAAGGCCCCGAGGTCGGTGCTGAGGTTGCCGCTCTCGGTGTAGGTCGTGAGCTCGGCGCCCACAAGACGCAGGCGCGGCGTGATGCCGCTGTTGGCGTAGGCCGTGTTGGTCTCGGAGACTCCGAGCGCGATGCGCGTCTGCGCGGCCAGATCCGATCCGGCCGCATCGCGGGCGTCGGGCGTGTAGAAGACCGCGACGTCGATGGTGCTGCCGTCGTCGCCGGCGATGGGCGGCACGTCCCCGGCCAGCGGACCCGGGTCCACCGGCGGCAGCAGCGGGTCGATCTCTCCGCCGGTCGCGGCGGCGTCCACGAGACGCACGAGGTGCAGCGGACCGCCGGCGGCGGGTTCGATCGAATACGCGCCGTCGAGCAGCCGCACCGCGCCCTGCAGTACGCCGCCGTTCAGCACGAGCGTCACGGAACTGAGCGGCTCGCCTGCGACATGGCCCGACCATGTCTCGGCACCGCTGCGGTGGCGTTCGCGGCGATCGAGTTCGGCGCGCACGATGCGCCCCGAGGTCAGTTCGATGTCGAGCGTGCTGGCGGCGAGGGCCGCCGCGTTCACGCTCACGGGGCGCGCCTGCAGGGTGTCGAGACGCTGCGTCACCTGGAGCGGTACCCGGGCGCCTGCGTTCGCCGCGCCGAGCAGCGACGGCACCGCCGGGCCCTGCGCGCGGCCGCCGGTGCTGAGGGCGAGAACGAAGAGGCAGAGGCCGGCCAGCCAGCGGCGGCCTGACGAAGTCGTGATTTGAACGCGCACGAAGCGCCGACTCTGCAAAATCCGGTCCCCCCGGATGAGGACATCGACAGCGGGGCTCGCCGGCTTGAGCGGGCGCTACGGCGCCACGAGCTCCACGCGCGTGGCCGGGCCGACGATGCCTCGCAGGTTCACACCACGGACCTCAATGGCACGGTCGGACGTGCCTACCGGCCAGAGCAGGGTGGGCGATCCGTGGGGCTGCCACGGGCCGGGCTGCCCGGTGTCGTCGATGATCCGGAACTGGGCGCCGGCGATCTGTGGCATGTCGTGCGCCAGATCGAGGGCGACCGTGTGGCCGGTGGTGACGCGGGGCGTCACCCAGAGCCGGTTGAGTGGCGCCTCGGCGACGGCGCGGTCGCTCGTGGTCCGGGCGGTCAGCTTCTCGTGCGGGAACTGCGACACCACGGTGCTCGATTCCCAGGGCGCGGTGCGGCTGTCCGTCCACTCGACCATGTCGTTCCAGCGGTCGAAGGGCGCTTCGGCCGGGGCCCACACATGGTCGGCCTTCAGGTGATACCGCAGGTAGTAGTAAAGCTCCCGCGTGCCCAGTGGCCAGTCGTCCGGCGACGGGTGGCCGGTGCGGAAGGCGCCTTGCACCACCTCCACCGACGCGGCCGCGCCAGAGACGAGCGCCTCATGCACCTCGAGGGCGCTCAGCGGCAGGCCGTTCCGCTCGAAGTGCAGGTTGAAGTCGGCGTCGAGCAGGACCCACTTGTTGAACTGGTTCGACCAGAACTCGAGCGGGTAGTGGTTGTACGGGTTCGCGGTGGTGCCGACCTCCACGTAGCGCGCCGGAAACCCGAAGGCCGCGAGCGACTGCAGCAGGACCTGCGAATACTGCGCGCAGAAGCCGCCCGTGAGGCCGCCGCGGATGGCGTCGAGGATGATGAGCGCGTCCCAGGGCGGGTAGGGCTCCGGGTTCGTGTGCGGAAATTGCGCCGCGACCCATTCCTTGAGCCGCAGCACCGTCTCGAATTCGTCGGCCGCGCCGGCGACGACGGCCTCGAGGCCCTCGCGGGCGGCGAGCTGGCGGATGCGCGGGGCGTCAAAATGTTCGAACCGCACGGGCAATCCGGCGTCACCAGGCGGCAGAGACGGGCCCTGCTGCACCTGAGCGACGAGGCCCGGCACGGTGAGTGTGATGGCCGGCGTGGCGTTGCTCGCGCCGGCGGCGTTCGCGGCGCGCAGGCGCATCGTGTAGGAGCCGTCGGGCACGCCGTCCACGCGGAACGTACCGGACGGCCCGAGGGGGAAGTTGCCGGTCACGGGGCCTGTGACTTCGAGCAGCACCTGGTCGGGCGACCCGCCGGTCAACGGATGGCGCCAGCTCAGCACCACACCGTGTCCCACGGCCAGGCCGGCGAAGTCTTCCGGCGGCGCCGGCGGGGCAGCCCCGCCCACCGCTACCCGCACTTCGTTCGAGGCGGGGCTCCGAACGCCGTGTTCGACGGCATAGCTGCGTATGAAATACACACCGGGCGGCAGGGCGACCTGGGCGGCGGTGGCGCCGTTGCCGAGCGCCAGGCTGCCGGCTACCTCCGCCGGGGCGAAACCGCCCTCGAGGACGTAGCCATCGGGCAGCGGGCCGGCGGGCGCCTCCCAGCTCAGGCTCACCACGTGGCCCAGCACGCTATCCACCGAGAGCTGGGCCGGGGGTTCAGGCGCCGACTGGGCCCGGGCCGACTCCGGGCCGAGCGCCAGCAGGCAGAGCGCTGCCAGCACGCGGAGAGGAGAACGGGCACCTGACCAGAGACGGAAACCTGACATCGGCGAACACGGAATCACGGACAACGATCTGCAGACCGACTGACAACCGGGACGGAACGGCCCCAGCCGATTTGGGCTTAGCAATAAGCCGGCCACCTCAGGCTTTCCGCACATTTCGTGCAGATTTGACCGGCGCGGCCCTGCCGGCGTTACCTGGTGCCCTCCAAATACGTCAGTCGTAGGACAATAGACGTTTGCTCGCCCCGCACCCCGCCTCGCCGTGAGGGCGGGGCCGAAGTTACGTACCCATGTCCTCCTCCCTCGCTCTGCGCTCGCTCTTCAAGGCCCTCGTCGCCCGAGACGGCCTGACCACCCGCGGCCCCGGCCTGCACGGTCTGACCCTGCAGGCCAAGGCGCTCGCTGCCGCGGCCGCGTCGCACGAGCAGCCGGGCGATCCGGTGCTGGTCGTCGTGCCGACCGACGCGGAGGTCGACGGTGTCGTCGGCGACGTGCGTTTTTTCCTCGGTGCGATCGAAGGGCTCAGCGATGGCGCGCTCGGCGGGCTCGTGCTGCCGCTGCCCTCCCTGCAGGTGGATCCGTACCGCGCGCTCGCGCCGCACATGCGGGTGAGTTCAGCTCGCGCCCGCGCCCTGCTCGCGCTTGCCACCGGCAACGCCCGCGTCATCGTCATGTCGGCGCCGGCGCTCCTGCCGCGGCTTCCCGACCCGGGCGCGCTCGTGGCCCGTTCGCTCGGCGTGAAGGTCGACGCGGATGTCGATCCGCAGAGCCTCGCCGCGCTCCTGACCGACGGCGGCTACGACCGTCACGACCCGGTGGAGCAGCACGGCGAGTTCTGTCTGCGCGGCGGCATCCTCGACGTCTACCCGCCGAACGAACTCTGGCCGATCCGCATCGAGTTCATGGGCGACATGGTGGAGTCGATCCGCCGCTTCGATCCCGACACGCAGCGTTCGGTCGAATCGCTCGACCAGTTCATGGTCGTGCCCGTTCGCGAATCGACCGATCCCACGGATCTGCCCGTCGACCTCCAGCGCGCCGCCACCGTGTTCGACTACCTCTCGGCGCGCAAGTCGGGGCGGCTCTTCATCTCCGAACCGGACGAAGTGCAGGCGGCGATCGAACGTGTGCGCGTCCAGGTGCAGGCGAGCTACGAAGAGGCCAGCACCCGCACGAACTCGGTGGCCGCACTCACGCCGCCCGACGCGCTCTTCGTGAGCGACGCCGAGGTCAGCGCGCGGCTCGGCCGCGCCACGCGCCTTTCGGCACTCGACGTGGACGCCTCGGCCGCGCCGCTCGCGCACGTGCCCACGCAGCCGATCGCACACTTCCGCGGCCGCATCACCGACTGGATCACCGAGCTGCGCGAACGCCGCGACGCCGGTGACGCCGTCATCTTCGTGGCCCACACGTCCGGCCGCGCCGAGCGCACGCTCGAGATGCTCAAGGACTACGACGTACGCGCGGAATCGGCGGCGCGCACGAGCGAGTTGAGCGCCGGCGCCGTGCTCGTGACGATCGGCGGCCTCTCGAACGGCGTCCGCTTCACGCGCGGCGGCGTCACCATCTACGCCGAGACCGATCTCTTCGACGACGATCGGCAGCGGGGCAGTGCGGCGCGCAAGAAATCCGCGACGGCGGCCTTCCTCTCGGACCTGCGCGACCTGAAGGTGGGCGATCTCATCGTCCACGTGGACAACGGCATCGGCGAGTTCGTCGGCCTGAAGCAGATCGGCGTCGGCGACAGCGCGCACGAGTTCCTCGAGCTGCGGTATCACGGCGACGACAAGCTGTTCGTGCCGGTCGAGCGGCTCGACCTCGTGCAGAAGTACACGGGCGGCAGCCGGCCGGCGCTCGATCGGCTGGGCGGCACGTCGTGGGCCAAGGCCAAGACGCGCGTGAAGAAGGCCATGCGCGACATGGCCGAAGAGCTCCTGAAGCTCTACGCCGCGCGCAAGGCAGTGCCGGGCCACGCGTTCTCGGCCGACACGCACTGGCAGGAAGAATTCGAAGCGGCGTTCCCGTGGGACCTGACGGTGGATCAGGCCAGCGCCGTGGCCGACATCAAGCGCGACATGGAATCGTCCACGCCGATGGATCGCCTGCTCTGCGGCGATGTCGGCTACGGCAAGACGGAAGTGGCGATGCGCGCGGCCTTCAAGTCGGTGATGGACGGCAAGCAGGTGGCGATCCTCGCGCCGACGACCGTGCTCGCCTTCCAGCATCATGAAACGCTGAAATCGCGCTTCGCGTCGTTCCCCGTGCGCGTGGACATGGTGTCGCGCTTCCGCAGCAAGGGCGAGCAGCTGGCGACGCTCGAGCAGCTGGCCGGCGGCCACGTCGACATCCTCGTGGGCACGCACCGCCTGCTCTCGAAAGACGTGATCTTCCGCGACCTCGGACTGCTCATCGTGGACGAGGAGCAGCGCTTCGGCGTGGCGCACAAGGAACGCATCAAGCAGATGCGCAAGAAGGTGGACGTGCTGACGCTCACCGCGACGCCGATTCCGCGCACGCTCAACATGTCGCTCGTCGGCATCCGCGACATGTCGGTCATCGAGACGCCGCCGAAGGATCGCCTGTCGATCCAGACGCACGTCGTGAAGTTCGACGCCAGCGTGATCACGCGGGCGCTCAGGTCGGAACTCGCGCGCGGCGGCCAGGTGTACTTCGTGCACAACCGCGTCGAGTCGATCTACTCGATGGCGAATCTCATCACGCGACTCGTGCCCGAGGCGCGCGTGGTCGTCGGCCACGGCCAGATGGGCGAAGACGCGCTCGAGAAGACGATGCTCGACTTCGTGGCGCACAAATACGACGTGCTGCTCTCGACCACGATCGTGGAAAACGGCCTCGACATCCCGAACGCCAACACCATCGTGATCAACCGCGCCGACCGCTACGGCCTGTCGCAGCTCTATCAGCTGCGCGGACGTGTCGGCCGCAGCGATCGTCCGGCCTACGCCTACATGCTCATCCCGCCCGAAGAGGCGCTGTCGCCGGTGGCGAAGAAGCGCCTGGCGGCGATCAAGGAGTTCAGCGACCTCGGCAGCGGCTTCCGCATCGCCGCGCTCGACCTCGAGATCCGCGGCGCCGGCAATCTGCTGGGTGGTCAGCAGAGCGGGCAGATCGACGCCGTGGGCTTCGAGATGTACATGAAGCTCCTCGAAGACACGGTCAAGGAACTGAAGGGCGAAGATCTCGACGACGACGTGCGGGCGGTGGTGAACCTGAAGGTGGACTTCCGCATCCCCGACGCCTACATGCCCGACATGAACCAGCGCCTGTCGATCTACCGGCGCATGGCCTCGGCCCGCACCGACAACGACATCCGCACCCTGCTCGACGAATTGGCCGACCGCTACGGCGCGCCGCCGCCAGCGGTGGTCAACCTGGCCCACTACGGCCGGGTGCGGGTGTGGGCCGACCGGCTCGGGCTCGAGACCATCGACCGGGAGGGCTCGGTCGTCGTCTATAAGTTCAGGCAGAAGACGAAGGTCGATCTGCCGCGTCTCGTGAATCTGGTGCGCGAACGGCCGGAACTGCAACTCATCCCGCCTGGCAGCCTGAAGCAGGACCTGAAGCGGGACGAGGCGCCGCCCAGCCGGCGGCCAAAACCCGCCTGGTGGACGGCCCGGGCCACGGCGGGGGAAGTGACGGCCGGGTTCTCGAAGGCCGAAATCACCCGCGCGGCTCCCACCGACGCCAGGAGCGACGGCGGCCTGCTCGAGCGGGT
>CADEFD010000126.1:13612-14825 GCA_902826515.1 uncultured Acidobacteriota bacterium
GGCCTCGGCGGGTTAAGCTGGAAGGACCACTATGAAGCACTTGCTCACGGCTGCACTCGCTCTTGCCCTCGCGGTGGCCACGGGTTCGACGATCGGCGCCGCCGACATCGTCGAGCAGATCCTGGTCAAGGTGAACGGCGAGATCATCACCAAGTCGGACCTCGAGCAGCGGCAGATCGCGGCCCTGCGCCAGCGGCCCGAGGTGCAGGGTCTGCGCGGTGACGACGCGGCGCTCGCGAAACTGCTGTCGGAAGTGACGCCGCAGGTGATCGTGGACGCCGTGGACGAGCTGCTGCTGCTGCAGCGCGGCAAGGAGCTCGGCTACGCGATGGGCGAGGAGCAGTTCAAGAGCATCATCGACAACATCAAGAAGGAAAACAAGATCGAGACCGACGAGCAGTTCGCCGAAGCGCTCAAGGGCGAGAACATGACGATGCTCGACCTGCGCCGCCAGCTCGAGAAGCAGATGCTGGTCTCGCGCGTGCAGCAGACCGAGGTCATGGGCAAGATCAGCGTCGGCGATGAAGAGGTCAAGGCCTACTACGACGCGCACACGGACGAGTTTGCGTCCACGCCGCAGGTCACGCTGCGCGAGATCCTGATCGCCGTGCCCACGACGGCCGACGGCGTGAACGTGGGCCTCGACGACGAAGCCCGCACCAAGGCCACCGAGGTGCACAAGCGCCTGCTCGCCGGCGAGCCGTTCCCGCGCATGGCGGCCGACGCCTCGGACGCGTCGTCGAAGGCCAACGGCGGCCTGCTCGGCGAGATCCCGTGGGCGGATATCTCGCCCGAGCTGCAGAAGGAACTGCTGGCCCTGAAGGTGGGCGAGATCACGCGCGTGCTGCGCACGACGCGCGGCTACCAGATCCTGAAGGTGGAAGGCCGCGTCGACGGCACCGTCAAGCCGCTCGAAGACGCCCGCGAGGATGTGTCCGAACGCGTGTTCGAATCGAAGCGCCGCGTCGAGTTCGGCAAGTACATGGTGCGGCTCCGCGGCCAGGCCATCATCGAGTGGAAGAACGACGAAGTGAAGAAGGCCTACGACTCCGGTCTCAAGACGCAGGAAGAGACGGCGGCGAAGACCGAGAAGACCGGCCTGTAGTTCAGTCCGCCACGCGCGTGAATTGCCGATGCCCGAGGGTCCGCCCTCGGGCATTTGCTTTTCCGGGGAGCGTTTCCGCGGAAACGTCAAGTAGCCGTCGCGTGCACC
>CADEFD010000127.1 GCA_902826515.1 uncultured Acidobacteriota bacterium
CTCGACATCGCCATGCTCTACGTCGAGTCGATGATGGACCTGCGTCCGTGGGGCTACTGGATGCCCGACGGCCAGCCGCACGAGGGCACGCGGGAGATCGTGGCCCTCACCGAGCAGGTGCTCGCGAAACACCCGAAGCACCCCGGCGCGCTGCACATGCTCATCCATCTGCTGGAGCCGACGACAACGCCCGAGCGGGCGGAGAAAGCCGCCGACACGCTCTTGCCGCTCATGCCGGCCGCCGGCCATATGGTGCACATGGCCTCGCACATCTATCAGCGCGTGGGCCGCTATGCCGATGCGATGAAGAGCAACCTGCTGGCCATCGAGGCCGACGAAGACTACATCACGCAGTGCCGGGCGCAGGGCCTGTATCCGATGGCCTACTACCCGCACAACATCCACTTCCTGTGGTTCGCCGCGACCTACGACGTGCAGTCGAAGGTGGCCTTCGACTCGGCGAAGAAGATCGCGGCGAAGATCCCCGACCCGGTGCTGGCCGAGATGCCGCTCACCGCCGGCTTCCGCGTCGTGCCCTACTGGGCCAACGTGCGGTTCGGGCAGTGGGACGCCATCCTGGCCGAACCGGCGCCGCCGGCGACGAACGTGTTCCTCACGGCGGCGTGGCACTTCGCCCGCGGCGTGGCGCTCGTCGCCACCGGCAGGATCGACGACGCGGAACGCGCGCTTGCCGCGCTCACCCCGCTCATCGCCGACAAGCAGCTCGACGCGCCGCTCTTCTCGCCGAACAGCGGACGCGCCATCATGAGCATCGCGCCGGCGGTGCTGGCCGGTGAGATCGCGGCCGCGAAGGGCGAGTTCGATCGCGCCGTCGCCCATCTCGAACACGGCGTACGCCTCGAAGACGCGCTCGTCTACACCGAACCGGCCGAATGGGCCTATCCCGTGCGCCACGCGCTCGGCGCCGTGCTGCTCGAGGCCGGACGCGCCTCGGAAGCCGAGACCGTCTACTGGGAAGACCTGAAGCGCAACCGCGAGAACGGCTGGGCGCTCACCGGACTCGTGCAGGCGCTGCGCGCCCAGAAGAAGGACGCGCAGGTGGCCATCGTGGACGCCCGTCGCGCGAAGGCCGTCGCGCGCGCGGACGTGACGCTGACCGGGTCGCGCTTCGGCCGCGCGCCGGTGGCGACGTCGGCAGCGGCGCCGGCGCTGGCTGTGAAGTCAGTGGCGCTGCCGAACGGCGTCGTGCTGCCCTACGTGGAGCACGGCCCGGCCACCGGCACGCCGGTCATCTTCCTGCACGGGGTGACGGACTCGTGGCGCTCGTTCGAAGCGCTGCTGCCGGAGCTCCCGCCCACCATCCGCGCGCTGGCGATCACGCAGCGCGGCCACGGCGATGCCGGCCGCCCGGCGACCTATCGCTACACGGACATGGCCGGTGATGTCGCCGCGTTCATGGACGCCCTGCACCTGCCCGCGGCCGTACTGGTCGGCCACTCGATGGGCAGCCTCGTGGCCACGCGCACCGCGATCGATCATCCGGGGCGGGTGCGCGGCCTCGTGCTCCTCGGCGCCTTCCCGACGATCACCGGGAACGCCGACGTGCAGGAGCTGTGGGACACGACGCTTGCGTCGCTCACGGATCCCGTCGATCCGGCGTTCGTGCGGGCCTTCCAGGAAAGCACCGTGGCGATGCCGATTGCCGCCGGCCGCATGGACACGTTCGTGGCCGAGAGCCTGAAGGTGCCGGCGCGCGTGTGGCAGGCGACGTTCCGCGAGTTCCTCGGCACGGATTTCTCCGCCGACCTGGCGCGGATCACCGCGCCGACGCTGGTCGTCGCCGGCGGCAAGGACACCTTCAGCCGCCGGGCGCAGCGCGACGGGCTCGTCGCGGCGATTCGCGGCGCCGCCGCGATTGACTATCCGGAGCTCGGCCACGCCATGCACTGGGAACGTCCGGCGGCGATTGCCGCCGACATCGCGCGGTTCGTCGCGCACCTGCCGGCGCCGGCGGCGACGGCCCGGCACTGACGGAGCGATCGATGACCCCTGACACCTCGTTCGGCCTCCGCGTCACCAGCCACGGCGCCACGCGCGTGATTCACGCCGCCGGCCGCCTCGTGGCCGGCGCGGGCGCCGACGCGCCCGCGTGGGCCGCGGCCGGCACGCTCGGGCTTCCCGACCACGTGCTGCTGGACCTCGGGGACGTGACCGCGATCGATGCGGGAGGCGTGGGCCGCCTGGTCGGCCTGCGCCAGACGCTCGCCCGCCGCGGCACGCGCCTCACCATCCGCACGGCCAGCGCGCGCGTGCGCTGCCTGCTGCACCTGACCCGGCTCGACGCGATCTTCGGGATCGCGCCGGGCCGCGACCGCGGCGCCGCCGCCGGTCTCTGCCGCTGCGCCTGACGGCCCGGCCGCGCGAAAGGACACCCTCCCATGTCCCGCACGTCTTCGGTGCCCGATCCCGGGCCGATCGATCCGGCCGGCCGCACGCGGCTCTTCACCGTGCAGCTGCGCGACGACGCCGCGACGGTGCGCGGCCGGCTGACCCACGTCCCGAGCGGCGAGACCGCGCACTTCGATTCCGGCGACGAACTCCTCCACCTGCTCACCTCGGTCGGCCGGCCGCCCGGTTCGTAAGCGGCGGTCGCCGCACGGTCGAGCCAGCCGCGCCGCCCGGCCGCATCGGCCCGGCGAATGCGGTAGATTGGCGAGGCATCGCCTCGTGCGGAGCCCTCGCCATGGCCGGTCCGTCCGCTCCACGCGTCTACCTGTTCGGTGACTTCCGTCTCGACGTGCGCAATGCCACGCTCGAGCGCGGCGGCGCGCCGCTGCCGCTCACGCCCAAGGCGTTCAGCGTGCTGCTCCACCTCGTGACCCACGCCGGGCAGCTCGTGACGAAGGACGAGTTCCTCGATGTGTTGTGGCCGGGCGTGTTCGTCGGCGATGCCGCGCTCAAGGTGAGCGTGCGCGAGATCCGCAAGACGCTCGACGACGATCCGCAGGCGCCCGCCTACATCCAGACCGCCCATCGGCGCGGCTACCGCTTCATCGCCCCGGTCACCCTCGGCGACGCCGCGGCGCACACCCACGCCATGCCGCCGGCGCCGGCCGCGCCGGCGGCCCACGCCGCGCCGCCCACCCACTACGCGCAGAGCGGCGACGTGAGCATCGCCTACCAGGTGCTCGGCGACGGCCCGATCGACCTCGTGTTCGTGATGGGCTGGGTCTCGCACCTCGACTACTTCTGGCGGGAGCCGTCGTTCGCGCGGTTCCTCACCCGGCTGGCGTCGTTCTCACGGCTCATCCTCTTCGACAAACGCGGCACCGGCCTGTCGGATCGCGTCTCGGACCTGCCCACGCTCGAACAGCGCATGGACGACGTGCGCGCGGTGCTCGAAGCGGTGGGCTCGAAACGGGCCGCCCTGCTCGGCGTGTCGGAAGGCGGGCCGCTCTGCAGTCTGTTCGCCACGACCTATCCGGATCGCACGCTGGCGCTCGTGATGATCGGCACCTACGCGAAGCGGCTCTGGGCGGCCGACTATCCGTGGGCGCCGACGCGCGCCGAACGCGAGCACTTCTTCGAGGAGATCCGCTACCACTGGGGCGGCCCGGTGGGCATCGAGGCGCGGGCGCCGTCGAAGGCCGACGACCCGGCGTTCCGCGAGTGGTGGGCCACCTACCTGCGCATGGGCGCGAGCCCGGGCGCCGCGCTCACGCTCACCCGCATGAACGCCGAAATCGACATCCGGCACGTGCTGCCCGCCGTGCGCGTGCCGACGCTCGTCCTGCATCGCACCGACGATCAGTGCCTGAAGGTGGAGGAAGGCCGTTTCGTCGCCAGCCGCATTCCCGGCGCGACGTTCGTCGAACTGCCCGGCAACGACCACCTGCCGTTCGTCGGCGACCAGGACGCGATGCTCGATCGCATCGACGCGTTCCTCAACCGCCGCTACCACGACCTCGACGCCGACCGCGTGCTGGCCACGGTGCTCTCGGCGCGGGTCGAGCCGCTGCCCGGCAGCCCCGCCGGCGATGTCCAGTTCGACAGCCACGCGCGCCGCGAGATCGAGTGGTTCCGCGGCCGCGCCATCGCCGGCGACGACACCCGGATCACGGCGGCGTTCGATGGCCCGGCCCGCGCCATCCGCTGCGCGGCGTCGCTTGCGGCCTCGGCCGCGCGTTTCGGCCGCACGGTGCGCGTGGGCCTGCACACCGGCGAATGTGACCTGCAAGAGGGCCAGCTCCGTGGTCTGGCCGTCGACACGACCGAGGCGATCGCCGCCCTGGCCGCGCCGGGCGAGGTGCTGGTCTCGCGCACGGTGAAGGATCTGGTGGCCGGTTCCGGCCAGTCGTTCGTCGACCGCGGCATGCATGCGCTCGGCGACGAGCCGCACCGCTGGCGCGTGTTCGCGGCCCGCGTGCCGCACGACGCGCCCCGCCGCTAGCGGGCCGGCGTTACGGCACGACGTCGAACGTCGTGACGCGGATCGGCGTGAGCAGGTTCAGCGTGCCTGGCACCGCCAGCGCCGACAGCCACTGGTAGCGCCCGAGCGCCGCTCCCGGCGGCAGCGGCAGGCGCAGCAGGTCCACGGTCGCGTTCGTGGTCACGGTCGTCGGCCGGAAGAGCGGCCGGATGCCCGGCTGCAGGCCCTGGGGCGTGAGCGACCAGTATTCGCCGGCCGGTGTCACGAGCACCACGTAGCCGTCGGCCGCGGCCGGGACGACTCCCGGCGTGAAGACGCCGGTCACGTGGAACAGATCGCCGGTGCGGAAGGCGGGCGCGTTGGTGGTCGTGGCGAAGTCGAGCACGGTCGCGACGTCGGCGGTGGGCAGCACGGGCAGCACCGCGTCGGCCGCGCGATCACCGGCCAGGCCGAACAGATGCAGCGGCTGGCCCGACGTCATCCTGAGCGCGCAGCCGGCGCTGCACGCCGTGCCGAACACCTCGGCCAGACTGCGCGCCGCCCGCGCGTTGGCCGGCATCGTGAAGCTGATCGGGCCGAGCACCGAAGTGCCGGCGATGAGCGTGAGGCTCACCTGACTCGGCACGGTGCCTTCGTTCTGCAGCGCGAAACCGAGCGCGTCGTTGGCCGTGGCCGGGGTGAAACGGACGATCGCATTCGTCCAGAACCGGCGCGGGAAGGCGGGTTCGACGGCGCCGATGAGCGGATCGACGCTGCGGCCGAGCGGCGCCGTGCGCTGGTAGGAGAAGTAGACGAGCCGCTGCCGCGTGGACGGGATCTCGAGTTCGATTTCCTGCGCGTGCATCAGCACGGCCGTCGCGGGGCGCACGACGAGGGTCTTGCTGTCCACGAACTCGACGCTCGCGCTCGCCACTTCCTTCAGCTTGACCTTCGTGCCCGGCTCGAAGCCGATGCCGCTGATGACGATGGTGCCGCCGGCCGGCACCGTCGCGCTGCCCGGCGAGACGTCGATGATGGACGCCGATCCGGCCGGGCCCACCGTGGCGATGCCGGGCTTGAACTCGAAGGTGTACGGTGTGCCCCCCGGGCCGGTGAACTGAGCCCCGGCCATCGTGAGGGCTGACTGCGTGCCGGGAACGGCCGTCGCCGGCACCTTGAGCGTGGTCGCGAGAATCGGGTACTCGCCGCTCGAGCCGATGTCGCTCGTCGGCGAGATCATGCGCAACCGCAGCGTCGCCCCCCGCATCACGCCGACCGCTGCCGCATCGCCGTTCGGACTGTTGACGGCGAGACCGAGGAAGTCCTGGTAATCGGCAAACGACATCCCGCCGCCGCCGGTCTGGATCGGCCGCGGTTCAGTCAGGTCGATCTTGGCCTGCAGCACGCCGCCGGGTGCCACCGTTTCATCGGGGATGTGCAGCGACAGCGGCTGGGCCCCGGCCAGCGGCGTCGTGCCGGCCACGAGGCACACCGCCAGCAGGGCGGCGCGCCATGCGCGGCCCGTCAGTTCGTTGGTTCGCATCTGGTGACTCATCTCTCTGGCGTGCCGGGCGCGAGCCGCACGCGGAACCCGGTGGCACCGGACTCCGCGATCGTGCGGCCCTGCGCGTCGCGCGCGCTCACCTGCCAGACCAGGGTCTTGGCGGGCAACGCGCGGGCACGCACCTCAGAAGGCACGGGAACCGCCGGGGAGGACGTGGTGACACGCCACAGTTCCGTGCCGTCGACTTCGGACAGGCGCACCTCATACTGCACCGCGCCGGGCACAGCCGTCCAGACGAGGTGCGTGGGCGCTTCGGCCAGTTCGCCGGCCGGGCCCGTGATCTCGACGCGCGCCGTGCGGTAGACATCACCGCCGCCGGCGCCCGGCTCGATGCGGCGGTCGGGCGTCACGAGCAGCGCCGTGCCGCCCACGAGGATGGCGACCGAGGCCGCCATGAGCGCCCACGACGGCAGGCCCCAGGTGGTGCGGGGTGCCGCGGCCGGTGTGGCCGCCGGCGACGCCGCGGTCGCGGGCAGCGTGGCGGCGAGCCGGCGCTTTGTCTGCGCCGCGATCCACTCGACCGCCAGGCCTTCGCCTTCGACCGGTTCGTTGGCCTCGTAGGCCGCGAAGAGCTCGCGTTCGGTCTGGCAGCGCGCGCAGCCCGCCACGTGGGCCGCGTCCGCCGCGGTCAGCGTCCCGGCGAAGCGCTCGAGGGGCAGGCACGACGGCCCGGCCTCCAGTGCCTGCTGCCACTTCCGCTCGACCTCGCCGCCACCAGGGGAAATGGGAGTGGTCACAGTCGTCCTCCGCGGGCCGCGATCCGTTTGACCGCGCGCGCGAGCTTGCGTTTGGCGCTCACGATGTACGCCTTGGCGCCGCTGGCATTGCCGAGGCCGAGCGTGCGCGTGATGGTGTCGAGCGGCAGTTCGTCGCCGTAGTGCAGGACGAAGACGGCGCGTTCGGTCGCATCCAGCGTCTCGAGCAGCACCTGGTGCGCGAACTGCCCATCGCTCGCGCGCGCGACCCGGGTTTCGGGGTCGTCGTCGGGCGTGGGCACGTCGACGAGTGCGTCTTCGTCGCCGTCGGGGTCGCGGGCGTGGCGGCGGAGCTGCGCGAAGCACTCATGCCGCACGATCGTGTAGAGCCAGGTCGAGAACCGCGACTGCCCGCGGAAGTCCTCGAGATGGCGGTAGGCCTTGATGAAGACGTTCTGGGCGACGTCGGCCGCGAGTTCCCGATCACCGGTGAGGCGGAAGCACCAGCGGGCGACGCGGGCGTAGTGCCGTTCGAAGAGTTCGTCGGCCAGGTGCCGCCGCTCGTCGGGCGCGGCGCGCGAGAGGTCGGCGAGGATGTCCTCGTCGGTTCTGGCTTCAGCCCCCATCCAGTCGAGTATAGCGGCCCGGTCATTGGCGTCGTGGAATAGGACAGCGCGCGCCCCCGATCGGGAACAACTTTCTCCATGCGGCACGCGAATTTCTCATCCGCCTCTCATCCCGCTCTCAGGGTCGGCTGGTAATCTCGGGGCCGATGCCGTCGCCGTTTTCCGCCGTCGTGCTCGCCGGCCTGCTCGCGCAGGCCCCGGCGGCGGCCGATCCGGCGCTCGCCGGCGCCGAGGCCCGCGCCGCGCGCGGCGACTTGAGCGGCGCTGCCGGCGACTACCGCCGGCTGCTCGCGGACGGGCGCGGTCCGCGCGCGCTCGTGCTCTACCGCCTCGCCGATCTCGAACGGCGCACCGGCGACCACGCCGCCGCCGCCGCCCACGCCGTGGAAGCCGCCGACCTGCTGCAACGCGACGGCGACCTGGCCAACGCATCGGAAGCACTGAACGTCGCCGGGATGGCCGAGACGAACCTGGGCCGCTTCGACGCCGCCCTCGTGCGCTTCGAAGGTGCGATGGCGCTCTCGCGCGCGGCCGGCGACTGGGCGCGGCACGCCGAACAGGTGAGCAACCTCGGCACCGTCTACTTCCCGCTCGGCCGCTACGACGAGGCCGCGGCGGCGTTCGGCCGCGCCCGCGCGCTGGCCGAGGAACACGCGCAGGAGGACTGGGCCCCCAACCGGCGCGCCATCGCGATGGCCAACGACGCGGCGCTGCTGCAGCGCCTGGGCCGCTACGCCGACGCCCTCACCCGCTACCGCGCGATGGTGGGCGACGGCTCGCCGCTCGCGCCGGGGCCGCAGGCGCAGGTGCTCGCGAACCAGGGGGCGCTCTTCCGCCGGCTCGGCGATCCCCACAAGGCGCTCGACGCGTACGCGGCGGCCCGCGCCGGGTTCACCGCCGCGGGCGACGCGGCCGGCGAGGCGGCGGTGCTCACCAATCGCGGCATCGCGCTGGCGCTCGACCTGGGGCGTCCTGCCGAGGCGGCGCGGAGCTTCGGCGAGGCGCTCGCGGTGGCGCAGGCGGCTGGCGTGCGCCGCGAAGCGCTCCTCGCGCAGCTCTATCGCGGCGAAGCGCTGCTGCGCGACGGCCGGCCGGCCGAGGCGCGGCCGGACTTCGAGGCCGCCCGCGCGCTCGCCGCGACGCTCGAAACACGCGAAGAAGAGTGGAAGGCGCTCTTCGGCCTCGGCCGCGTCGCGGCAGCCGGCGGCGATGCGGCCGGTGCGCGCGCCTCTTTCGATCGCGCCATCGCCGTCATCGACGCGCTGCGCGAACGCCTCGCCGTGCCGGCGACACGCGCCGAGTTCTTCCAGGACAAACGCGAGGTCTACGACGCGCGTATCGCCGCCGGCCTCGGCGTGGACACCCCGGCCATCACCTTCGCGCTCATCGAACAGAGCCGCGCCCGGGCGTGGCGCGATCGCATGGCGCTCGCTGCCGTGTCGCTCGATGCGGTGCAGGCAACGCTGCCCGCCGGCACGGTGCTGCTCGCCTACTGGACGGGCGCCACGCAGGCGGCCGTGGTGCGCGTCACCCGTGACGCCGCCCGCGTCGTGCCCCTCACGGTCGATCGCGCGCTCGTCACCGCGTTCGACCGATCGCTCCGGCGGCCGGACAGCGCGTGGACGGCGAGCGCCGACGCTCTCGGCCGCGCGCTCCTCCCCGCGGGGCTGCTCGCCGAAGCCGCGCACCTCGTCGTCGTGCCCGACGGCGCGCTCGGCGCCGTGCCCTTCGACGCGCTGCGGGTCGAAGGCGCGCCGCTCGTCGAACGGATCGCGACGAGCGTGCTGCCCACGGCGGCCCTGCGGCAACTGGCGCCGCCGCCAGCCGATCGCGGGTGGCGGGCGCCGTGGGCCCGGCAGCTCGCCGCCTTCGGCGATCCGCTGCCCGGCCCGGACGCGTGGCAGTCAGCCGGATCGTCGCCCCGCCTGGCGGCAAGCGCCGTCGAAGTGCACGCCGTCGCCGCGGCCCTCGGCGGCACCCATCAGCTCTTCCTCGGTGCGGCCAACCAGAAGCGCGCGCTCGCCGACGCCCTCGCTACGCCGCCGCCGGTGCTGCACCTGGCCACCCACGCGGTCGCCGATCTGGCCGCCGGCGAAGAATCGCGCCTGCTCTTCTCGCCGGCCACGGCGGACGGCCCGGTGGCATCGCTCTTCCTGCGCGAGGTCTACGCGCTGCCGCTCACCGGCGTGGATCTCGTGGTGCTCAGCGCCTGTGAGACCGAGCGAGGCCCCGACGTGCGCGGTGAAGGCGTGCAGGGCTTCAGCCGCGGACTGCTGGCCGCCGGCGCGCGCCGCGCCGTGACGACACTCTGGCGCGTGCCCGACGGGCCCACCGCGGCGCTGATGCAGCACTTCTACCAGGGCGTGCAGGCCGGCCGGTCCCTCGACGACGCCCTCGCCGCCGCGAAGCGCGCGCTCCGGGCCGAGGCCGCCTTCGCCCATCCACACTACTGGGCGGCCTTCGTGCTGACCGGGCCGGCCGATGCGCGGCCGCGCACCCTGCGCTGGCGCGACGTGGCCGGCGCCGCGTGTCTCGCCGCTGGCGCCCTCGCGGCGTTGGCCGCCTGGCGGGCGCGCCGGCGCGCCGCCTAGACGATCTCGCACCGGCAGGATGGTGCGCTCGGGGACGCGCGCGTCGGTGCAGGTGCGATCAGTCGCGATCCGGCGACGTCTCGCGCATGGCGCAGTCCTGACAGATGCAGGCCTGTCCACGCCGCACCTCCGGCACGCGGGCGAGGAGGTCGGGCGAGAAGGTCGCGTCGCGGCACCAGCAGGGCGTGTCGAACGACCCGCTCTCGGCCGCGGCGCAGCGGTTCGGGCCGCCGCAGATCGGGCAATCGTGCGCGGGAATCGGCGTGGCGGGAGGCGTGATGTCGGGCATGGTGTGAAGGCGTCCCGGGCGCGCCTGCCGCGACACTATCTCATACGGCCGCGCTGGCTGCGGCATCGTGTCGCGGCCGCGGGCCGGCGTTCCGCTACACTCGGAGCGTCATGCCGACGCCCCGTGCGCCCGGGACGCCACTGACACGCGCGATCGGCCTCACGCAGGCCACCGCCATCGTCGTGGGCACGGTGATCGGCACGTCGATCTTCGTGCAGCCGTCCGAGATCACACGCGACGTGCCGACCATCACCGGCATCCTCGTGGCGTGGTCGCTCGCCGGCGGCCTGACCTTCCTCGGCGCGCTCGTCTGCGCGGAACTGGCCTCGGCGTTCCCCGAAACCGGCGGCGTCTACGTCTTCCTGCGGGAAGCGTTCTCGACGCGCGTGGCGTTCCTCTGGGGCTGGGCCAGTTTCTGGAGCATCCACACCGGCGTCATCGCCGCCATCGCCGTCGTGTGCGCGCGGTATCTCACGGTGTTCCTGCCGCTCGGCCCGGCGGCCGAACAGGGTTTGGCGGTGGCGGTGATCGCGGCGGTGTCGGCGCTCAACTACGTGGGTGTGCGCGCCGGCACCCGCGTGCAGACGGCGATCACCGGCGCGAAGCTCGTCGCTCTGACCGTGCTGCTCGTCGCCGGTCTCGCCTACGGCGGACTGGCGAGCGGCGAAGCCTGGACGCTCAGCGCCGCGGACCTGGCCGCGGTGCCGTTCGAACGCCTGCTGCTCGGCGTGAGCGCCGGCCTCTTCGCCTTCGGCGGCTGGCATCTTGTCACCTACACGGCCGGCGAGACCACCGACCCGGTGCGCACGCTGCCGCGCGCGCTCACGATCGGCACGATCGTCGTCACGGTCTGCTACATCGGGTTGAACGCCGCCTACCTCCACGTGCTGCCGCTCGAGGCCGTGCGCGCCTCGCCGCGCATCGCCGCCGACGTCGCGCAGGTGCTCGTGGGCCCCGGCGCCGCCTCCGCTGTCGCGCTGCTCGTCGTGCTCTCGGCCATCGGCGCGCTCACCGGCATCGTGCTCGCCGGGCCGCGGCTCTATCTGTCGATGGCGGGCGACAGCGCGCCGCTCGCCTGGCTGCACGCCGTGCACCCGGCCTACCGCACGCCGCATCGCGCCATCGTGCTGCAGGGCGCCTGGGCCTCGGTGCTCGTGCTCACCGGCAGCTACGCCACCATCTTCAGCCGCGTCGTCTACATGGAGTGGTTCTTCTTCGCGCTGATGACGGCCGGCGTGTTCGTGCTGCGCCAGCGCGCAGGGTACCGCCCCGCCTACCGGATGTGGGGGTACCCGCTGACGCCGCTCGTCTTCATCGTGGCCTCGACCGCCGTGGTCGTGAACCAGCTCGTGGCGCAGCCGGCCGAGGCGCTCGTCGGCGCCGCCATCGTCGCCGGCGGCTGGCCCGTGGCGACGTGGGCGACGCGGCCGCGTGGCCAGCGGCGGACCGTGTGATAGCCTTCCGCGCGTCGGACGGCCCCGGCGGGCTCGTCGGAGGATGTCTCATGCGGATGTTCGCGCGCGTCACCCTGCTCATCGTGCTCGTGCTGGCCCTGCCGGCAAGCGCGTTCGCCACGTGGTCGGTCATCGCCCTCGACGCGAAGACCGGGCAGGTCATCATCGCCTCGGCCACCTGCGTGCGCCAGGCCGGCTTTCCGGAGCGCACACCGAACGGCGCCCGCGATCTGATGGACGTGCAGGCGGTGATCGTGCCGGGGCTCGGCGTGGCCGCGTGCCAGGCCGGCGTCGACAACACGCGCCGCAACCAGATGCTCGTCTACCACGAGATCCGCAAGGGCACGCCGCCCGAGAAGATCATCGAGCTGCTGCAGCAGGATCCCGACGTGCAGCGCCGCCAGTTCGGCATCGTGATGATGCCGCAGGGCGAGACCATCACCGCGCGCAACAACCGCGCCGGCTTCAACGGCAGCGGCAACTCGCGCTCGTCGCTCTACTTCGGCGGCCAGGTCGGCGACATCCACTACCAGGTGCAGGGCAACACGCTGCTCGGCGATCAGGTGATGCACATGGCCGCGCTCGCCTTCACCCGCGCCAGCGGCACGATGGCGGATCGCGTGATGGCGGCGATGGAAGCGGCCGACCAGTACGGCGGCGACCACCGCTGCAACTGCGGCAACAACCCGCTCGACTTCGTGCCCTGCGACAACAAGACCGCACACGTCGCATACATCACGATCGCCAACAAGGACGACCAGGCGGGCGTGACGCACAACGACGGCAAGTACTACGCGTACATCGTCGCGAGTGATGCCGACACCAAGAAGGGCGAGAGCGGGAATCCCGTGAAGACGCTGCGCCTGCGCTACGACGCCTGGAAGAAGGCCGGCAGCGCGCGCACGGCGCCGCCCGGACCGAGCCTCTACAAGCCGTAGCGGCTACCGCGCGGGGCGGCGGAAGGCGAGGAACATCTCGCCGGCGCGGCGATCGGTGCCGCGCTCGGCCCAGTCGCGCTCGGGGGCGCGGCGAAGCCACGTGTCG
Source organism: uncultured Acidobacteriota bacterium (assembly GCA_902826515.1). Classification (GTDB taxonomy): domain Bacteria; phylum Acidobacteriota; class Vicinamibacteria; order Vicinamibacterales; family UBA2999; genus CADEFD01. The sequence continues at coordinate 12,633 of CADEFD010000127.1, forward strand.
ATGGGTTTCGACAGCGGGTAGAACGGCAGCCCGAGCAGCAGCAGCGCGTAGTCGCGCAGCGAGCGGTTCGGCTTGGCCAGCTTCTCTTCGACCATCGGCGCCTGATGCCGGAGGAACCACAGCGCGAGCGACCGGCGGCGCAGCAGGGTCAGCCGCTGCCGCGCGGCGTCGTCCACGGCACGCGACGGGTCGAGCGTTTCACGCACCCGTTCCGGACCGAGTTCGGTCAGCCAGTCGTAGAAGCCCCACTTGTGCGCGCAGTACCGCTCGGCCGCCAGGTCGTAGCCGAGGCGGCGGTACTCGGCCGCCAGATCGTCGGTGCGCAGCCGGCGGACGTGCCCTTCCTCGTCGTAGAAGAAGCGGTTGCCCATCGCCGCGTTGATGCCGTCGGTGCGCAGCAGCGCCAGGCCGTGGAGATACGACCCTTCGTTGCCGCACGGCATGATGTGTACGCCGCGGGCCTCCGGCTTCATCAACCGGTCGAGCTGGCCGAGCACTTCGGGCAGGTCGTAGACGTGCTCGAGCACGTGATGGGTGAAGAAGAAGTCGAACGGCTCGGCGGCGAGCGCCGGGTCTTCGCCGTGCAGGAAGCGGCACTCGGGAAATCGGCCGCGCGCGTTCTCGATTGCGACGTGGCTGATCTCCGAGCCGACGATCGTCCACCCGGGTCCGAGCGCCTGGCGCACCACCTCGGTGAACACACCGTTGCCGCAGCCGAAGTCGAGCGCGCGGCCCGACGCCGGCAGACCGAGCGACCGCACGAACTCGAATACGCGCTGCTTCTTGGGCCGCGGCCAGTCGGCCATGTAGCCCTTGGCGTAGCGATCTTCGTAGAACGCCACCGCGGCGTCGGGGTCGTAGAGTTCAGCTGTGCGCGGTGACGTCATGCGGGGAGGCAACGATCGTAACGGATACGTTCCGTCGAACGGAGGGGTGCGAGGACTATAACATGCGGCTCTCGGGCGCCGCTGCGCGCAACTGTGCACCCCGACACACGGCGGCGACGGCCGCCGGCGCCTCCCCCGGCTCCCCGCCTGTGACCGCGTCGCGCCGCGCCGCGTCGGCCGGAGTGCGATACGCTGCGCGCCATGTCTCGAGCGTCCGCCGCGTCCACCATCACCCGAATCCGCGCCTTCCGAATCGATCTCCCGCTGCGCGAAGGCCGCTACGCCTGGTCGGGCGGCAACGCCGTCGAGGTCTTCGACGCCACGGTGGTGGCCATCGACACGGCCGGAGGCCTGACCGGCTGGGGCGAAATCTGTCCCCTCGGCCCGGCCTATCTGCCGGCGTATGCCGCCGGCGCGCGCACGGGCATTGCCGAGCTTGCGCCGCAGCTCCTCGGCCTCGACGCCTGTGCGCTGGGGCTCGTGAACGCGCGCATGGACGGCGCGATGCGCGGGCATCCGTACGTGAAGTCCGCGCTCGACATGGCGTGCTGGGATCTGCTCGGGCAGACGGCCGGGCTGCCGGTGGCGACGCTCATGGGCGGACACGTGGGCGAGAGCGTGGCGCTCTATCGCGCCATCTCGCAGGACACGCCGGCGAAGATGGCCGCCTCGGTGCGGAAGTATCGCCGCGAGGGCTACCGGAAGTTCCAGCTCAAGGTGGGCGGCGACCCCGACGTCGACATCGCGCGCATCCACGCCGCCGCCGACGTGCTCTCGCCGGGTGACGTGCTCGTGGCGGATGCCAACACCGGCTGGACGCAGCATGCCGCGCTGCGCGTCGCAGCCGCCGTCGCCGACGTGAACGTGTATCTCGAGCAGCCGTGCCCGAGCTACGAGCAGTGCCGTGTCGTGCGCGCGCACACCAACCGGCCGTTCGTGCTCGATGAAGTCATCGACGGCCTCGACATGGTGGCGCGGGCGGCCGGCGACAGCGCCGCCGATGTCATCAACCTCAAGATCTCGAAGGTGGGCGGCCTGACCAAAGCGCGGCAGATCCGCGACCTGTGTGTGTCGCTCGGCCTGGCGATGACGATCGAGGACACCTGGGGCGGCGACATCGTCACCGCCGCCATCGCCCATCTGGCGCACTCGACGCCCGCGAACTACCTCTTCTCCACCACCGACTTCAACTCGTATGGCACGGTCACGTTCGCCGACGGCGCGCCGCAGCGCGTGAACGGCCGCATGGCGGCGTCGCGGGCGCCGGGCCTCGGCGTGCGGCCGCGCCTGAAGGTGCTCGGACG
>CADEFD010000128.1:0-2651 GCA_902826515.1 uncultured Acidobacteriota bacterium
GATCTACATCGGCAGCCAGGGCATCGTGCAGGGCACCTACGAGACCTTCGTCGAGATGGGCCGCCAGCACTACGGCGGCGACCTCGCCGGCCGCTGGATCCTCACCGCCGGGCTCGGCGGCATGGGCGGCGCGCAGCCGCTCGCCGCGACGATGGCCGGCGCCTCGTGTCTGGCGGTCGAATGCCAGCAGAGCCGCATCGACATGCGCCTGCGCACCGGCTACGTGGACGCGCAGGCCGCCACGCTCGACGAGGCGCTCGCGATGATCGACGAGAGCAGCCGGGCGAGACGTCCGCGCTCGATTGCCCTGCTCGCCAACGCCGCGGATGTTTTCCCGGACATCTTCCGTCGCGGCGTGCGGCCCGATGCGGTCACCGACCAGACCTCGGCGCACGATCCCGTGAACGGCTATCTGCCGCAGGGGTGGACGGTGGCGCAGTGGGTCGAACGCCGCGTGAGCGATCCGGCCGGCACGGCGACGGCGGCGAAGCGTTCCATGGCCGTGCAGGTCGAAGCGATGATCGCCTTCAAGGACGCCGGCGTGCCCACCTTCGACTACGGCAACAACATCCGTCAGATGGCGAAGGAGGAAGGCGTCGCGCGCGCCTTCGACTTCCCGGGCTTCGTGCCCGCCTACATCCGGCCGCTCTTCTGCCGCGGCGTCGGCCCGTTCCGCTGGGTCGCGCTCTCCGGGGATCCCGACGACATCCGCGTGACCGACGAGTGCGTGAAGGCGCTCATGCCCGACGACCGGCACCTGCACCGCTGGCTCGACATGGCGCGGGAACGCATCCACTTCCAGGGCCTGCCGGCGCGTATCTGCTGGGTGGGCCTCGGCGATCGCCATCGCCTCGGCCTCGCCTTCAACGAACTCGTGCGCACGGGCGCCGTGAAGGCGCCCATCGTCATCGGCCGCGATCATCTGGATTCCGGCTCGGTGGCGTCGCCGAACCGCGAGACCGAAGCGATGCAGGATGGCTCGGACGCCGTGTCCGACTGGCCGCTGCTGAACGCGCTGCTCAACACCGCGTCGGGCGCCACCTGGGTGTCGCTCCATCACGGCGGCGGCGTGGGCATGGGTTTCTCGCAGCACTCGGGCGTCGTCATCGTCTGCGACGGCACGGCCGAGGCCGACGCGCGCCTCGCGCGCGTGCTCTGGAACGATCCGGCGACCGGGGTGATGCGTCATGCCGATGCCGGCTACGCCGAAGCGGTCACGTGCGCGAAGACACACGGCCTTCATCTGCCGATGATCGACTGACATGGCGGCCGGAGCCCTGCACGCGATTGACGCGCTGCTGCCCACGGGCTGGGCGCGCGACGTCCTCATCGAGTGGGACGCCGCCGGCTGCATAACTGGGGTCAGACCCCATTCTGGCTGGAGCCAGACTTCCGGCGTGGCTCGCGCGGCCGGGCCGGTGCTGCCCGGGATGCCGAACCTGCACTCGCACACGTTTCAGCGGGCGTTTGCCGGGCTGGCCGAGTTCCGCGGCTCGTCGGATGACAGCTTCTGGAGCTGGCGCGACCGGATGTACCGCGTGGCCAATGCGGTCACGCCTGAAGATCTCGACGCGATTGCGACGTATCTCTTCGTCGAGATGCTCGAGGCCGGCTACACGTCGGTCTGCGAGTTCCACTACCTGCACCACGACGTCGATGGCCGGCCCTACGCCGACCGCGCGTCGCTGGCGCGTGTCATCGTCAGCGCCGCGGAGCGCGCCGGCATTGGCCTCACGCTGCTGCCGGTGCTGTATCAGCAGGGCGGCTTCGGCGGCGCCCCGTCCACCGACGGCCAGCGCCGCTTCATCACCGGGACCGACGCGCTGCTCGAGGTCGCGCGGACGCTGCGCGATGACCACGGCGACACCGTGCGCGTGGGCCTCGCGCTGCATTCCCTGCGCGCGGTGACGCCCGAGGCGATGCGCGACGCGCTGGCCGGGCTGGCGACGATCGACGCCACCGCGCCCGTGCACGTGCACGTGGCGGAGCAGACGCGCGAGGTCGAAGACTGCGTGGCGTGGAGCGGTCAGCGCCCGGTGGCGTGGCTGCTCGACCACGCACCGGTGGACGCCCGCTGGTGCCTGGTGCACGCCACGCATATGCACGACGACGAGGCCGCCCGCGCCGCCGCCACCGGCGCCGTCGCCGGCCTGTGCCCCACGACCGAAGCGAACCTCGGCGACGGCATCTTCGATCTCCCGCGCTGGGGCGACGGCCGCTGGGGCGTGGGCTCCGACAGCCACATCACCGTGGACGCAGCCGAGGAACTGCGGATGCTCGAGTACTCGCAGCGCCTGGCGACGCGTCGCCGGAACGTCGGCGCGACGCTCTCCGACGCGCACGTCGGGACGGCGCTGACGCTCGGCGCGGTGGCGGGTGGTGCGGCGGCGAGCGGGCGCCCGATCGGCGCACTCACCCAGGGCGCGCGCGCGGACTTCGTGGTGCTCGACGCCGCACATCCGGCCCTGGCCGGTCTCCCGGCGCCTGCCGCCCTCGACGTCCACGTCTTCGCGAGTTCGCGCGACCGCGCCATTACGCGTGTGGTCGTCGGCGGCCGCACCGTGGTCGATGGCGGGCGGCATCCGCTGCGCGCGGGCGCCGCTGACGCCTTCGTCCGTGTGCGCGCGGCGCTGTCGGCGCGGACCGCCGGC
>CADEFD010000128.1:2751-8828 GCA_902826515.1 uncultured Acidobacteriota bacterium
CGCCGCTGACGCCTTCGTCCGTGTGCGCGCGGCGCTGTCGGCGCGGACCGCCGGCGGCTGAACCGGCCATCCGGGCACGTGTCGGCCTGCGCCGCTGCGCGGGCGGTTTCCCGGTCCCGGCGGCAGGACTCCGCGGGCCGCGCCGGCCGGGTCGTCCCAGGCCGGCGGATTCCTGCTACTCCTTCGGCTCGGTGTTGGCACGGCTTTGGAAGTCTGGACGCCCAGGCAGCGTGTCCGCGTTCGAACGGCGCGGCGACCTGCCGGCCGCAGGTGCCCCGTGAGCGTCTCCTCCCGCGTGCAGGTCAGGCGGATTGTCGCCGCCGGCGCCGTGTGCGTGTGGCTGAGCGCGGCTGCGGTCGTGGCGGCCCCGACGCCGGCTCCCCCGGCGGCCGTGACGCCAGCAGCCTGGGCGGACCTGGCGCTCACGCGCTGCCGCGCCGAAGCCGAGCACTGGCGCCGCGAAGACGAGGCGCTGGCGGCGCGCCTTGCCGCCGGGACCCCCTCCCGAGAACAGGCCACCTTCCTCGCGCGTGAAAACACGGCGCGCGGGCTTGCCAGGCGCAGCGCCTTGCGCGGCGGCCTCGCGCGTCTCGGCACGCTCATGTTCGGCATCGACCCCAAGGTGTCCGTGGGCGGCGCCACACCCGAGCCGCTGCGCGAGGTGCTCGAGGCGCTGCTCGCCGGCCTCGACATCTGCGAGCTCGAGGCGGTCGAAGCCACGATCGTGCTCGGGCTCTTCGGCCTGCCGCTCGACGCGGCGGTGGCGGCGCAGCTCACGGCGGAACGACAGTTCGACGCGGTAGACGCGCGCATCCGCGACCGCCTGGCCGCCGGCGAGTCGCTCGAGCAGATCTTCGTGGCGCTGCGGCCGGCCTCCGACGCCGACTTCCTCGGTCACCTCGACGCCCTGGTGGGCGCCGCGCTCGCGGGGCACGCCGCCGACGGGCGCCCCCGCGATCCGCGGGAGCCGGCACGCCGGCGGGCGTTCCTCGAGTACCTGCCGTATGCCGCCGAGCCGATCCGGCTCCAGTTCTACCTGCACGGCAAGGTCGACGCGCTCGAAGGCGCACTCGGCGCGGTCCTTCCGGACGGCGTGGACCAGATGCTCTTCGCGATGGTCCGCGGGCGCTTCTACGACTCGCTGCCGCGTCTGCGCCGCCTGCGCGCGCAGCCCCCTGCCGCGTTGGTGCGCGCACTCACGCCGACACTCGACGAGTGGTTCAGGCGCGTGGCGCTGCCGGCCCTGGGCCGCGCGCTCGCCCGCGATCCGCACGCCGCGTACTGGTTCTATGTGCAGTCCGGGGGCGTCGTGGAGGCGGGTACGGTATCGGCGAAGTCGGAGGTGCGGGTGCCGGCGCCGGCCTTCGTCCTCAGGGACCTGCGCCGCGCGCCGCTCGACGACGCCATCGCGCGGATCGGCGCGGCGCGGCTGCCGGCCGGCTTCCAGGAGGCATACGCGCGCGTCGAAGCCGCGTTCACGAACCTCACGCTCTCGCGCGCCGAGCTCGCCGACCGACTCGACCGGCGCGCGGTGACGCCCGCGCTGGCCGCCAGGATGCGCGCGCTCATGGCGAACGAGCAGAAGCAGGCGCTGTCGTCGCTCGACGTCTTCACGCTGCTCATCCGCGACGCGCACCTCGTGCGCGGACGGCTCGACCGCCAGGTCGTGCGGACCGGCATCGAGATCTTCTTCGAGGCCAAGTCGGATGCCGTCGAGGCCGAACTCGAACGTCTCCTGCCGTCGATGCCAGCCGCCGACCCGCGCCTGGCCGCCTACCTGCGCACCGCGGCGGCGATGATGCTCGAACTCGAACGGCGGCAGGCCACACACGGCGCGTTCCGGCAGGGCACGGGCGGCGGGGCGGTGGGCTGGCTGCGCGGGCGCACGCTCGGAAGTTCGGTGCCGGTCAGCCTGCCGGCGCCTGGCGGCGTCACCGGGCCGGCCTTCGCCGATCTCGTGGATGCGCTCACGCCGAAAAATCTCGAGTCCGGCAACGACTATCGCGGCCGCGCCGTCAGCGGCCTCGACCTCGTGCACGACGGCCGCGAGTACCGCGCAGCGCTGATCGAGGTGATCGACTCGTCGCGCCACTTCCTGAACATCTCGTCGTTCGACTGGAAGACGGATGCTGGCGGCCGCGACATCGCCTACCGGCTGATGGCGAAGAAACTCGGCCTCGACGGCGCCGCCTATGCGCGCTTCTACGCGACGTTCGCCGGCGGGCTGCCGCTCGACCCGTCGCATGCCGCGCCGGTGGCGTTCTACGACATCCCGTCCACGCGGATGAAGCAGTTGCTCGTGTGGCACTTCTTCATGACGAGCACACATCCCGAGGTGACCGCGGCGCGCGCCGCCGTCCAGGCGGCCGGCGCCTCGCTGGCGTGTGCCACGTTAGCGACGTGCGGCGATCTGTCGGCGCTGGCGGCGCTCACCGGACCGCGCGACGAGGCCGGTGCGGCGTCGCCGGAGCGACTGGCGGCCTGGCAGGCGTACCGGCACATCGCGGCCCTGTTCTCCGAGGGCCCGCTCGGCCCGGGCGGGACCCCGATTCGCGCCGCGCTCGCTGACTACGCGGCCGACGCCGCCGCGGTGCGCCGCTTCGTGCGCCGTGTCGGCCTGCGCCGCGCCGACCGGCCCGACGAGCCGTTCCCGATCAGCATCGTCGCCGACGCCAAGCAGACCTTCTTCAACATCTCGTGGGGGCAGCGCAGCGAGCAGTTCCCGTATGCGCTCACCGAGCCGGTGCGCGACATCTACTTCCTGCTGCTCGAATTCGATGTGCGCGTCGTGCTCTGGAAAGGCCCGGTCGAGTTTCCCTGGCACGTCGGCGCGGTGCCGTGGCCGGGCCGCAAGGTGCTCGGGCGCATGCCGTTCCCCTTCGTGCCGTGGCCGTGGCTCGCGGCCGTGCCGGGCTTCGGCTGGGCCAATGCCGCCACCAGTCTCGGCCTGCAGTGGGTGCTCGCGAGCGACCTGCGGATCTGGTGGGCGTCGGTCAACCACACCAAGAGCTGGTCGAGCGAGTTGCTGGCGCTCGAAAGCGGCATGGGCATGGGCTCGAAGTACTTCAACGAGTACGAGACGCACAAGACGTGGCACGACATGGGCGTGCTGGTGCGCGGCGACATCGTGGACGACGTGAACGATCACTTCGTGATGGTCTTCAACGAGGCGCGGGTGAACAACGTCGGCCTGCCCGCCTCGCGCGGCGTGCGCGTGCCGCAGCTGCGCTACGCCGACTATCAGCGGGGGCCGCACGCCGACGCGGCCGGCGACAGCTCGCGCGCCTGGCTGGTCACGACTCACCCCGAACGCGGCGACGCCAATTATCGCGGCATCTACCTGGCGGCGCTCGCCGCCGCGCGGCACAGCATCCACATCGAGAACTCGTTCTTCTCCGATCCGCTCATCGCGCGGATGCTCATCCGCAAGGCGCGCGAGTTCCGCGCCCGCGTCAACTGCGAGACGCTCGGCAATCACGAATGCGCGCGGCGGCGGCGCGACGCCGTGCGGATCCACATCGTGCTGCCGGACCTGACCGACAAGCCGATCGTGGACGCCGTCGGCGCCTCCGACTTCCACGAGATGCTGCACCTCGGCATCAAGGTGCACCGCTGGAATCCGCGGCAGGGCTGGTCGGCCTCGCGCATGCTGCACTCGAAGGTCTGGCTCATCGACTACGAACCGGGGCGCGGCGGCCTTGCCTACGTGGGGGCCGCCAACGCCACGCAGCGCAGCCACCTCGCCGACAACGAAGCCGGCATCCTCTCGAACGACCCGGCCTTCGCCGCCCAGGTGCACGACCGGATCTTCGCGCCCGACACCACCGTGGCCTCGCGGCTGGAATCGGTGGAGAATCTGTACGTCGTGCGCGGGTCGAACGCGGCCGTGCGGGCGAGCCGGTGGCTGCGCCGCCTGCTCGTCGAGTTCCTGTGGATGGTCTGAGATGCCGCACCCGCGCTGCCTGCTTCCGCTGCCCGTCCTGGGCCTGGCGCTGCTGGCCGGTCTGCCCCGCGGCGCCGCCGCGCAGCCCGCGCCGGTGCCGGCGGACGCGACGACGCCGGGCGTGTTCGAGGAAGCGTTCGTCTCGGGCATCTCGCTGCTGCACGACAACGACGGCTGGCCCCATCCAGGGAACTCGTTCAGGGACGACAACTACTCGGCGGGGCTCGAGATCCGCGTCAACGGCCGCATCGTCGCCCGCGCCGGCCTGACACGTCCGCTCGAGGGCCTCGACTGGCTCACCCGTGTGGGCCGCCGGCACACACGCGGCACGCGGCGTTTCCACTCCGCGCAGGCTATCGGGCTTGCCTACACACCCGACGTGCTCGACACCGACGAGCCGCAGCGCGACGACCGTCCCTTCGCCTCGTTCGTGGGCCTCGCCGTGCGGCGGACCTCCGTGCACGGTCCGCGGCTCGACCGCGCCTGGTCGAGCGAGTTCGTCGTCGGCGCCCTCGGACTCGACGCGGCGCGCCGCGTGCAGACCATCCTGCATCGCACGCGCCGCTGGATGACGGGGAACCCCACGCCGGTCGATCCGCTCGGCTGGACCAACCAGATCTCGGACGGCGGCGAGCCGACGGCGCTCTACCGCGTGGGCTACGAGCGGCTCCTCGCCGGAGCCGGCGCGGGTGCGGCGCGCAAACACTGGCAGGTCACCGGCGCGCTCGACGGCAGCGTGGGCTACCAGACGAACGCGTCGGGCGCCATTGCCGCCCGCGTCGGCGCGTTCAGCTCGGAGTTCTGGGAGTTCTCGAGCGGCATCCGCAGTGCGGGCGTGGGCCGGCAGCAGCCGGTGGCGGTGGGCGTGCCGCGCTGGGAGTTCTTCGCCTTCGGCCTGGCGCGTCCGCGGGTGGTCGGCTGGAACGCCCTGCTGCAGGGCCAGTTCAGAGACAGCGTGCACACCGTGCGCGTGAAGCGGCTCATCGGCGAGTGGGAAGGCGGCGTGGGCGCGTCGCTGCCGATGGGGCCGTGGCACCTGCAGACCGTCTGGCAATTCGTGCAGGGACGCACTACCGAGTTCGTGGCGCCGAAGGCGCGGCTCTACACGTGGGGCACCATCATGCTGATGGTGAGCCGCGAGGCGCGCAGCCGCTGAAGCGGTGCGGCGCTCAGTGGGTGAGCGTGTAGAGCACGGCGTTGATGCCGACGGCGTAGCCTTCCGGCGAGAACTGCAGGAAGAACTCGTGGTCTTCGCCCTCGCGCTCCCACGCATCGCCGATGTCGGTGTTGTGGGTCATCAGCACCATGATGCGGCCCTGCGGATCGGCGATCATGCGGAAGTTCGCCACCGGACTGTCGGGGCCGCGCTCGGAGGTGTCGCCGCCGCTGCGCCGCCAGAAGTTGATGCTCGTCACCTGCGGCAGCGTCTTCACGGTGAACATCGACGTCCGGATCGGATGGTCGGCCGGCACGTCCACGATCTGATGGTCGGGCAGCACCTTGCGCATCTCCCCTGACCACTGACCCCACGCACGCGTGCCCCAGAAGTCGTCCACCCACAGGAACCCGCCCTTGAGCAGGTAGGCCCGCAGGTTCTCTACTTCGGCCTCGTCGAAGAACGCGGTGCCGACGTCGGTCGCCATCGTGAAGGGGCAGTTGAAGAGTTCGCTGTCGCTCGCCCGCACCACCCAGTAGTTCGGCTCGCCTTCCGGACCCATGCTGACGCGTGTCTTCGTCAACTCCTTCACGCGCGTGAGCAGGTTGATGGCGGCGTACGGATAGTCGGTGGCCCAGCCCATGCCGTTGGCCTCGCGGCGCACGCTGCGATACATCAGCTTGCAGTGTGTGAAGGCGCCGTCCTGAAAACCGGGCGGCCGGAACCGCGGCGGCACCCACGGCCCTTCCGGCAACCGTCCCCACTGGGCGGCGGCGGTCACCGAGAGCGCGGCAACGGTCAGCACCACGGCCAACCCGGACCAGCGGCGGCGGGTCATGCGCGCATCATACCCGCCTTCGCTCGCTGCGCGAGCGACGGCGAGGCGCCCGTACGTGGCGTAGCCCAGCCGAAGCTCGGGCAGCGAGCGAAGGCTGGTGGGCCCACCTGGATTTGAACCAGGGACCGACCGGTTATGAG
>CADEFD010000128.1:8928-14633 GCA_902826515.1 uncultured Acidobacteriota bacterium
GAGCGAAGGCTGGTGGGCCCACCTGGATTTGAACCAGGGACCGACCGGTTATGAGCCGGCTGCTCTAACCGCTGAGCTATGGGCCCGCATGGGCGGGGCTCGGGTCCCGGGGCTCGGGACTCGGCGGCCGTGCGCCCCCTCATTCTAGGTGAACCGGTGACGCACCGCGCCGCTACATCCACCGGGCTTTGCGGAACCGGTAGACGAGATACAGGTCGATGGCCACCATCGAGGCCAGGGCGGCCGGGTAGCCCCACACCCAGTCGAGTTCCGGCATGTGCTCGAAGTTCATGCCGTAGATGCCGGCAACCATCGTGGGCACGGCGACGAGCGCGGCGTAGGCGGCCAGGCGCTTGGTGACTTCGCTCTCGGAGATGGTGATGAGCGAGAGGTTCATCGATGCGGCGGTCGTCACCATGTCGCGCAGGTTGTCGATCGACTGCTTCAGCCGCAGCAGGTGATCGTAGACGTCGCGGAAGTAGTCGTGCAGCCCGGCGCAGATCGGCGGCACGCGGCCGCCGTGCAGCTTGCCGGCCACTTCGAGCAGCGGTCCGGTGGCGTGATCGAGCACGAGCAGCTTGCGCTTGAGCGTGTAGAGCGCCTCGATCTGCGCGCGCGACGTGTCGCCCGCGAAGATCCGCTCCTCGATCTCCTCGATCTCCTCGGTGATGCGGTCGAGCACGGGGAAGTAACGATCGACCACCGTGTCCATGAGCGCGTAGAGCACGTAGGCCGGCCCGTGGCGCAGCAGTTCTGGCTCCTGCTCGCAGCGCCGCCGCACTTCGGTGAAGCCGTGCTGCGCCTCGCGGCGCACCGAGATGATGTACTGCGGGCCGACGAACACCGCCACTTCGCCGGTCTGCAGTTCGTCGCCGGCGCCCGGCCACTCGACCATCCGCAGCACGACGAAGAGCGACGAGCCGTACTCCTCGATCTTCGGGCGCTGGTGGCCGTGCTGCGCGTCCTCGATGGCCAGTTCGTGGAGGCCGAACTGCTCCTGCAGCGCTTCGAGCTCGGCCGGCTCCGGATCCTTCAGCGCGATCCAGACGAAGCAGCCGGGACGCCCCACGTGATCCGAGATCGCCGACACCGGAATGTCGGCGAGTCGTGTGCCCTGCTCGTAGACGACACAGTTGACGAGCATCGATCGGCTATGCGTCCCACGCGTCGGCGGCTGACGGCGCGCCGAGGGCGATGATGTCGTTCAGGATGCCGGCCGCGGTCACCGCCGGTCCGGCGCCGGGGCCGCTCACGACGAGCGGCTCGTCGTGATACCGCGCCGACGTGAACGTGATGAGGTTCCTGGCGCCGCCGGCCGAGCCGAGCGGGCTCGTGGCTTCGACCGATACGAGCCGCGCGAAGGCGCGCGTGCGCGTGGCGCTCACGACGTAGCGGAGCACGTGTCCGCGGGCGGCCGCGCGGGCCACCCGGCGTGTCCAGTCGGCGTCGAGCTCCGGCAGGCGCGCCATGAAGGCGGCGAGCGGCAGCTTCTGGTAGGCCGCCGGCACCAGGTTCTCGGGCACCGGCGAGGCCCCGCGATAGCCGAGCAGCCGCGCCAGGATGAGGCCCTTGCGGGCGGCGTCCTGGCCCGACAGGTCGTCGCGCGGATCCGGCTCCGCGTAGCCGCGCGCCACGGCGTCCTTCACGGCCTCCGAGAACGGACGCCCGCCGCACACTTCCGACAGCACGAACATGAGCGTGCCGCTGACGCAGCCGTCCACCCGCAGTACCTGGTCGCCGGTTTCGGCGAGTTTCTTGTGCGTGTCGATCACCGGCAGGCCGGCGCCCACCGTGGCTTCGAAGCGGATCGTGCGTCCGGCATCCGCGGCCGCCTTGAGCAGCCGCGTGTACGAGTCCCACGAGCCGGCGAGCGGGCGCTTGTTGGCGAGCACGATATCGAACCCGCGTTCGATCGCCGCATGCAGGATCGGGCTCGTTTCGTCGCTCGTCACGTCGACGAGCACCGGCCGCGACACCGCGTGGCTCGACATGAAGCCGAGCGCCTCGAGCGCGCCGGCCGGCCTGCCGCCGATCGCCGTGAGCAGCGCACCGCCATCCTTCTGTTCGGCGAGCGAACGCAGGCGCTTTTCCGGCAGGCCGCGCGCGTCGAACACGTAACCGGAACGATCGAGCAGGCCGACGATGCGCACACGGTGTTTGGCCGGCGAGGTCGCGATGAGCGTGGCAAGCGCCCGGCCGACACGGCCGAAGCCGAGGAGCACGACATCGGTCGACGGCCGCACCGGCGGACGTCCGCCGCCGATCTTCGAGAGCTGGAAGGCGCTGTGCACCTTGCGCGCGGCCGTGGCCGCATCGCCGCCCGCGACCACGAACGAGATGTTGCGCTCCGACGAGCCCTGCGCGATCGCCACGATGTTGATGGCGCTCGTTTCGAGCGCGGTGAAGACACGCGCCGCGATGCCCGGCGTGCCGGCCATGCCGTCGCCGACCACGGCGATGACCGACATGTCGGGCCGCGCCGTGACGCCGTCGATGAGTCCGCCGGCGATCTCCTCGCGGAAGGCGCGACGCAGGCTGGCGACGGCGCGATCCGCTTCCGCCTCCGGCAGTGTGAAGCCGATCGAACTCTCGGACGAGCCCTGGAAGATGGTGGAGACCGAGAGCCGCTCGGCGTCCACGGCCGCGAACGTGCGCGCGGCGATGCCGTGCACGCCCACCATGCCCTTGCCGGCCACGGTGACCACGGCCTGCTTCGGCAGCACGGCCACGGCCTTCACGGGATACGACGTGGAGACGTGGCGTCCGGCCACGATGGTGCCGGGCCGCGCCGGTTCGAGGAACGAGCGCACTTCGAGCACGACCTTCGTGCCCGAGATCGGGATGAGCGCGCGCGGATGCAGCACCTTCGCGCCGTAGTGCGCCACTTCCGCGGCTTCCTGGTGATGGAGCTGCGGGATGAGGCGCGCTTCCGGCACGAGCTTCGGATCCGAGGTCAGGATGCCGGGGACGTCCTTCCACAGCGTGACCATCGGCGCGTTGAAGGCGCGGCCGAGGAGCGTCGCCGTCAGATCGGAACCGCCGCGGCCGAGCGTGGCCACGCCGCCTTCGGGCGCGCGGCCGATGAAGCCGGGCACGACCGGCACCGTGCGCGCCTTGAGCAGCGGCAGCAGGGCCTTGCGGGCGCGGGTCACGGATTCCGGAATGAGCGGGCTCGCGCCGCCGAAGTGGCCGTCGGTGAGGATGAGATCCACCGCGTCCACGAGTTCGGCGCGACGTCCGGCGCGGGCGATGGCCGCGGCCAGCAACATCGCGGACAGCCGCTCGCCGCGGGCCACCAGCAGGTCGCGCGTGCGCGGCGACAGGTGCCCGAGGATGCCGACGGCCGTGCAGATGTCCGCGTACTCGCCGATCGAAGCCTCGATCTCGGTGAGCGCGGCGCGGCGCGCGGCGCCGCGGGGGAGTAGCGCTTCGGCCACGCGCTGGTGCCGCTGCCAGAGCGTGACGGCTGTGGCCGCCGACTCGCGCGGACGCCCGTGGACGGCGTGATCGGCGCCGAGCAGCAGCAGGTCGGTCACGCCGCCAAGCGCCGAAGCGACGACGATGAGCGGCCCGTCGTGCGCGGCGATCCGGGCGGCGGCGGCGCCGACGGCGGTGGCGTCGGCGAGCGAGGCGCCACCGAACTTCCAGACGTGGGGGGCGCCGGCCGGCGCTGCGGCGGGACGGGGCGCGCGGGCGCCGGAACGGACGGAGGATGTACGGGTCTTGGCCATGGCGCTGTGCAGACGGTCGCACACATCCTACCCCGCGGCTTCGCTGGTTCCGGTTGCGTCCGTCATGCGGACGCCGTATCGTCCCCATCAGATGAGCACGCGGACCATTCGGACGTGGGGCGTGTCGTCAGGGCTGGCCCTGGCGCTCGCGGCGGTGTGGACGCCGGCGCCCGTGGCCGGCCAGGCGGCCGGCGTGCTGGCGCGTGATACCGCCGTGCCGATGCGCGACGGCGTGGTGCTGCGCGCGGACGTCTGGCGTCCGGCGGGCGCGGGCCGTTTCCCGACGCTCGTCTACCGCACGCCGTACGGCAAGACCGGCACGACGGAGGGCGCCATCGTGACGAAGGCCGTGGCGCGCGGCTACGCGGTGGTCGTGCAGGACGTCCGCGGGCGGTATGCCTCCGACGGCCGGTTCGCGGCCTACCAGCAGGAAGGCGCCGACGGCTACGACACCATCGAGTGGGCGGCCGCGCAGCCGTGGTCGAACGGCAAGGTCGGCACCTTCGGGTTGTCGTACCCGGGCGCCGTGCAGTGGCTGGCGGCCATCCAGTCGCCGCCGCACCTTGTCGCGATGGTGCCGGCGATGACCTATGCCTCGCCCACCCACTTCTGGTACGCGGGCGGCGTGTGGGACGGCTCGTGGTTGTACTGGACGTGGCGGAACATCGCCCCCGATCTCCGGCGTCGCGCCGGCGCGGCCGGCCACCAGAGCGGGCAGGAGGCGGGGGCGGCGTGGCCCACCGACGGGGTGGCAGCACAGTCCTTCCTGCCGCGTCTGGACCTGCCGGCCTTCAAGGGCGTCGCCGACTGGTATTACGAATGGATGCGCCACGGCCCGTACGACCCGTGGTGGGAATGGGCCGAGCTGGCCGGGAAGTACGGGCGCGTGTCGGCCGCCGTGCTCAACGTGACTGGCTGGCACGACGAGATGTACGGCCCGATCGGCGCCGTCACGAACTTCTCGGAACTCGTGCGGTCACGCGGCGGCGACGTGCGCCGGGCGCGCACGCAGGTGGTCATCGGCCCGTGGACGCACGGCTCCGACTGGGACGATCCGACCGTCGGCGCGCGCGACATGGGCGCCGCCTCGGTGCTCGACTACGACGAGCTCGTGCTGCGCTGGATGGATCGCTGGCTGAAGGACGCCGCCAACGGCGTGGACGCCGAACCCCCGGTGCGCACCTTCGTGATGGGCGCGAAGGAGTGGCGCACGGGCGCGGCGTGGCCGCCCGAGGCCGAGCGGCGCGCGCTGTATCTCTCGGGCCGCGCCGCGGCGGGCCAGACCGCCGGCGCGCTCGTGTGGGACGCGCCGGCCGCGGCGTCCGCGTCCACGTTCGTCTCCGACGGCGCGCGCCCCGTGCGCGACCCGCACGACGGCGACTTCGGCGGGCTCGACTTCCGCGCGCTCTCGACGCTCGACGGCGTGGTCACGTTCGAAACCGCGCCGCTGACCGAGGACATCGACGTGCTGGGGCCGATCGAGGGCTCCGTCCACATCTCCGTGGATGCGCCCGACACCGATCTGTGGCTGAAGGTGCTGGACGTCGCGCCGGACGGCACGGCCTGGAACGTGATGAGCGCCGGGCTCGACGTGGTGCGGGCGAGTTACCGCAACCGCCGGGCGGCGCGGGAGCTGCTGCAGCCGGGTGAGATCTACCGGATCGACTTCCCGACGCTCATGACCGGCAACCGCTTCGCGAAAGGCCACCGCGTGCGCGTGGCGCTCATGGCGTCATTCGCGCCGAACATGTCGTGGAACCTGCACACCGGCGGCCTCGAGTTCGACTCGAAGACGACGGCCCGGGCCCGGGTCACAATCCACGCCGGCGGGACGACTCCGTCGCGGCTCGTGCTGCCGGTGGTGCGGCGGCCGGACTAGGTGAGCAGGAACATCAGGATGACGGCGCCCAGGATGAAGAGGAGGCCGGCGGGAATCCAGAGCAGCGTCAGATCTTCCATGCCCGAAATTGTAGC
>CADEFD010000129.1:0-13153 GCA_902826515.1 uncultured Acidobacteriota bacterium
GCGCCAGCGGCTGCACGACGAGGCGGGTCAGCATCTCCACCACCTGGCGGCGGTGATCGCGGCGTTCCTCGCTCACGTTCGGTGAGGCCGTGGTGGCGATGACGAGGTCGAGGCCCGGCACGATGAACACGTACTGCCCGCCGTAGCCCCAGGCGAAACACGTGTCGTGCCCGCCGAGCTGATGCACCCACCACGCGTAACCGTACGCGCGGTCGCGCAGCGGATCGGGCACGCCGCCGGGCCCCGCGCCGCGCGCCCAGGGCGGCAGTTCACGCGGGCGGCCCTCGCACGACTTCGCCACCCACGCGGCCGGCACCACCTGACGGCCGCCCGCACGTCCGCCGCGCAGATAGAGTTCGCCGAAGGCCAGGAGCTGCCGCGGCGTCATCAGCATGTCGTTGCCGCCGAAGTAGATGCCCTGGGGATCGGTGGGCCACGGCGGCAGGGTGAAGCCGAGCGGCCGCGCCAGCGCGTCGTTGGCGAAACGGAGCGTGCTCTGCTTCGTGGCCTTCGTGAGGATGGCGGAGAGCAGGTGCGTGTTGCCGGTGCTGTAGTCCATCGACACGCCGGGCGCGGCGAGCATCGGCCGCGCCAGCGCGTAGTCCACCCAGTTGCGGCTCGTCACCCAGGCGCCGTACTGGCGTCCGCTCGTGCTCTCGAGGCCGGGCCGCATGGTGAGGAGGTCTTCGACGGTGATCGCCCGCTTCGCCGGATCCTTAGCCAGCGCCGGGAAGTAGGTGGAAATCGGCGTGCGCACGCCGGGAATGAGCCCGCGTTCGATGGCGATGCCGACGAGGGCGGACACGACACTCTTCGACGCCGACTTCACGTTGGCCGGACGATCGGCGCGGGCGCCGTTGTAGTAGCGCTCGAACACCACGGTGCCGCGATGGCTCACGAGCAGGCTGTGGAGCTTCGGCAGGGCGCGGGCGGCGGCATCTAGCGCGTCGGGATTGAAGGCCGCGGACACCGGCGCCACGGCCGCACCGGCCAGCAACGCCGCAACGAGCATGACGGCGGCGCGGCGCTGCCTCATTCGTGCACCCGCACGCGGCCCGGCCCGCCGACAGAGACCACACCCGTGAACACCAGCAGCAGCGGATAGACCACACCACCGACGGCCAGCGCGGCCAGCGAGTGGCGTGTGCCCGACGCCACGACGGCGAGGCCCATGCCGAGACCCGCCGCCAGCACCTTTGCCAGCGCCGGCAGCGGCAGCGCGGCGGGAATGGCCTCGCGCGCGGCCACGAGCGCCACGCCGAGCCGCACGACCTCGCTCACCACCGTGGCCCACGCGGCACCGGCCAGCCCGAACACCGGGATGAGCGCGAGGTTCAGCGAGACGTTCACGACGGCCGCGCTGATGTTCACGCGCAGCAGCGCCGGTTCGCGGTGCCGGGCGATGAGCGCCGCCACCGACATCTCGCGCAGGGCCGCGACCGGCACCGAGAGCACGAGCACCTGCAGCGCCGTCGCGCCATCGAAATAGGCGCGGCCGAAGAGCAGCTCGATGAGCAGCGGCGCCAGCAGCGCCCCGCCGATCGCGACCGGCATGGTGACCAGCCATGCCACGACGAGGCCCGTGCGGTAGGTGGCGGCAGTGGCCGGCGTCGGCACGGGCTCGCGCGCCATCGACGGCAGCACCGTGTGCGAGTAGGCAATCATCAGGTTCGCGCAGAACGAAATCAGCACGTAGGCGGCGGCATACCGTCCGGCGTCCGCTTCCCCTCGCAGGTACCGCAGGATGAGCAGGTCCACGTTGTAGAGCACGAGGCCGAGCAGCGTGAAGAGCACGAGGCGCCGCCCGCGCGCGAGCAGCGCGGCCACGCGCGGCCGATCGCCCGGCACGAAGAACCGCACGCCGAGACCCGGCAACCCGCGCATCAGGAGCGCCCCGCCCACGAGGCTGCCGACCACGGTGGCGACGGGCGCCCAGTAGACATCGGCCACCGAACGCACGAGCGCGAAGGTCACGAGGCCGGTGACGACGTCCGCCACGATGCGCGACATGGCCACCGGCGACGGCCGCTGCAGGCCCAGATAGATCCAGCGCACGCTGAGCGCGGTCATCGGCAGGCCCAGCGTGTAGAGTGCGAGCACGCGGCCATCGGGCTGGGCCATCACCCACCAGCCCACCGGCCACACCACCGCCAGCACGGCGGCCACGGTCGTGAGGCGCAGGGCGAGCGCCCCCGACATCACGGCGGCGGCGCGCTCGGGACCGGCCGCGGCATCGGTCATGCCCGCCAGCTCCACGCCGGAATCGGCAATCTGCGTGAGATACAACATCACGCCCGCGGCCACGGCGACGACACCGTAGACCTCCGGGCCGAGCGTGCGCGCGAGGTAGACGGTGGTGCCGAAGGCGATGAGGCGCGCCAGCCCTTCGCCGATCGCCAGGGCGGGTGAACCCGCCTGCGCAGTCGCGGCCATCCGTCAGGCCGCCGCCGCGGTCACGATGGCCGTGAGGCGCGGATCACCGAGCACGGCCGCGAAGTCGGGATCGCGCCGCAGGCGCCACCGGGTGAAGGCGCCGAGTTCGGCGAGCGGACGCGCCAGATGCGCCAGCACGCCGTCCACGTCGCCACGTTCGGCGGCGAGCGCCGCGGCGTAGTAGCGCGTGAAGGGATCATCGCTGCCGGCGGCAAGCCGGCGCTCGAACCCGTCCTGCGCCTGCGCGGCGAACTCGGTGGCGGTGGCGGCGTCGCCAATCCGCGCGTAGGCGGCCGCCAGCTTCTGCCGCACTTCGATGAGCGAGCGTTCGCGCAGGGCGTGTTCGGCGTGCGTCAGGAACGTGAGCTCGCGCCGATACTCGCGGATGGCTTCGTCGTAGCGGCCCGCCAGATAGTGGACGTAGCCGAGCCGCGTGTGGGCGCCGACCACGATGAGGCCCTGCGTGCCGGACATCGCCTTCTCCTGCAGGTCCACGGCCGCCTGCGCCGACCGTTCGGCGCCGGCCAGGTCGCTGTTCAGCGCCTGCAGCAGCGCCAGTTGCAGATAGGTGTACCCGGCCTGCGGGGCCAGCGCGGCCGCGCGCGTGAAGTGTGTGATGGCGTCGTCGATTCTGGCGCGGCCGAGCCACAACAGCCGCGCCAGCTGGCTGTGGCCGAGCGAGCTGTCGCCGTCGATGGCGAGTCCGCGGCGGATGGCGGCTTCGGCCGCCTCGGTCTCGCCGGCCGTGGCGAGCGCCTGGCCGAGGCGCACGTGCGCGTCGGCGCGTCCGGGCGCGAGCGTGATGGCCTGTTCGAGCAGCGCCCGGCTGCGCGCGAGCGCATCGGGCTCCGCGAGAAAGGCGCCGCGCAGCTGCAGCGCGCTCCCGAGCGCCACGAGGGCATCCACGTAGTCGGGCTCGATGGCGAGGGCCTGCTCGAAGAGCGCGATGCCGCGCTCGACCGACTCTTCGCTCGCCAGGCGCAGGTTCAGCATGCCGCGCGAGTAGGCCTCGTACGCCTCCGGATCGTGTGCATCGGCGCCGATCGCGCGTTTTTCGCTCTGCTCGAGTTCACGCTGCAGGCCCTGCCGCACGAGTTCCTCGACGAGCCGGTCCTGCAGGTCGAACACGTCGTCGAGCGTGCCGTCGATCTTGGTGGAGGAAACGGTGCGGCCCTCGTCCACCGCGATCGTCTGCGCCGTGACGCGCACGCGTTCGCCGATCCGCTGCACGGCGCCGGCCACGACCCAGGTGGCGCCGAGCCGCCGGCCCAGTTCGATCGACTGCCGCTCGTCTTCCATGCGGCCGGTGAGCGCGCCGGCGCTGCGCTGCACGTCGAAGATCTGCTCGCGCGAGATGCTGCGCAGGCCGCGCACCTTGGCGAAGTCGGCGGTGAGGGATTCGGCCATCCCCTGTCCGAGCCAGTCATCGGCCGGATTGCCGGTGAGGTTGGCAAACGCCAGCACCGCCACGCTGCGGCCCTGCGGCCGCGCCGGCGCCGCCCCCGCCTGGCCGAACCCGACCGGCGGCAGGTGCATGCCGGGCCGCCACGTCTGCCGCGCGCCGAGGGTGCGCTGCTGCGTGAGGCGTTCGCGCGCGTGGTGCAGGTCGAGGTAGAGCTCGCGCGCCGACTGGTAGCGGAACGCGGCATCCTTCGCGAGCGCCTTGCGCACGACCGCATCCACATCGGCCGGCACCGCGTAGTTGAAGCGCGCCAGCGCCTCGGGTTCCTGCGTGAGGATGCGCTCGGCGGATTCGGCCATCGTGGCCGCCGCAAACGGCGTGCGCCCCGCCAGCATCTCGTAGAGCACGGCGCCCACGGCGAAGAGATCGGCGCGATGATCGACCTCGGCCCCGCGCAGCTGCTCGGGCGCCATGTAGTGCAGCGTGCCGAGGACCATCCCGGGCGACGTCACGCCCATCGTGTGCGCCGATTCCGCCCCGCCCTTGCGCAGGAACTTCGCCAGGCCGAAGTCGAGCACCTTCACGAGCTGCCGGCCCGTGAGCATGATGTTGGCGCTCTTGATGTCGCGGTGGATGATGCCGCGCGTGTGCGCATCGTCGAGGGCGTCGGCCACCTGCATCGCAATTTCGAGCGCCTCCGGCACGTCGAGCGTGCCGCGGCCGATACGCGTCGAGAGCAGCTCGCCCTCCACGTATTCCATCGCGATGAAGATCGATTCGCCGTGTTCGACGAGGTCGTAGGTGACGGCGACGTGCGGCGAGCGCAGCACCGACGCGGCCTGCGCCTCGCGCACGAGCCGCTCGCGGGCTTCGGGATCGCCGTCGTCGGTCGTGGTGAGGAACTTCAGCGCGACCTGACGGCCGAGCCGGGTGTCTTCGGCGAGGAAGACCTCGCCCATGCCGCCCGCGCCGAGCCGGCCGAGCACGCGGTAGTGCAGCAGCTGGGAGCCGACGTCAGGCGCGCTGGAGGCCATCGCAATGATTCTACTGAGATGCCGGGTGCCGGCACCGTGGTTCGCCCCGGCGTCTAGAACGAACGGCTCTGACAGCCGTCGACCACGACGGATGTGCCGCTGACCCAGCTGGCGCGGGCCGAGGCCAGGAACGCGACGACATCGCCAACTTCCTCGGCCCTGCCGAAGCGGCCGAACGGCAGCTCGGCGGCGATGAACTTGGCGATGCCCTCGGGGTCGCTCTGCTGGCGCTTGAACCACGACCCGCCCGGAAACGAGATCGAGCCCGGCGACACGCTGTTCACGCGGATGTTGTCCTTGGCCAGTTGCTGCGCGAGCGACTTGCCGAGGCTGATTTCCGCCGCCTTCACCGCGTTGTAGGTCATGCGGCCGCCGGCCTCGCGGCCGAAGATCGACGAGATGATGATGACGGCGCCGCCGCCGCGGGCGCGCATCGACGGCACCACGAGCCGGGTGGCGCGGATCGCCGGGAACAGCGTCTGGTCGAACGCTTCCTGCCACTCCGCATCGGTGGTCGAGACGATGTCGGCGCCGCGCGCGAGGGCGACGTTGTTCACGAGCACGTCCACGCCGCCGAAGCGGGTGATGGTCGCCTCCACGACATCGCGGATGCCGGCCTCGGTCGCGAGATCCGCGCGCACGGCCAGCACTTCGGCCGGCGCCACGGCCGCCGCCGCAAGGTCCATGGCGGCTTCCGAGAGGGCGTCTTCGCCGCGTCCGCAGATGCAGACGTTGCAGCCTTCGGCCACGAGCGCCCGGGCGCTGGCGAGGCCGAGCCCGCGGCTCGAGCCGGTGATGATGGCGACCTTGCCGGCGAGTCTGAGGTCCATGCGCCTCAGGCCTGCGGCAGCGAGGCCAGGAAATCCTCGACGCTGGCTTCGAACGCCTGGGCCTGCTCGATGTTGGCGAGGTGCCCGGCGCCGGCAATGCGCACGAGCGTGGCGTTCGGCAGCGCCGCCACCATCGCTTCGGATTCGGACGGCGGCGTGAGCACGTCTTCCTCGCCCACGACGACCAGCGTCGGCACGGTGATGGCGGGCAGCAGCGCGTGCGAGTCGGGCCGTTCCATCATGCGCACGATCGCGTCGCGGATGGCGGCCGGCGACTGCCGCTTGATGAGCAGGCGCACGGTTTCCTCGGCGCCGGGATTGTGTTCGCGCGTGGTCGGGCCGAGGAGCTTCGGCATCATGTCGCGGGCCACGCCCTGCGGACCGTCGTGTTCGAGCACCGTCAGCATCGCCTTGCGCGCGGCGCGGCCCTCGAGCGAATCGGCGCCGGCGCGGGTGTCGGCGAGCACGAGCCCGCGCACGAGCGACGGCGTGCGCCGCATCACCGCGAAGGCGGTGTAGCCGCCGAGCGACAGGCCGCCGAGCACCACGGGACCGCCGGCCACTTCGCGGATGAGACCGGCGACATCTTCGGCGTAGTCGTCGATGGTCGGGTCGACACCTTCGGCGCGTTCGTCGGTCGAGCCGCCGAAGCCGCGCAGGTCGGGCGCCAGGATGCGCCAGCCGTAGAAGGCGCCGCGGAACTGCGGCTCCCACATCTGCGAGCCGAGCGGGAAGGCATGCACGAGCACGAGCACCGGCTTGCCGGTGGCCTCGGGGTCGTTGTCGAGGTACGCGAGCGTGCGCGACCCGAGTTGCAGATACTGGCGAACCACGAGTGGGATCTTACCGCACGCGGCCCACGGCCGCAGCGGCGGATGCACGGAGCCGGGGCGCCCGCGGACTCACGCGCCGCGCAGCACGTCGAGCACGGCCGCCCCCAGATCGTCGGCCTTCTTCGCGCCGACGCCGTAGACATGGCGCAGTTCCTCGAGGGTCGACGGCTTCGTGCGCGCCAGTTCCCTGAGCGTCGTGTCGTGGAAGATGACGTAGGGCGGCACGCCGCGGCCGCGCGCCACCGTGAGGCGGAGCGCCCGCAGGCGCTCGAAGAGGTCGCGGTCCACGCCCTCCCAGCCTTCCGTCTCGGCCTTCGAGCGGCGCGGGCCGCGCGACGGGTCGGCCTTGCGCTGCCGCGCCAGCGTGAGCTCGGGCGCGGCGCCGGCGTCCTTGAGCAGCGCCACGCCGTCGTCGGTGAGCGCGAGCACCGGATACTGGTCGTCGGTCTGGCGCAGGTAGCCGCGGCCGAGCAGCTGGTCGATGTAGCCGCGCACGTCGTCCTGCGACGACTCCTTCAGCAGGCCGAACGTGCTGAGGGTGTCG
Source organism: uncultured Acidobacteriota bacterium (assembly GCA_902826515.1). GTDB lineage: Bacteria > Acidobacteriota > Vicinamibacteria > Vicinamibacterales > UBA2999 > CADEFD01. The sequence continues at coordinate 7,077 of CADEFD010000129.1, forward strand.
TGGCCGCGCGCCGTCACCTGCTCGGTGGCCGATCCGCGCAGCACGTTCGTGAGGTGCGCGGCGCCGAAGCGCTGACCGACGCGGGCCACGCACGACAGGATCTTGCGGGCGACGGTCGTCGGCTCCGCCACCGACTCGAGCTCGCCGAGGCAGAAGTCGCAGGCGCCGCAATCGTCCTTGGGATACCGCTCGGCGAAGTGCGCCAGCAGATGTTTGTGCCGGCAGCCCACGCCGGAGGCGTAACGTTCGATGTCGCGCAGGAGCTGGCGCTTCTGATCGTTCATCTCGCCGCTGCGTTCGAGCATCTGGCGCCACTTGAGGAAATCCGCGCCCGAGACGATGAGCACACATTCCGCTTCGAGCCCGTCGCGGCCGGCGCGTCCCGACTCCTGCTGGTAATGCTCGAGCGACTGCGGCGCGCCCGCGTGGATGACGTAGCGCACGTCCGAGCGGTCGATGCCCATGCCGAAGGCGACGGTAGCCACGACGACGTCGGCGTGTTCGTCGAGGAAGGCATCCTGGTGGCGGTGGCGCTCTTCGTCCGAGAGGCCGGCGTGGTAGGGCACGGCGCGCAGGCCCTGCCCCTGCATCCACGCGGCGAGCTGATCGACGTCCTTGCGCGACGAGCAGTAGACGATGCCGGCCTCCCCGCCGTGGCGTTTCAGCACGTCGAGGATCTGCGTCTTGAGCGAGGCGCGCGGCAGCACGCGGTAGGTCAGGTTCGGCCGGTCGAACGAGCCGACGAGCTCGACCGGGGCCTGCAGCGCCAGCTGTTCGGTGATGTCGCGCCGCACGCGCGCCGTGGCCGTGGCCGTGAAGGCGTGCAGGCTGACGCCGGGGAAGAACTCGCGCAGGCGCGCCAGCTGGCGGTATTCGGGCCGGAAGTCGTGCCCCCACTGGCTGATGCAGTGCGCTTCGTCCACGGCGATGAAACCGACGCGGGCGGCGCCGGCGGCGACGCGGCGCAGGAAGCCCTCGGCCCCCTCGCCCACCAGCCGCTCGGGCGAGACGTAGAGGAGCTTGATCCGCCCCGCACGCAGGTCGTCCATGACCCGCCCCTTCTGCTCCGACGACAACGCGCTGTTGTAGCAGGCCGCGGCCACGCCGTTGCCGACGAGCGTATCCACCTGGTCCTTCATCAGCGAGATGAGGGGCGAGACCACGAGCGCCAGCCCGTCGGCAACGAGCGCGGGCGCCTGGAAGCAGATGGACTTGCCGGCGCCGGTCGGCATCACGACGAGCGAGTCGCGGCGCGCCAGGATGGCGTCCATCGCCTCGCGCTGCAGCGGGCGGAACGAGGTGTAGCCCCAGGTGCGCTCGAGCACCTCTTCGAGCGGGGTGGCGTGGGGTGGCACGGCCGGGGTGGAGACGGGAGTCGGAACGGACATCGAGGCGGGCCGGAACATGGTGACACACGGCACGCGCCTGTCGCTATAATTCGCCTTCACACGCCATGCCGGGCCTGCTTCGCCGCTGGTCACTCGCCGGTCTCGCCGCCACGACGCTCCTCGTCCTCGGCGCCGCGGCGGTGCCACGCGCCGAGCCCCAGGCGCCGGGCTCCCCTGCCCCCGACGTGCTCGCCACGCTCGACCGCGCGACCTCCCGGGTGAAGGACTTCTTCGAGCGCGCGCAGAGCCTCGTGTGCACCGAGAAGGTCTACGTGCAGCCGCTCAGTTCGGGCCTCACGGGCGACGGCTTCGGCCGCACCATCGAGTCGGAGCTGCGCCTGTCGTGGGATCCGGCAGAGGACGGTCATGGCGCGGCGGAGGCCACGGCGCTGCGCCGCGTGATGCGGGTCAACGGCCGCACGCCGCGCAAGAAGGACCGCCGCAACTGCACCACCGAGGAACGCAACGAGGTGGCGCCGCAGCCGCTCTCGATGCTGCTCGACGCCGAACGCGTCAAATACACCTTCACGCACGCCGGGCCGGGACGGCTCGACGGCCGCCAGGTGGTGATGCTCGACTTCCGCGAGATCGAGAAGGCCAAAGGCGAGGTCTGGGCGCACGAAGACGACGAAGACTGCCTCAGCTTCCAGATCACGGGCGGTGCCCGCGGCCGCCTCTGGGTGGATGCCGAGACCCATGACGTGCTGCGGCTCGATCAGCACCTGTCGTACGTGGATCTGAAGCTGGCGCCGGCGCTGCTGCGCCGTCCGGGCGTGCAGCAGGACGCGATGCTCGACCGCTACGACCTGTCGTACCGCTTCAAGCGGGTCACCTTCGAAAATCCGCCCGAGACGATCGTGCTGCCGGTGTCGTACAGCCACCTCATGGTCACCCGCGGCAGCGCCGCGGTCCGGATGCGGCGGCAGACCACCTACTCGAACTACCAGCGGTTCCTCACCGGCGGCCGGCTCGTCCCGGGACCGGCCCCGCAGTAGCCGGATTCCGCACGCGGCTGCACGCCGCGCAGGTGTCGGCCTGCCGACGTTCAAGCGCGACCCTCGGGGGCCGATTTTGGGTCTGGACAGCATCCACGCCCATGGCCAGCCCACTGCCGACCTCCCCGACGGATCCGCCGCGTCACCCGCCCCTGCCGGCGCGGGCGCCGGCCGAACACGCCGCGGCGCCGCCGGTCGGACTGCGCATCGCCGGGGTGCTCGTCGATACCGGCGTGATCACGGCCGAGCAGCTCGCCCTGGCCTCGCGCATCCACAAGAAGGTGGAAGCGGCCCGCACGCTCTCGTCGGTGCTCATCGAGCTGAAGGTCGTGACCGAGGCGCAGATTCGCGCCGCGCTCCGCTCGGGCCGCGTCGACGCCCCGCTCGGCGACGTGCTCGTCGAACTCGGGCGCCTCGAGCCGCACGAGCTGCACCTCGCGATCGCCCAGCAACGCGAACACCCGCAGACGCCGATCGAAGACATCCTCATCGACAACCACATCGTGAATGCGGCCGATGTGGTGGCGGCGCAGGCCGACCTGCTGAACCTGACGCCGGTCATGGCCGACACGGTGGCCTTCGACGTGGCGCTCCTGAAGCGCGCGCCGGTCTCCACCTACAAGGCGCACGGCTTCGTCCCGGTGCGCCGCGAGGGCGAGCGCACGCTCGTCGTCTTCGCCGACCCGGCCAACAAGCAGCATCTCGAGCTGGCCCGCAAACACTTCGGCGCCGACCTCATCGTGGGCATCGGCGCGCGCAAGAGCGTGATGGCGGCGATCGGCCGCGCCGAGAAGGAACTGGTCGCCAGCGTCTCGGTGGCCCCGCTCGTCGCCGACGGCGGCGGCGCGGTGGCGCTCGTGAACGGCGTGCTCGACCAGGCGCTCGCCAACCGGGTCAGCGACATCCACTTCGAGCCGGGCCGCGAGCGGCTGCGCATCCGCTTCCGCCAGGACGGCGTGATGGTGCTGCACGACGACGTCCCGAACGACAAGGCCGTGGCGATGATCGGCCGCATCAAGGTGATGGCCGGCGCCGACATCGCCGAACGCCGCCGCCACCAGGACGGCCGCATCCAGTACGACACGCCGCGCGGCACGGTCGACATCCGCGTCTCGATCTACGCCACCATCCACGGCGAGAAGGTCGTGATGCGGCTGCTCAACAACCGCGACACCCTGCTCACCATCCGCGACATCGGCATGGCGCCGCGCATGCTCGAGGCGCTGCAGCGCGACGCCCTCGACGCCCCGAGCGGCGTCGTCATGGTGACCGGGCCCACCGGGTCGGGCAAGACCACCACGCTCTACGCGGCGGTCAACTACCTGAACGATGCCAACACCAGCATCATCACCGCCGAGGATCCCGTCGAGTACATGATCGACGGCATCTCGCAGTGTTCGATCAACCCGAAGATCAACGTCTCGTACGCCGAGACGCTCAAACACATCGTGCGGCAGGATCCGGACGTCATCGTCATCGGCGAGATCCGCGACCAGTTCTCGGCCGAAGTGGCCATCAACGCCGCGCTCACCGGCCACAAGGTGCTCACCACGTTCCACACCGAAGACTCGATCGGCGGCCTCATCCGCCTGCTCAACATGAACATCGAGGCCTTCCTGATCTCGTCCACGGTCGTGAGCGTGGTGGCGCAGCGCCTGGTGCGCCGCGTCTGCCCGCACTGCGCCGAAAAGCACGTGCTTACGCCGAGCGAGCTGGCGCGGCTCGGCTACCAGCCGGCGGAAGCGGCCGGCCTGACCTTCGCCCGCGGCGCCGGCTGCCCGGCCTGCCGGCACATCGGCTACAAGGGCCGCGTCGCCGTGTTCGAGGTGCTGGTGCTGAACGAAACGGTGCGCGACGCGCTGCTGTCGCGCAAGACCGCCTACGAAATCCGCCGCGTCTGCGTGGAAGCCAGCGGGCTCGTGACCCTCATCGAAGACGGCATCGTGAAGGCCGCCGCCGGGCTCACGAGCTTCGAGGAGCTCATCCGCCAGCTGCCGCGGCTGTCGCGGCCCCGGCCCGTCAGCGAGCTCCACCGGCTGCTCGGAGTGAACGCATGAGCGAAGAACTCTCCCTGCTCGAGCAGGCGCTGGCCTTCGCCGAGAAGCGCCAGATCACCCTGCCGGTCTTCAGCGACGTCGCGCTGAAGGTGCAGAAGGCGTCGCGCGAAGAGCGCTACGACATCAGCGAGATCGAACGCGCCATCGAATCCGATCCGGCGCTCGTGGCCGAAGTGCTGCGCGCCGCCAACTCGGCGTTCTTCGGCGGCCTCTCGGAAGTGTCGAGCATCCGTGCCGCGGTGCTGCGGCTGGGTCTGCAGCGGGTGGCCAACCTCGTGTTCCTGGCTTCGGAGAAGAGCCGCTACACGGCCCGCCATCCGGAAATCGCCGGCCTGATGCGCGACCTCTGGCATCACGCCTCGGCCTGCGCCCTCGCCGCCGAGTGGACGTCGCGCAAAGTGCGCTTCCCGCAGCACGGCGAAACGGTGTTCATCGGCGCGCTCGTGCACGACATCGGCAAGCTGTTCCTGCTGCGCGTGCTCGACGACATGGCGCGCGAGCCCGAATACGCCGCCGTCTCGCCCGAACTCATCCGCGAGATGCTCGACAACGCCCACGCCGAGGTCGGCTACCGGCTGCTCGTGTCGTGGCACCTGCCGGAAGTGTTCCAGACGATCGTGCGCGACCACCATGTGGAAGTGCCCGATCCGGCCAACATCCCGCTCCAGATCGTGCGGCTGGCCAACCACGCCTGCAACAAGGTGGGCATCGGCCTGCGCCCGCAGCCGGATCTGGTGCTCGGCGCGGTGCGCGAAGCCGCCACCTTGGGGATGTCGGAGATCGCCATCGCCGAACTCGAGATCATCCTCGAAGACGTGATGGCACAGTCGGTGGCGGCGGCCTTCGCTCTCGGGTGATGCCGGATCCGGTCGGGCCGAACGCGCCGGGGGGCGGGTAGGCGGATACGACCGGCATCATTCGAGAGCGGAGACCGCGCGCTCAGTCTTCCTTCCAGGGATTGGTCGCAAAGACCGCCAGTTCCGTCCACAACACCCGCTGCGGCAGGTGCAGGCCGGCCAGGATGGTGGCGGCGATGTCGCCGGCGTAGAGCTTGTTCGGATTGTTGCGGCCGCCGCGGCCGCCGAAGTTGGTCTGCACTTCCGACGGGCAGATGCAGCCCACGCGGATGCCGAACGGGCGCAGTTCCGCCTGCCAGCACTGCGTGATGCCGCGCACGGCCCACTTGCTGCCGCTGTAGGCGGTGCCGCCCGGCGCACCTTTCATGCCCGACGTGGACGCGAGGTTCACGATGTCGCCGAAGGCCTGCGCCTTCAGATGCGGCACCACGCGATTGGTCAGGTCCACCAGGCCGAAGACGTTGGTCTCGAACATCGTCCGCATCGCCGCCACGTCGAGCGCGCCGATCTCGGCACGGTAGGCGTAGCCGGCGTTGTTCACGAGCACGTCGACGCCGCCCATGCGCGCGAGGGCCGTCTGCACCGTGCGCTCGTTGTCGTCGCCGTTCGTGACGTCGGCCACGAGCCCGTGCGCGCCGGTCGCGGCGGCCAGCGCCGCCACGCGCGCCGCATCGCGTCCCGTGAACGTGACCTGATGCCCGGCCGCGCGCGCCTGCTCCACCAGCGCCGCGCCGATGCCCTGACTTGCGCCCGTCACCACCAGCCGTCGTTGTGTCATGA
>CADEFD010000129.1:13253-14567 GCA_902826515.1 uncultured Acidobacteriota bacterium
TCGATGGTGGCGGTGGCGCCGCCGCACACGATGACGAGCACACGCGCGAATGCCGCCAGCGCCGCGTGCGGCGCGCCGGCCGGCACGAGGCTCGCGCCGCAGGCCGGCTCCACGAGCATCCGGTGATCGGCGAGGAAACGCTCGCAGGCGTCGAGCGCCTCCGCGTCGGACACGAGCACGCTCTGCACGGGCCGCTCCCGGGCCCACTGCAGCGCCCGCGCGCACACGCGCCTGGCGCCGAGCGACGTGGCCACGCTGGTGATGGCGTCGAGGGTCACGAGTTCCCCGGCATCGAGGGCGGCGCGCAGCGACGCCGCGCCGGTGGTCTCGACGGCCACGATCGGCACGTGGTCCAGCCCGTGCCGGCGCAGCCCTTCGGCCACGCCGCACATCAGGCCGCCACCGCCGACGGACACGACGACGGCGTCAAATGTCAGTCCCGCGGCCACGACTTCATCGATCATCGACGCGTGCCCGTGCCAGAGCAGCGGATCGTCGAACGGGTGGATGAAGGCGTCGCCGGCGCCCACGCGAGACAGCGCCAGCTCGTGGGCGTCCTGCCACGAGGCGCCGTGCACGATGACCGTGGCCTGCTCGCGCGCGAGCAGCGCCCGCGCCGTGCCGGTGCTGCTTTCCGGCACCACCACGGTGACGGGCACACCGAGCCGGCGGCCGGCATACGCCACGGCGAGCCCGGCGTTGCCGCCGGATGACGACACGAACCGCCGCGCCCCGCGCGCGTGATGTACTTCGCAGGCGTGCCCGATGCCGCGCAGCTTGAACGAGCCAGGCGGCTGCAGGGCGTCGAGCTTCAGCCAGATCTCCCGGCCCGAGGCGAGACTCAGCGGTCGGGATTCGATGAGCGGCGTGTCCACGTGGAGAGGCATCGTCAGTCAGTCCTGGCTCCGGATACGACAACGGGCGGGATGGATTGCTCCACCCCGCCCGCGCGGTTGTTCATCGGGGACAGGCCCCCGGCGCTACGTGATGGGGCCAGTCCCCTCGCGGGGACCAGTCCCGGCTGTCGCTACGCGCAGCCGCTGGTCGTGCCGCAGTTGCTGCACTTGTAGCAGGCGCCGCTGCGCACCATGATCGACCCGCACGTGCTGCACGGCGGCGCGTCTTCCTGGTTCTGCATGGCGGCGAACGCCGACTTCGTCTTCACCGGCGGCGCCGGCACGGTCACCGACGTCTCGACCGACACCGACTTGGTCACCGTCTCGGTCACCGTGGCCGTGGACGACACCGCTTCGTCGCGGTTGTTCACGCCGGCGGCAAACTGCGCTTCCGGCGACAGGAACTTCGACGCCATCC
>CADEFD010000130.1 GCA_902826515.1 uncultured Acidobacteriota bacterium
ACCACGGCGCGTCGGGAAAGATCGCCTGGATGGGCCGGTTGAACGTGCTCCACGCATACACGGAGCCGATGCACACGTGCACGAGGACGGCGCCGATCGGAATGCGCCAGCGGTTGGGCGTTGCAGCCATCGCGGCGTACGGTAGTCGCTTCGCGCTCCGGCGTCAAAACGCCTCGCGCGACGACGGCTGCCCGCCGGGTTACTTGTCGGCCTTGGCGCGGTACATCGCGGCATCGGCCTCGAGCAGCGCCGCTTCGGCATGTCCGCCGGCCGCAAGCTCCGCCATCCCGACGGAGAACGCGTAGGGCGGCATGCCGGGCCGCTCGCGTCCGATGCGCGCCGACAGGTTCTCGACACGGCTCACCGCCGACGCCACGTCCATGCCGCGGGCCACGACCAGGAACTCATCCCCTCCGTAGCGAATCACGAAGTCGTCGGGGCGAAAGGAGTCGCGCAGCGCGCCGGCGAAGTCGCGCAGGCAGCCGTCGCCGGCGAGATGACCGTGACGGTCGTTGAGGGCCTTGAAGCCATCGAGATCGAAGAACAGGAGAATCGCGCCGGCCGGCTGCACGGCGCGGAACACCTCGGCCAGCGAGCGCCGGTTCGCCAGCGTGGTCAGCGGATCGCGGTCGGCCACCAGGCGGAGTTGTTCGTGCGCGGCGAGCAGCTCGCGATTGGTGGCTTCCAGGTCACGCTGCGTGCGCGCGGTCACGGCCAGCACGCTGCCGAGCACGAGCAGCCATTCCGCGCCCATGTCGAAGGCGGAGCTGGCCGACATGAACGCCGCGGCCGCCGGCTGCCACGGATGCCCGGCGGCGCCCGACAGCTGCAGCCCGTAGGCGCCCGCTTCAGCGGCCGCCAGCAGGCCGCGCACGGCCACGCCGGCACTGAGCCACAGCAGTCCCGGTGCGCGCGCGGTCAGGCCAGCGAGCGGCAGAAAGACGAGGGCCAGCGTGGCGTGCTGCACGACACCGATGGCGGGAATCGAGCCGAGGAACGCCGCCGCGAACAGTCCGTACGCGGTGACGATGCCGGCGAGCGTGGTCGGTCGCAGCAGGCCGGTGCCAGGCCGCACCACCGCCCGGACGCCCTCGACGAAGAGCAGCACGAACGCGGTCTTCGAGCCGACGTACAGCCCGGTCACGAGCGGCACGAGCGATGCCGGCTGCAGATTCCAGAAGACGAGCGTGACGACGAGCGCGAACAGGTTGGCGCTCCAGGCCAGGGCCCACCAGCGCAGCTCGCTGCGGCGGCTCGAGCGCGCGAGCAGCACGAAGAACGTCGCGATCATCGCAAGCGACGTCATCTGCGCGGCGGTGCTCCATTGCCAGAGGAGCAGTTGCTGTCGTTCGTCCATGGTGGCTGTGCGTTGTCAGCGGAGGAGCCGGCGCGCCGCGTCGAGCTCCGCGAGCATGCGATCGAGCGCGCGTTCGATGCGCCCGCGTTCGTGGGCCACGCGGGCGGCGTCCTTCAGACGAAACGCCTCGGCGAGGCCGGGGAACGGCTGTCCGTCGTAGAGCGAGTAGATGTTCCAGCCGTAGAACACGTGCCGGTACCACTTGGTGTCGGCGGCGCCGTCGTCGTCGGCGAGCGTCTGCTCCATGCGGCTCAGCCGATCGTTGAGCGCGACCCGGGCAGCCGCCGGCACACCGCCGCTGGCCAGGGCGACGCCGATGTCCTGTTCGAGTGCGACGGCGGCAATGCGCACGGCCTCGGCGCGAGACCTGAGCGGCGCCGCGTCCATGGCCACACCTGCCTCGCGCGACCAGCCGGAGGCGGCATCCACCGCGTCGAGCAGCTTCGCCGCGTAGTGCGAGAAGTGGAACGGCAGCACCTCGGCCTCGCTCATCCGGAGCGCCATCGTGCCGAGCACCTGCGCCATCAGCACGCCCTGCGTGAAGCCGGGGTCGGCGATCTGCTCGACGTAGGCGCGGGAGTCGTAGTTCGTGTGATAGGTGCCGTAACCGTAGCCGTTGTCGCCGATGAACTCGATCGCCATCGTGGGCACGGCCAGATGGTCCTGGAAGGGCACGAAGTCGGCGCCGCTGCCGAGGGCTTCGAGGTCCGGCGTGAACGTGGACGTATCGGCCACCTTCTGACGCGCTGCCTCCGAGGCCTTCCAGTGCTCGAACACGGTCGTGTCGCCCTCGGGCACGTCCTTCGCCACATCCGCCACGAAGGCCGAGAGCGACGGCACGCCGCCCGGATCGAAGCGGCCTTTCATGTACATGTCGATGTTCACGTACATGATGAGCTGCTCCTGCAGTTGCGCCCTGAGGGCTTCCGCGTACTCGGTCGAGCCGACGAGGCCGAACTCCTCCGCGTCCCAGAAGGCGAACGAGATCGTGCGCGACGGCTTCCAGCCGGACTTCACGAGCTGACCGAGCCCCTTCGCCACTTCGAGGAGCGCCGTCGTGCCGGTGCCGGGGTCCACACCGCCGAACGTCCACGCGTCGTGATGGGTGCCGAAGAGAATCGATCGCTCCGGCGTCTGCGTGCCCTTGATGGACGCGACGATGTCGTAGATCGGGCGCAGCCCCTGGTCCATCTCGACCTCGACACGCACGGCCGCGGGGCCGGGTCCCACCTTGTATGGCATGCGGAGCCCGCCATGGAACCGCTCCGGCGCATTCGGTCCGCCGAGTGCCGCCATGAGGTGCTGCGCTTCGCCCCAGCTCACGACCACCACGGGGATCTTCGGCAGTGTCGGCGCCGAGGCCTCGGCAAGGCGCGCGGCGTCCTTCGTGGCGCCGACGCCAGGCGTGAGCGGATCGCCGTGCCAGAACCAGCTGTACTTGGCGTTGCCGCGCTGCAGCATCTGCTGACCGCGCCAGTAACCCTTCGGCCACGCCGGCCCCTTCGCCTCGCCGTCGTCGCCGGGGTCGCTGTAAAGGATGAGCGCGCGGGCGCCGGCCTGCTCCGCCGTATGGGTCTTCACCGCGCGGTGGCTGCGTCCGTAGCGCGCGAGCGCGATCTTGCCCTTGAGCGACACGCCGAGGGCCGCGAGTTCGGCGTAGTCGGCCGGCAGGCCGTAGTTCACGTAGACCACCCGCCCTTCCGCGGTGCCCGACGCGGAGTAGGCCACGTAGCCGCCGCCAAGTTCCTGATGCGACGATGTCGGATCTTCGGGAATAGCCGGCTCGTCGATACTGAGCGCGCGTCGCGACGGTGCCGTCATCGTGATCGCGATCGTCTTCGGCTTCGCGAGCAGCACCTGGTATTCGTGTGTCCGCACGTCGAGCCCGTAACTCGCGAGCGTCTGCTGGAGGTAACGGACGACCTCCTGCGTGCCCGCGGAGCCGGCGGGATGCGGCCGGTCGGTGAGCGGCTTGTGGAGGGCGGACATCGAGTCCGCCGACACGCCCTTGCGGAAGCGTGTCTCGAGCTGCTGCTGCGCGGCCGACGACGCCACGGTGTACCCCAGCTTCACGCGAGTCGGCTCTTCGCCGAACGGGATGACGTCGTCCTGCGAGCAGGCGGAGAACGCCAGGGTCACGAGCAGCGCCGCCATGGCGCGCGCGGGAAAGCGATAGGTCATCGCGGAATCACCGGAAGGATGAGGTGTGATGCGGCGTCCGGCGCGTGGAACACCGTCTGCCGCGCGGTCACGGTGGTGGCGCCGGTGGCGAAGGGCGCGCCCGTGTTCGGGTTGCGGTCGTAGCGCGGGAAGTTGCTGCTCGAGACTTCGAGGCGGATGCGGTGCCCCGGGAGGAACACGTTGCCGGTCGCGCCGACGTCGATGCGCACCTCGTAACGTGCGCCGGGCACGAGCAGCTCCGGCGTGGTTCTGCTCGCGCGATACCGCGCGCGGATGATGCCGTCCGTGAGCGCGCGGGCGGTGCCATCCGGCTGCACGTCGCTGATGGCGGCCGTGAAGTCCGTGTCCTTCGCCGACGACGCGATGTAGAGCACGGCGGTGATCGGGCCTGTCACTTCGAGCGGCGCCGTGAGCGGGTCGGAGGTGTAGACGAGCACGTCGGGCCGCTGCTGGATCTCGCGGCGATCGACGGGCACGCGCGAGTAGGCGCCGAAGAGCCCGGTGGGTACCGGCGTCTGTGGATCGTAGGTGAACGTGTCGGATGGCGCCGCACCGTTCGCTGGCGCCGATTGACTGAGCCGGCCGTCGCCCGCGAGGCCATTGGCGCCCCTCGTGCTGTGCAGGTAGAACGGCGTCGGCTGCGCCCGGCGGAGCGGCCACTCCTGCTCGTCGCGCCAGCGGTTCTCGCCCATCAGGAAGAGCCGCACGGGCGACCCGGGCCAGTCGGAGATGGGGCCAGACCCCATTCCGGCCCCCGCGGGCACTTTGTCTGGCTCGGCCTTGAATGGGGTCTGGCCCCCGGTATTCATCCAGTGTTGGAACCAGCGGACGATGAGGCCCTCGGAGTCGAACCCGGCGTCGGCGCCGAAGTCCACGCCGCCGATCTTCGTCGTGGCGGCGGTGGGCCGCGCGTGGGTCCAGGGGCCCACGATGAGCCGCTGGTTGCGCCGCGCGCGCTCGGTGCCCGCGTTGGCGCGGAGTCCGCTGAAGTTGGCGAGGGTGCCGTTCAGCAGGCTGTCGTACCAGCCGGTGAGGTGATACGCCGGCACCTCGAACTGCGGATGTTTCGCGGCGACATCGAACGTCGTCCAGAACGTGTCGTACGACGGATGCTGCAGCAGGTCGAAGTACCCCGGCGAATACCGGCGTAGTTGCAGCGCTTCGATCGTATTGAGCGGCAGGTGGCGGTACCACTCGCTCTGCAGCTGCTTGCGCTCGTCCGGCGAGAGGCCGAGTTCGCCGTCGCGATTCGCCTGCGGCTCGAGCAGCCGCCGGCGCACATCCTTCGCCTGGCCGAGGCTCCACGACAACCCGTCGCCCAGATAGAACGCGCCGCCCTGGAACACCATGTCGTAGCGGCTGGCATACGACGCCGACGGGAAGAGCGCCACGAGATGCGGCGGCCTGAGCGGCGCGGCGAGCAGCTGCACCGTGGCACTGTAGCTGCCGCCGAACATGCCGACGCGGCCGTCCACATACGGCAGACGCGCCACCCACTCAATCGTGTCGAAGCCGTCGGCGCCTTCATCGTGCGGCACGGCAACGCCGTCCGACATGTAACGTCCGCGCGTGTCCTGCACGACCACGACGAAGCCGGCGCGCGCGAGGCGATGGAACTGACTGTCGGGCGTGCCCGGATTCTTCGAGTACGGCGTGCGCTGCAAAAGCGCGGGCCGGCGTCCACCGGCCGCGGGACGATAGACGTCCGCGCGCAGCACGACGCCGTCGCGCATCCGCGCTTCGACGTTCTTCTCGATCACGAGGTCCGCCGGCGCCTGACGCGCCGAGGGCGTCGCCAGTGCGCACACGGCCAGAATCAGGGCAAGCCGTCGCATGCCGCGCATTGTAGCGGGCAGCCGAGTCTCGGGGTCAGACCCCTTTCGAATTCGTAAGGGGTCTGACCCCGGGTCACCCAGGGCGGGCCGCGCGGGTCTACCGGGTGACGGCGGTCAGGTTCATCGTCAGCAGCACGCCGGGCCTGGGCAGCTCAGCCACGCCGATGACGGTGCGCGCCGGACGGTGGTCGCCCATCACGGCCACGTAGGCCCGGTTCATCGCCTCGAAGTCCCGCATGTGCAGCAGGAAGACGTGGATGTGGACGACGTGCGCCAGGTCCGAGTCCACCGATGCGAGCATCACGCGGAACGATTCGAGGATGCGGGTGGTCTGCGTCTCGATGTCCGGGCCGGCGAGTGCGCCGGTGACGGGATCGAACCCGGCCGTGCCGCCGATCGTGATCGACGTGCCGACGCGGGCGATGTGGCTGTACGGACCGATGGGCGCAGGGGTACCGGGCGGTGTGGACGTCTCGACGTGCGGCATGGCGCCGAGTGTACGGCACGCGGGCCACCTCTCCGGCGGCCGGTGTATAGTCCGGCGCATGCGCAATGCCGTCCTTGCCACCCTGATCCTGAGCGCCGCGGTCACCGTGCCGGGCCTCGTCTCGACACCCGCCGCGCAGGAGGGTGAACAGAACCGCCCCGCCGCGCCGGCCGAAGCCATCGACCAGGACGTCATCTGGAAGATCCGCCGTGAAGCCACCGAGCGTTCGCAGATCATGCGGACGCTCCACATGCTCACCGATGTCTACGGGCCGCGCCTCACGGGCTCGCCGAACCTCCGCAGGTCGCAGGACTGGCTCGTGCAGCGCGCCACGGCCGCGGGCCTCGCGAACGCGCACCTCGAGGAGTGGGATTTCGGCCATCCCGGCTGGGCCAACGAGAAGACCGCCGTCCATCTCGTCTCGCCGGTGAAGGACAGCCTCGTGGTGGAGGCGCTCGCGTGGACGCCTGGCACCAACGGCACCATCACGGCGTCCACGATCATCGTCACGCCGCCCGGGCGGCCGACCCAGGCGGACGCGGATCGCTTCTTCAATCACCTCCGTGGCAACCTCAAGGGCCGCGCCGTGTTCGTCGGCCAGCCGGCCACGCTCGACGTCACGATCGACCCGCCGGCGAAACGCCGCGACGACAACGAGGCGCGCGCGCAGTTCTCGCCGAATCCCCCGCCGTCGCCCTTCGGTGCGCCGGCCGCCGCGGCGCCCGCCGCCGCCGATCCGAAACTCGCGCCGCTCACCGCCGACCAGTTCCAGGATCAGCTCAATCAGTTTCTGAAGGATCAGGGCGCGGCGCTGCGCGTGAACGACGCTGGCCGCGAACACGGCCAGATCCGCGCCTTCAACAACCGCAACTTCGACGTGACGAAGGCGGTGCCGACGATCGTGATGCGCAACGAAGACTACGGACGCATCGCCCGCCTGATGGCCAGCGGGCATCCGGTCGAGATCGAAGCGACGATCGTCAACCAGACCTATCCCGAGGGCCGGACGCAGCACAACGTCATCGCCGAGATTCCCGGCACCGACAAGGCGCAGGAAGTGGTGATGCTCGGCGGCCACCTCGATTCATGGCATGCCGCCACCGGCGCCACCGACAACGCCATCGGCGTCTCGACGATGTTCGAGGCGATCCGCATCCTGCAGGCGATCGGCGTGAAGCCGCGGCGCACCATCCGCCTCGCGCTCTGGAGCGGCGAGGAACAGGGCCTGCGCGGCTCGGTCGCCTACGTGGCGCAGCACTTCGGCACGTTCGAAAATCCGAAGCCGGAGTACGAACACTTCGCCGGCTACTTCAACATCGACTCGGGCACGGGCCGGGCCCGCGGCATGACGGTGTTCGGTCCGCCCACCGCGGCGAACGTCCTGCGGCCGATGCTGACACCGTTTGCCGGCAACGGCGTGATGGGGGCGACGGCCACGCGGTCGCGCGCGCGCGGCGGCTCGGACCACACGTCGTTCAACGAAGTGGGGCTGCCGGGCATCGGCGTCGGGCAGGATCCGATCGAATACGGCACGCACACGTGGCACACGAACCTCGACACCTACGAGCGCGTGATCGAAAGTGACGCGCAGCAGTCGGCGATGGCGATTGCGACCGCGGTGTATCACCTGGCGATGCGCAACGAGAAGCTGCCGCGCTTCGCGAAGGACCAGATGCCGGCCCGCCCCGGCCGCTGAATCTCAGGGTCAGACCCCTTTCGGATTTCGTAAGGGGTCTGACCCCACAAGAACAGGGCACATGGCAGGAACTGACATGACCGATCCAGCGATGCCTCGGTTCCTCGTCGCGTCGCCGATCCTGCCGGTGAGCGATCTGGCGAAGAGTCTCGACTACTACGTGCGTGTGCTGGGATTCACCGTGGACTGGCAGGACGCCACGGGGATGGCGTCAGTGAGCCGTGACGGCTGTGCGCTGATGCTCTGCCAGGGCGACCAGGGACACGCCGGCACGTGGGTCTGGGTGGGCGTCACCGACGTGGACACGCTGCACGAGACGCTGAAAGCGCGTGGCGCCATCGTGCGGCATCCGCCGAGCGACTACCCGTGGGCGCGCGAGATGCAGATCGCGGACCTCGACGGCAACGTGCTGCGCCTCGGCTCGGACCCGCGCGTCGGTGCGGAGCCCGGCGAGTGGCTCGACATGCACGGCGTCCGCTGGGCGCAGGACAGCTTCGGCGCCTGGCAACGCGCCGACTGAAGGCGATTTGTAACGGGGTCTGTCACGGTCACGACTTGTCACGGGGCGGGAGACGGTCGGTGACCGTGACAGACCCCGTTACAAATCGCGGCGAAAATCACACGCGGCGCGTGTCGATGATCGCCTTGTTCGTGATCGCCTTGAGCGACGTCGTGCCGCAGCCCACCATCGCGAGACGCAGCTCCGTGTCGAGGATCTGCAGCGTGCGCTCGACGCCCGCCTGACCGAACGCGCCGAGGCCCCAGATGTACGGGCGGCCGATGCCCACGGCCGTCGCGCCGAGCGCGAGCGCCTTGAAGGCGTCGGTGCCGCGGCGGATGCCGCCGTCGATGATGATCGGCAGACGTCCGCCCACCGCCTGCACCACTTCCGGCAGGCACTCGATGGTGGCGCGGCCCGTTTCCGTGGCCCGTCCGCCATGATTCGAGACGATGATGCCGTCGGCGCCGCTCGCGACTGCCAGCGCGGCGTCTTCGCCACTCTCGAGGCCCTTGATCATGACCTTCATCGAGGTCACGTCCTTGAGGCGCTTGATGAAGTCCCACGTGAGTGTGCCGCTCGTGAGCGTGAAGCCCTTCATCTCGAGGCCCGCGAACATCGGCTTGGGACCGTTGGCGCCGTTCGGGCCGTGGCAGGCGTTGCAGGTGCGGGTGTCTTCGCGGGCCAGCCGCTTGTCGGTTTCGGTGTTGCGTCCGCCCGGCAGGTCCACGGTGACGGCCACGACGGGGCAGCCCGCGGCCTCCGCACGTTTCACCATCTTCGCGCTGTTCTCGAAGCTGTTGCTCGTGTAGAGCTGATACCAGAGGCCGGCGCCGCGCGCCTTCGCGACGTCCTCAATCGGCGTGGACGACTGCGTGGAGAGGATCTGCAGCTGCTTGCGCGACGCCGCGGCGCGCGCCACGGCCAGCTCGCCTTCCGCGTGGAAGCCGCGCTGCGATCCCACGGGGCACAGGATGATCGGCGACGCGTAGGTCTGCCCGAAGATCGACATCGACATGTCGATCCGGCTGACGTCCACGAACCGGCGGACGCGCAGCTGATACCGCGAGTAGGCGTCGTGGTTGGCGCGCAGCGTGGTCTCGCCGTCCGACCCGGTGGCCATGTAGCCCCAGTGCGCCGGCGGCACGAGCCTGCGCGCGGCCGCTTCGAGGTCGAACACGTTCAGCGCGTCGGCGGCGCTCTTGAGCACCTGCTCCACGGCCTGGTCGGTCGTGGCCGCGCCGAGCGCCTCGACCAGTTGGGGCATGCCGAACAGGAGCGGGCTGGCGGCCAGGTACTTCAGGAACTCGCGACGATCCGACATGACGCCTCCGGGGACGTGGACAGGACGGCCGATTCTGCCACGAGTGCAGGAGCACGGGCGGCGGAGAATGCGGCTCCGCCGCCGCGTCCGCCAGCTAGGCGCCCGGCGCCCGGTACTTCACCGTGACCTTCGCCGCGTCGTCCATCTGCTTGGGGGTGATGAGCGGCACCATCTCCAGGGTCACCGAGCCCGAGGCGTTCACCGCGAGGCTGAGGGCGAGGGCCGCAGCTTCGTTCGGCGCGTCCACGATGACGAACGCGTCAGCGCCGCCGTAGGCGAAATAGAAGCTCTCGATCTTCCCGCCGATCGCCTTGGCGGCCTTGGTCACGGCCGCCACGCGGCTCGACCCGCCTTCCTTCATCAGTGCCCGTGCGCCTTCAGCGTTGTAGCGCGCCTTCGCCAGGAATTTCGGCATGGGGATGCTCCGTGCGGCACGGGCCGGCCGGAAGTGGCCGGCGCGAGGGATGCCGCTCGGAGACGTATGCGGATTCAGGCGCCGAGGCCCCTCACGAACTGCAGCACGAGCTCCGCGACCTTCGCTGGCTGCTCCTGCTGCACCCAATGCCCGGCGCCGTCCACGAGGTGCGCGCCGCGGAAGTTCGTGCAGGCGCTCTTCTGCATCGCCTCGAAGCTGCCGGCACGCTGGAACACGCCCCAGTCGGACCTGCCCGAGATGAACGCGGCCGGCACGTCGATGGTGCGGCCGGCAAAGAGTGTGAGTTCGGCCGACAGGCGCGGTACCCGGCCCACGCGGTACGACTGCAGGCCGCCCTGGAAACCCGTGCGACCGTATTCGCTCGCATAGACCGCGAGCTCGCGCTCCGGCAGCCACTGGCAGGCGGCGATCTGCGCGGCCGTGGGCATGTCGGCCGCCACCTGCTCGGCCATTCCCTTGTCTTTGTCCATCACGTAGTAGCGCGGCAGCAGCGCGAACTGCTCCGGCGTGTTGGCGCTGAGCGGATGCGGCGCGTTACCGGGCCAGTCGGCACTCTTCGCGTGGTAGTAGGCGCGCAGGAACGCCTGCAGCCCCTGCGGCGCCTTCCACATGTTCTCGTTGGCCTCGCGCGTCGTGTAGTAGGTCTGGTAGTGCTTGCGCGGCGGGGTGAGGGCGGCGAGGCCGGCGTCCATGTCCGGCGCGGGCGCCGAGGGTGCGGCCGTGGTGTTGGCCGTGTTGAACGGCAGACGCGCGGTGCCACCGAAGGGCGCGCTCATCATCACGACCGCGCGGAAGACGTCGGGCCGCGTCAGCGCGCACCAGGCGGCCACGGGCGAGCCGAAGTCGTGGCCCACGACACAGGCCACGTTGCGGTGGCCGAGCGCGTGCACGAGCGCCAGCATGTCGCGCACGCGGTTCAGCGTGGAGAACGGCGCGAGGTCGTCGTCGAACCGCACGTCGGTGCCGCCGCTCCTGCCGTAGCCGCGCTGGTCGGGCGCCATCACGTGGAAGCCGGCGGCGGCGAGCGGCAGCATCACCTTGCGCCAGCTGTAGCCGAGTTCGGGGAAGCCGTGCACGAGCAGCAGGCCCGGACGTCCGGGCGTCTCGTGCCCCGCTTCGAGCACGTGCATCGTGATGCCGTTCACGCCGGTCACGAGCCGCGAGCGGATGCCCGCCGGGAGCGTCCCGGCGCCAAATGGCGCGTCGGGCGCGGCCTGCGCACGCGCGGCCCGGGGCACGGCCACGCCGGCGGCGGCCGCAAGCAGCGGCGTGGTCGTGAGCGCGTGGAGCATCCGGCGGCGGGTCAGCGTAGCCATAGGCGCCGCAGCGTAGCAGGAACCGCACACTTTGCAACGGGGTCTGTCACGGTCACGGCATGTCTTCGGTGACAGACCCGCAATACAAGTCGTGACCGTGACAGACCCCGTTACAAGTGGCTGGGACCAAGTACCATCGTCGGCAGCCGATGTCCTCCCTGCGGTCCGAACTTGCCCCGATGCTGCGCCTGGCGCTGCCGGTCGTGCTCGCCGAGCTCGGCTGGATGTCCATGGGCATCGTGGACACCCTCATGGTCGCGCCGCTCGGGCCGGCGGCCATCGGCGCGGCCGGCATCGGCACCTCCGTGCACATGGCGTTCGCGGTCTTCGGCATGGGGCTGCTGCTCGGCCTCGACACGCTGGTGTCGCAGGCGCACGGCGCCGGCGACCATCGCGACTGCCACCGCTGGCTCGTCCACGGCGTGGTCATGGGCGCGGCCCTCACCGTGCCGATCATCGCCGTCTGTCTGGCGGTGCTCGCGTTCTTCCCGCACGCAGGCTTCCATCCGGATGTCGCCCCGCTGCTCCAGAGTTACTTCGGCATCGTGATCTGGAGCACGGTGCCGCTGCTGCTCTATGCGGCCGTGCGACGGTACCTGCAGGGGATGCACGTCGTCGCGCCAATCGCGTTCGCGCTCGTCACCGCGAATCTGCTGAACGCCGCCGCCAACTGGACGCTCATCCACGGCCGGTTCGGCCTGCCCGCCCTCGGTGTCTCGGGCGCGGCGTGGGCCACCGTCATCTCGCGCGTCTATATGCTCGGCGTGCTGGTCGTCGCCGCCTGGTGGATCGATCGCGCCGGCAACACCGGCCTGACAACCGTGTCACGCACGCTCTCGCGCGAACGGTTCGCGCGGCTCTGGCGCCTCGGCTTCCCCGCCGCCTCGCAGGTCACGCTCGAAGTTGGTGTCTTCGGCCTCGCCACCGCGCTCGCCGGACGTCTCGACCCCGTCTCCAGCGCCGCGCACCAGATCGCGCTCAACATCGCCGGCGCCTCGTTCATGGTGCCGCTCGGCGTGGCCTCGGCCGGAGCCGTGCGTGTGGGGAACCGGGTGGGCGCGCACGACCCGCAGGGCGCCGCGCGCGCCGGCTGGATGGCGATCCTGCTCGGCTCGGGCTTCATGGGCGCTGCCGCGGTGCTGTTCTTCCTCGCCCCGCGCGCCCTCATCGGCGCCTTCTCGCCCGGACCCGCGGTGGTGGACCTGGGCGCCTCGCTGCTGTTCGTGGCGGCCATCTTCCAGCTCTTCGACGGGTTGCAGGCGGTCGCGACCGGCGCGCTTCGCGGCCTCGGCAGCACCCGCATGGCGATGATGGTGAACCTGGCCGGGCACTGGTTCGTGGGCCTGCCGATCGCCTACGTGCTCTGCTTCCCGCTCGGACTCGGCGTGCGCGGTTTGTGGATGGGCCTCTCGACCGGCCTCATCGTCTGCGGCGTGGTGCTCACGTGGTATTGGCACCGCCGCATCAGTCACTACACTTCCACGGGACGGCTCCGATGATCTGCGACGCCCACATGCATTTCTTCTCGCCCGGCTTCTTCGACGCGCTCGGCGCGCAGAAGGGGCTGCCGCTCGATGGCCGCGTCGGCGTCGTCACGGGCGCGCTCGGCTGGGAGGAACCCGTCTCCGTCGGCGCGCTCGCCGATCGCTGGGTGGAGGAGCTCGATCGCCACCACGTGGCGCGCGCGGTGCTCATCGCGTCGGTGCCGGCCGACGAAGCCGCCGTCGCCGCGGCCGTGGCCGCGCATCCCGGCCGCTTCATCGGCTTCTACATGCTCGACCCGACGAAGGACGACGCGCTCGACCGCGTGGCCTGGGCCGCCGCGCACGGGCTGCGCGGCATCTGCCTGTTCCCGGCGATGCATCGCTACCCGATGCACGGGCCCGACGTGGCCCGCGTGTGCGAGATGGCAGCGGCCACGCCCGGCACGGCCGTGTTCGTGCACTGCGGCGTGCTCTCGGTGGGCGCACGCACGAAGCTCGGGCTGCCGAGCCGCTTCGAGATGCGTTTCGGCAATCCGCTGGACCTGCAGGGCCCGGCGCTCGCCCACCCGCGCCTGCCCTTCATCGTGCCGCACTTCGGCGCCGGTCTGTTCCGCGAGGCGCTGATGCTCGCCGACGTCTGCCCGAACGTGTATCTGGATACGTCGTCCTCGAATCGCTGGATGCGCTACTCGCCCGAGCTGTCGTTGCGCGAGGTCTTCCGCGCCGCCCTCGACGTCACCGGCGCGAAGCGCCTGCTTTTTGGCACCGACTCGTCGTTCTTCCCGCGCGGCTGGCAGCCGGCGATCCTCGAGACGCAGCAGCGCGCGCTCGCCGATGCCGGCGCCACCGTGCAGCAGATCGCCGACATCGTCGGCGGAAATCTGGACCGGTTGTTCCCGGTCGAGTAGCTACAGCACCTGCACCGTCAGGTCGTTCGACGGTGCGCTCAGTCCACGCGCCGCGAGGGCAGCCGGCGCCGCCCCAAGTATCATAGAGCGTTCATAAGGAGCTTCCGTTGGGCAACATTCTTCAGGCACTTCCGGTTGGTGAGAAAGTCGGCATCGCGTTTTCGGGCGGCCTCGACACGAGCGCGGCCCTGCACTGGATGCGCGCCAAGGGCGCGATTCCCTATGCCTACACGGCCAACCTGGGCCAGCCCGACGAGACCGACTACGACGACATCCCGAAGAAGGCGATGGCCTACGGCGCCGAGAAGGCGCGGCTCATCGAATGCCGGCCGCAGCTCGTGGCGGAAGGGATCGCCGCGATTCAGTGCGGCGCGTTCCACATCTCGACGGGCGGCGCCACCTACTTCAACACCACGCCGCTCGGCCGCGCGGTGACCGGCACGATGCTCGTCGTGGCGATGAAGGAAGACGACGTCAACGTCTGGGGCGACGGCAGCACCTTCAAGGGCAACGACATCGAGCGGTTCTACCGCTACGGCCTGCTGGCCAATCCCTCCCTGCGCGTCTACAAGCCGTGGCTCGATCAGCAGTTCATCGACGAGCTCGGCGGCCGCAAGGAGATGTCCGAGTACATGATCGCGCACGGCTTCGAGTACAAGATGTCGGTCGAAAAGGCCTACTCGACCGACTCGAACATCCTCGGCGCCACGCACGAAGCCAAGGACCTCGAGTTCCTGAACAAGGGCATCACCATCGTGCAGCCCATCATGGGCGCGGCGTTCTGGAAGGACGACGTGGCGGTGAAGGCCGAAACGGTGAGCGTGCGCTTCGAGGAAGGTCAGCCGGTCGCCATCAACGGCCGCACCTTCGCCGATGCGCTCGCCCTCTTCACCGAAGCCAACGTCATCGGCGGCCGGCACGGCCTCGGCATGTGCGACCAGATCGAGAACCGCATCATCGA
>CADEFD010000131.1 GCA_902826515.1 uncultured Acidobacteriota bacterium
GCGGAGGCATCGTGCCCATCCTCGTCCGGCCCGTGCGCGAACAGCTCGAGCACGATCGCATCATCCGATTGCTCCAGGCGCGCTACCAGAAAAAGCACGACCCGGTCACGAACATCGGCCACGAACCGCCGACGTCGATTGTCATCGGCACAGCGGAATTCGTGCCCGATCTGATCCTCGTCACCAATGACAAGGCCCGCAAGCTCGAGGGCGTCGTGGAGGTGGAGACGGGCGAATCGGTCAATTCCCTCGAAGCGCTCGCGCAGTGGGGGCCCTTCAGCAAGCTGCGGGTGCCCTTCCATCTGTACGTGCCGCCCAACACGCTCGACACCGTGCGCCGCCTGTGCCGCGATCACAACGTCACGGTGGCCGAACTGTGGACCTACCACACGAATCTCGACCAGGTGCGCTTCACGCTCGTGCAGAAGGCGCCCGACGCGGCGCTGGCGGCCGCGCGGAAGACCGGTCTCACGGGTGCGCCGAAGCTGAAGGTGGCGCCGCCGCCACCCCCGCCGCCTCCGCCGCCGCCACCCCCGCCGCCGATGCCGATGCGCTCGGGGGGCAGCGCGGACTCGAAGGCACCGGTGCGGACGGCCGCTCAGAAGATGTCGTTCGGGAAGTTCGTGGCCGCGGCCAAGGCATCGGCCGCCAAACACGCTGCCGCCTCGCCCGCGCTGGCGGCTCCGACTCCCGCGCCTGTTGCGGCGAAGCCGGCCGCCAAGGCGGCTCCGGCCGTGGCGCCCGTGAAGACGGCGGCGCCCGCGCCCGCCCGGGGCAAGGCGCCTGTAGCGGTGCCCGTCAAAGTGGCCTCCAAACCTTTGGCCGCGTCGAAACCCGCGACGGCGTCGAAACCCGCGACGGCGTCGAAACCCGCGACGGCGTCGAAACCCGTCGCCGCGGCGAAGCCCGTCGTGGCAGCGAAGCCCGCGGCGGCGGCGAAACCCCCCGTGGCGATGAAGCCCGCGGGGCCGGCCAAGGCGGCACCCGTGGTCAAGCCGGCGGGGAAGCCCGCGGCCAGGCCGGCGCCGAAGGCGGCGGCGAGACCCGTCGCGAAGCCGCCGGCAAAGTCCGCCGCCCCGGCCAAGGCGGCGAAGGCGCCCGTGAAGCCCGTCGCGAAGAAGGCGGCGCCCGCCAGGCCCGCGGCTCGTCCCGCGGCCGGAAAGCGGCGCTAGTCGGGCGTGCCGTACCTCCGACTCACCGCCGACCGGCGGGGCGTGGAGCACACGTTCCTGCTCCACGTCGCCGCGCCGGGTGAACGGCCGAAGGTCCTCTACTGGTACCGCACGGTGCCGGGTGTGAAGATCGGACGGCCGGCGCTCGACGACGCGGCCATGCGGGCGCTCGAAGAGCAGTACCCGCACATCGATTTCGACTGGCCCTACATCCTCGATGTGGGCAGCATGACGCCGGTCGAGGTCGAAGCGCCGATTCCGCCGCGCAAGCGGAAGATGCGGCGTCCCGACGCCGACGACGACCTCGAGACCACGCCGCAGGCGGCGCCGCGCCCGGCCCCGGCCGCGGCCGCATCGTCGGGAGAGCCGGCGGAGCGGACGGTCACACCTCCACCGCCCGTCATCGCCGACGATATCGGGCCCGATCTGTTGAGCGAGCTGCTCGGGCGCGGCATCGCCGCCAGCCTGCGCGAGCAGTTCGCCGCGCTCGCCGAACGGATCGACACGTCGGCGGCCGATCCCGCCGTGAAGGCCGGCTGGCGCGATCGGCTCGCCCGGCTCGACCCGGACGGCTGGGAATCGCCGGAAGCGGTGCTCGCCGGCATGGCGTCGGTGCAACCGGGTTTCGACGCGCTCACGGTCGAGCTCGAGCGCATCACGCCCGCCTGACCGTCGCCGGGTTTGTGCGGCCGGCCCGCCCGGCCGTGCGTCTATACTGAGGCCATGAGAATCCGCCGCCTCGCCGCGTTCGGTGCCGGGCTCGCGTTTGCCTGCCTGGGCATCTGGTCCGCCACGCTCGACGCCCGTCAGGCGCCCGCAGGCCAGGCCCCGGCAGCTCCCGCCCCGCAGGCGACCCCGCAGGGGCGGCCGGCCAATCCCGATGGCGTGTTCCGGAGCGCGATCGATCTCGTGACCACCGACGTCATCGCCCGCGACGGCAACGACCAGTTCATCGCCGACCTGACGAAGGACGAAATCGAGATCTACGAAGACGGCGTGAAGCAGGAGATGGCGTCGATGACGCTCGTGCACGGCGGCCGCGTGCTCAACCTGCAGGCGGCGCCGCCGCCGCCGCCCCAGGAAGGCATCATCCTGCCCACGGCGCGCCCGCGCAACGACGCCGCCGGCCGCATCTTCCTCATCATCGTCGACGACCTGCACCTCGACTTCCGCAACACCGGCCGCATCCGCGACCTGTTCAAGCGGATCTCGCGCACGCTCGTGCACGAAGGCGACATGTTCGGCATCGTCTCGACCGGCCCGTCGTCGCTCGCCATCGACCTGACCTACGACCGCAAGATCCTCGACGAAGCCATCAAGCGCATCACCGGCAACGGCCTGAAGCCCTCCGACATCATCCAGGGGCAGGATGGGCCGCAGGGGCCGACCGAGGTGCGCTACCGCGCCCAGGTGGCGTTCTCGACCGCCCGCGACATCGTCACGCAGCTCGAACGCATCACCAACCGCCGCAAGGCGGTGGTGTGGGTGAGCAACGGCTTCGACTTCAATCCCTTCGAGAACCAGCGGCTGGGCGAAGACCCGATCTACGGCGGGCGCATGGGCCAGACGCGCGAGGAAGGGCAGGAAATCAACCGCACCATGAATCAGGGCCAGCAGTTCTCCGACGCCGATCTGGCGCGCGAACTCGGCGACCTGACGCGGTCGGCCAATCGCGCCAACGCGACGTTCTACACGATCGATCCACGCGGGCTGGTCGCCGGGCAGGACCTCGACGAAACCGTCGACCCCACCGACTTCCAGGCGCACATCCGCAAGACGCAGGACAGCCTGCGCGTGCTGGCCGAGGAAACCGGCGGCATCGCGATCGTCAACCAGAACAACTTCGACAAGGGCCTGAAGCGGATCGACGCCGAGACGAGCGACTACTACGTGGTCGGCTACTACTCGACCAACCCCGACCCGCTCAAGCGCACGCGGAAGATTGAAGTGAAGGTGAAGCGGGAAGGGCTGAACGTGTGGTCGCGCACGTCGTACACGCTGCGACAGCCGACGCCGCCGACCAAGCAGTAGCGCCCGCGAGGCCGGGCACGCGGGGCGGCGCCTGAGCCGCCGCCCGCGTCGGTCAGGCTAGGCGCGGCCGATCGGCTGCGCGGGCGCGTCGGTGGCGCTGCCGCGCGACGCTTCGATCGACTCGAGGATGCGCGACTTCAGCCAGGACACGGGTTCGGGCTGCGCCTGCGTGAATGCGCGCCACACGTCGTCGCTGAGTGCGATGCTGATGACGCGGTCGGGACTCGGTGACATGGGATGGCCCTCCAGGAAAGACAGATCGCCATCCTAGCGGTCCGTCATCCCAGACGAAAAATAGAATGATCGAATTGCACCGATGCCCCCTGCGCATCCTGCGCGGGTAGCCGTCGGCTGAGGTTGGACCCGGGCCCGATCCGGCGGCATAATCGCACCACTCTTTCCCCCGAGGCATCCGAACATGAGCGTCTGGACCCTGGCCCATCGTTGCGAGCGCATGAACCCGTCGATTCTGCGCGAAATCCTGAAGGTGGCCGAACGTCCCGGCGTGAAGTCGATGGCCGGCGGCCTGCCGTCGCCCGAGACCTTCCCGGTCGACGCCATCCGCGCCGCCTGCGACACCGTGCTCACGCAGCAGCCGAAGGCGGCCCTGCAATACGCGGCGAGTGAGGGGTTCACGCCGCTGCGGGAGTGGGTGGCGGCAACGCTCTCGCGCCCCGGCTACGCCGTGGCGCCCGACCAGGTGCTCATCACCACCGGGTCGCAGCAGGGGCTCGACCTCGTCGGCAAGGTCTTCATCGACGCCGGCGCGCCGGTGGCCGTCGAAGCGCCGACGTATCTCGGCGCCCTGCAGGCGTACGTGCCCTACGAGCCGTCGTTCGTGAGCCTCGACGGCGATGCCGAAGGCCCGACGGCGAATTCGGTGGCCACGCTTCCGACGCGCGCCCCGGGCACCCGGTTCGCGTACCTGCTCCCGAACTTCCAGAATCCCACCGGCGGGCAGATTTCGGACGCGCGCCGCGATGCAATCGTGGCCGCCGCGCAGTCGGCCGGCGTGCCGATCGTGGAAGACAACCCGTACGGCGATCTCTGGTTCGATCACGCGCCGCCGCCGTCGATGACGTCGCGCTGGCCGGACGGGTCGATCTACCTCGGCTCGTTCTCGAAGGTGCTGACGCCGGGGTTCCGCCTCGGCTTCCTGGTGGCGCCGAAGGCGCTCTATACCCGGCTGCTGTCGGCCAAACAGGCGGCTGACCTGCACACGCCGGGGTTCAACCAGCGCGTCGTCTACGAGGTCGTCAAGGACGGGTTCCTCGACACCCACGTGCCCACGATCCGCGCCCGCTACCGCCAGCAGCGCGACGCGATGGCGGCGGCGCTGGCCGCGCACCTGCCAGCCGGCACGACCTACCAGGTGCCGCGCGGCGGCATGTTCTTCTGGGTGCGGCTGCCGGAAGGTTTCGACACCATGCCGCTGCTCGCCAAAGCCGTCGAGGCCGGTGTGGCGTTCGTGCCGGGCGCGCCGTTCTACACGGCCACGCCCGACGTGCGCACGATGCGCCTCAGCTTCGTGACGCTGACGACCGACGAGATCGCCGAGGCGGTGGCCACGCTCGGCCGCGTGCTCGCGGAAGCCGGCGTCGCGACCCCGGCGCGGTAGCGGATGCCCGGCACCGTCACGGCGCGGCGCGCTCAGGGGCGTCAGCCTCGCCGAAGCCTCGTCACCGTCAGGGAGCGAGGCGAAGGCGGGGACGGACTTTCTCGAACGCCTTGATTACTTCGTCCACCGCGCGCGGCGTGCGGCTCATCTTCGGGTAGACCCAGCCGGTTTCGCGGATGAGGGGCCGCCCATCGATGCGTGCGCAGTAGAGGTGCCCGCTCGCCACGTCGCGGGCCACCGACTGGTACGACACGATCGTGATGCCGAGGCCGTGGCGCACGAGCGCCTTCAGGATCTCGACGTTCTCGGTTTCCATCACGATGCGCGGCTCGATGCCGGACGAGGCGAAGAACTCGTCGACCACCCGCCGCGTGTTCGAGCCCGACTCGAAGAGCACGAACGGCTGCGTCGAGAGATCCTGCGCGTTGACCTTGCGCTTCTTGGTGAGCGGGTGCTTGGCCGAGGTCACGACCAGCAGCTCCTCCTGGAGCACCGGCACCGTCACCATGTCGGCGTCCTTGATCGGCAGCGTGAGCAGCGCCACGTCGCCGGTGCCGGCCCGCAGGTGCTGGATGCAGCGGTCGGTCGGGTCGCTCATGATCTTCACGTCGATGCCGGGGTGCTGACGCGTCAGCTCCGAGAGCAGCGTGGGGAAGACGTAGAGACAGACGGTCATGCCGCCGAGGATGCGCACCGTGCCGCGCAGCGTCTCCTGGCTGTCGCTGATGGTGGCGACCGTGTCCGTCAGATCCTGGAACACGCGGTGGCTGAGCTGCAGCAGTGATTCGCCGGCCGGCGTGATGCGGATGCGGCGGCCGATGCGCAGGAACACCGGCGTCTTCAGCTCGTCCTCGAGCAGCAGGATCTGGCGGCTGATGGCCGACTGCGAGACATGGAGCTTGTGACCGGCGGCGGTGAAGGATCCGGTCTCGGCGATGGCGCGGATGATCTCGAGCTGGCGTAGGTCCAAACGACGTCTCCCGGCGACGAGTATACATACTCGGCTGAGATGGACCTAACGCGATCTGACGGTAGGAGTTATGCGTTCAGGGAATACCACGGTGGGGGCCAGCGCCGCGCGCGGCCCTGGCCCCCGGCCGTCATTTCTTCTTGAGCAGGGAGCACACGCCGAGCGCCCCGGTCGGATCCAGTGCATCTGCAGCCAGATCGATGTGCCGCACGATGCCGGCGTCGTCGACGACGAACGTCACCCGGCGCGCCATGCCCGAGTTCTCGTCGAGCACGCCCAACGCCCGCGTGTACTCGCGTTTGAAATCGGACAGCAACGGAAAGTCCAGGCCCATCTGTTCTCGGAATGCTTTGTTGGACCAGGTGGAATCGACGCTCACGCCAAAGACCTGGGCGTTGTTGGCGCCGAACTGCGCGTAGTTGTCCCGGTACCGGGACATCTCGGTCGTTCAACCAGGCGAGAAGGCGGCCGGGAAGAACGCGATGACCACCGACGACTTGCCCTTGAGCGACGACAACGTCGCCGTCTTCGAGGCCGGACGTCCGCCATCGGGCGCCGGTTCGAGGTAGGGCAGGGTGAAGTCGGGCATCGGCTGTCCGACTTTCACCAGCGGTGGGGGCGGAGGCGGCGGGGTCGGCGCCGCGGTCGCGCCTGCCGTTTGTGCCAGGGCGCCCGGAATGGGCGCCGCGGCCAGCACGGCAAGCACGCTGACCCAGAGGTACAGCGAGCGTGGTGACATGCGCGAGACTATACCGCAGAGCGGCGGCGGCCCTTGCCGGCCGGCGTTTCGATGGCGGCCCGCACGCGCGCAATCGCTTCCTTCAGGTAGTGCTCGTCAAGTTCGATGCCGAGGCCGTGCACCCCGAGCCGGGCGCAGGCCACGAGCGTCGAGCCCAGGCCCAGGAACGGGTCGGCCACCGTCAGGCCCGGCGTCAGTCCGTGGAGCTTCAGGCAGTATTCGGGCAGCCGGGGCGGGAAGGTGGCGGGATGCGGCCGGTCCTTCTCGCGGTTCTGGATGGTCTCGTAGGGCACGAACCACGTGTTGCCGCGGCAGCGGCGGCCACCCGAGGCGCCGCGCCAGCGGGCCACGTTCGACGGGTCCTGGTATTTGACGCCGAGGGCGAGCCGGTCGAGCCGCGTCGTGCCGTCCGGCGTGAAGTGGAACAGGAACTCGTGGCAGTCGTTCAGGAACCGCGTCGAGTTGATCGGCTTGTAGTGACCGACGGCCAGGTCGTCCGTCAGTCCGGCCCGGCCACCGGCGGCGTCCTGGTCGATGGCGATCGACTTGACCCAGTGAATGATGTTCTGGAGGTGGAGGTGCGGTCGCACGGCCTGGGCCACGTCGAGGGCCGTCCAGGGGTCGGTGGGCTTGGCGCCGACGTTCAGGAAAAGGGAACCCCGGGCCGCCAGCGTCCGCGCGACCGCCGCCACCCAGCGGTCGGTCCATTCCAGATATTCGTGGCGCGGCTGGCCGTCGTCGTAGGTACGGTAGCGGATACCGAGGTTGTAGGGCGGCGACGTGACCACGACGTCCACCTGATGCTCCGGCAGGGCCGCGAGCACGTCGACGCAGTCACCGAGGTAGAAGGAAATCGTGGCCGGACCGGCCTGGACGGTGTCGTAGGGGCGGGGAACGCGAGGAGGCACGCGGGGCGGATTGTACCGCCTTCGCGCGATGGAGTACAGCGCCCGGAAGCCGGGCGCGCCGAAGCGGGTCCGGGTTACGACGCGCGCATCGCGGCCACGGCCGGCTGGTAGCCGTCGGCCGTGCGGCCGTCACGCTGCGCCGAGATCGTGTGATTCTGCCGGTGCGAGGCACTCGCGCACTGCGGCCCCTTCTCTTCGACGTAGACGACCTCGCGGGTGCTGGCCACGTCGCGGTAGCGACCGATGACACAGCCGCAAGGCATGGTGCCGAACCCCAGGAGCTTCACGACACTCATATTCACGTTCTCCTGTCAATGCTCTCGCAATTTCCGTGCCCGTCGCATCACTAGCCGTATAGGCGCGATTCCGGAAGTGCCGCCCTCACGCCGTATCGAAATTGGTCGCAATTCGTCACCGGCGCGTCAGTAATCGGCGGGCCCGTACACGAGATGAGCGACACGGCGCGACGCCGCTCTGGATCATCCTTCGTTGATTTGGATGCGGCGTGACGACGGCGCGACGGCTCAGCGACGCGGTGCGCGCGCGATCTCGCGCGTAAACGCCTCGCGCGCGGCCGGCGATGCCGGATCGAGCGTGAGCGCTTCGGCGAGCCGCTGAAGGCCGGCCGTCTGATTGCCGCCTTCGAGCTCGAGCAGCGCGAGGTTCGTATAGGTCGACGGATCGCGCGGATCGACACGGATGGAGGCCTGGAACGCCTCGCGCGCTTCGTCGCGCCGGCCCAGGGTGGCCAGCGCCGCGCCGAGCAGGTTGTAGCCCTTGGCGTGTGTCGGGTTCCCGGTCACGAGTGTCCGCGCTTCGCCAACCGCCTGCTCCGCGCGCCCGTCCATGAAGAGCAGGCTGGCGGCGTAATACCGCGTGGCGTCGGCGGTCGGAGCGATCGCCCGCAGCCGCGCCACCACCGGCAGGAGCCGTTCGCGGTCGCCGACGTCGGCGAGCACCGAGGCGAGCTGCTCGAGGGCGGCAACGTTCGACGGCTGCCGTTCCACGGCCGCGAAGGCGATGCGAGCCGCGTCCTCCACCCGTCCGCCCGAGGCGAGGAAGCGCGAGAGCGCCACCTGGGCCTCCATATGGTCCACCGGGGCGGCGGCGTTCTGGAGGGCCCGCAGCGTCTCGTTCTGGCGGGTGGCGATGGCGGCCGAGCGCACCAGGCCCTCGAGGGCCCGGGTGTCGCGTGGATTGAGCCGCACCGCGGTCTCGAAGTCGTTCCAGGCCGCGGCCGCCGCACTGGCGTCGTAGAGCATCCAGCCGCGATTGCGCCAGGCCTCGGGGGAGGCCGCGCGCCGCGCCTCGACCGCCACCGCCACCGGCCGCTCGGCGGCCAGCGCCCGCAGGGCGGCGGTGTTGTCGGTGCCGTTGCGCGAGAACACCGCGCGCGGGCCGGTGAACTCGACCGGGGCGTGGTCGTCGGTCTGGAGGCGCGCGCCGGCCGAGAAGGCGGCCACGCCGGCCCCTTCCGCCATCAGCAGCGACGTGATCGCAAATGCGTCGCGCGCGCCCACCGTCGCCAGATTCGCGGCGGCGGTCTGGCGGGCCGCGAGACGCGACGGAATCGCCGCCACCTGGTCCACGAGCGGCTGGTTCGAGCCGATGAGCAGCACGTCGCCGTCGCCCACGAGCCACAGCGTGGCGTCGGGGAAGACGCTGGCGAACGTGCCGACGATCGACTTCAGGTCGTCGCCGCTGATGTCGTAGGTGTGCGCCCACTGGCACAACACGCCGCCGGGCGTCAGGCGCGCTTTGGCGGCTTCGAAGAACTCGCGGGTGAACAGCGCCGCGATGCCGGCCATCCACGGATTCGACGGCTCCGAGATGATGGCGTCGTACTGCGCGCGGCCGAGCAGGATGTGGGTGCGCCCGTCTCCGAGGATGAGCCGTGTGCGCGGATCGCGCAGCGCCGCCCCGTTCTCGGGTTCGAAGAACCGCGACGCCTCGGCCACTTCCGGGGAGATTTCGAGGACGTCGGCCTGTTCGATCGGATGGCTCAGTGCCGATCCGAGCGTCACGCCGCTGCCGAGGCCGAGCACGGCCACGCGCTTCGGGTTGGGATGGAGCAGCAGCGGCACGTGCGCGAGCAGACGCTGCGTGAGCATGTCGCCGGCGTTCGAGGCATCGACCTTGCCGTCGATGGCGAGGGACGTGGTGCCGGCGGCCTGTCGCACCGCCACCGTGGCCGTGGCCCCTTCTTTGTAGTAGGGCAGCTGACCTGCGCTGAGCGACACCTGCAGCGCGTCGGCCGTCAGGGCCGACGCGTACTTGTAGGCGCCGCTCGTGAAGAGCGCCTGGTCCCAGCGCGGCAGGGCCAGGCTCGCGCCGAGGGCCGCGACGCCGACGACGAGCGCCGCCACGCGGGAGGTTCCGGCGGCCCGGCCGGCCACGAGCACGGCGAGCGCCGCCGCCGCGGCCCCCATCCCCAGGCCCTGCAGGCTGCCGTGCAGACCGAGCGCGGGAATCAGCACGAAACCGGCCGCCAGGGCGCCCGCAATCGCGCCGATCGTGTTCAGCGCGTAGATGAGGCCGAGGTCGGCGCCGAGCGTGCGGTCGTCGCCGGTGCCGGTGCGAATGGCGAACGGGAACGCGCAGCCGAGCGCGACGGCCAGCGGCAGGAGCCACACCGCCACGAGCAGCACCTGGCGCACCAGCACCGACTCGAAGGTGGCATCCGCGGCGGCCACGGCCGCCGCCATCGCCCGCAGGCCGTCGTCGATCGTCCAGACGGCCGCCGCGCCGAGCAGGGTCGCGAGCGCAATCGCGATCGTGAGGCCCGCCACGGGATGCTCCGCGCGCGCCGCCAGCCGGCGTCCCGCCACGGCGCCGACGGCCAGGCCGGTGATGAAGATGGCCACGACGAGGCTGAACGCGTAGGTGGTCGGGCCGAGCACCTGCGCGAGCAGGCGCGACCAGACGATCTGCAGGCCGAGCGAGAGAAAGCCCGACACGGCCATAGCCAGTGCCGCCAGCACGGGCCGTGGCGCCGACGCCGGGAGAGCGCCGGCCGCACTTTTTCGTGAAGTCCTGCCCGCGCGCGTGGCCGGGGCCGCGGCCGACGGTGGCGCCGGCACGGCGTCGTCGGCGGACCGCCCCGCCAGATGCCACGCCGCGGCGGCCACGACCAGGTTCAGGGCCACGCCGGTCCAGGTCGTGAGGCGCAGGCCGAGCGCGGGCAGCAGCACGAACCCGGTCAGCAGGGCGCCGGCAGCGGCACCGGCCGTGTTGGCGGCGTAGAGTGCGCCGGCATCCCGCGTGGCCGCGGCGGCGGCGGGCACGTACCAGCGGGCCACGTAGGGGAAGGTCGCGCCCATGGCCACGGCGGGCAGCGCCACGAGCACGACGCTCGTGGCGAGGCGCAGCAGCGGAAACGCCGCGCCACCGGCGCCGTCGGCGTAGGCACGGCTCAGGAGCGGTTCGAGCGCCGCCAGGCTCACCGGCATCGCCAGCGCGAGCGCCGCGATGGCCACTTCGAGCCCGGCGTAGATGCGCATCGCGCGGCCGCGTGTGGCGCGGTCACTGGCCGGTCCGGCGAGCGCGGCGCCGATGGCGAGGCCGCCCATGAACGCGGCGAGCACCGTGCTGGCCGCCGCCACGCCGTGGCCGAGCGACAGCGTCAGCAGGCGCGTCCACGCCACCTCGTAGACGAGGGCGGCGGCGCCCGAAAACGCGTACACCAGCAGGAACCAGCGCGGGGGCATCCCGTGAAGTGTAACAGTCCGCTGTCGGGCCCGGACGCCGCGCGGCGGCGCCTACCGGCGTGCCGGTGATGCGGGCGGGGCCGCGCTGGCCGCCGCCGGGTAGAGGCGCGAGCGGTAGAGGACGGCATCGTCGTCGGCGGCCACCCGTTCCAGGTCGAAGGCGCGGATTGCGAAGGCCTCGAGCGCCGGTGGTGTCTGCGACGGATGGATGACCACCCAGGCGAGACCGGCGCGTTCGACGAACCCCGGCGCCCGCCCGGCGAGCCGCTCGATCTCGGCGGGCGGCAGCGTGCGGCCCTCGCTCAGCGCCAGCAGGCCGGTCAGCGTCGGCGACTGGCGGATCTCACGGAACCGGCGCGCCGACACCCGCGACAGATAACCGCCGATGAGTTTCTTCTCGTGGCGCGTCTGGTTGAACTGATACCGCGCGCTGAAGTTGCCTTCGGACGACACGCCGTCGCGAATGCCGAACGGCAGTTCGAGGACGCGCACCGGCCGCGTGTCGGCGCGAATCGTGTCGTAGACCGACGGAATCGCCGCGGAGTAGAGCGGGCGCGGCGCCGGCAGCAGTTCGAACGCGAGCACCACGGCTATTGTCGCCAGCACCTGACGCCGGCGCTGCGGCCAGCGATCGCCGATCGCCTTGAGGGCCAGGGCAAACAGCACGCTCGCACAGAGCGCCGCGACCACCGCGAAACGCCCCGGCATGCGGGTGAGGTTCACGACCGGCACGTAGCGCAGCAGCGCCCACGGCCCCGGGACGAACGTGTTCACGCCGGCCACGTGCACGAACGGCCCGAGCGACAGCGCCGCGAAGATGCCGAGGGTCCAGAACCAGCCGCGGGCGCGGAGCCCCGCACGCCAGATCGCGAAGGCGACGACGGCGAGCACCACGAGACCCAGGGCGGCGGTGAACTCGACGAACACCGTCGGCGCCGCCGCCTGCTGGTCGCCGGCGATCCAGCGCACGAGCGGATGCGACGGGTTGGGCGCGACGAGCGCCAGCAGATCGACGCCGCGGGGGCTGCTGCGCCAGTAGGTGGGCGGCGACACCCACGAGCCCTCCATCACCCGCTGGGCCGCGCCGTACAACGTGGGCGACAGCACGACCATGCCGGCGAGGCCCGCCGCCACGGTGAGTCCCAGGGCACGTGGCCGCGGCAATCCGTAGATCCCCACCCGCGGATGCAGATAGACCATCGTCCGTGCGACGACGAGCACGGTGAGCAGGAACACCGGCGCCCAGAGGCCGCGCACGCTGACGGGCACGCCGAAGAGGTCGAAGCGGCCGCCTCTGCCTGCAAGCAGGCCCACGACGAGTCCTCCCACGAGGAGGATTGCCAGGTCGAGCATCCAGCGCCCCGGGGCACGCACCGGTCCGGGACGCCATTCGAGTCGCAGCATCCGCGAGCTCATGTAGATGGCGGCGATGAGCAGGCAGTAGATGGCGTAGTAGGCATCACACGAGGCCGCCCACGCCACCGCGACGCCGGCCAGGATCGAGTCGCGCAGCGACTCCGAGCGTTCGACCCGGTGCAGGCTCCACACGAACGCCGCGAGCGGCGCGGCGGCGACCAGGCTGTAGTGGCCGGTGGAGCGAGCCACCAGCACCGGCGCCCAGGCGAAGGCGGCCCCGGCGAGCCAGGCTTCCACCGTGGCGCCGTCAGTGACGCGACGCGCCAGCACGAATCCCATCCACGCCGTGAGCACCACCGTCGCGAGATACACGAGGTTGAAGGTGGGCACCACGCCGATCGTCCGCATGAGCGGAAACGCCAGCAGGTTCGCGAAGAGGGTGTAGTTGTGCTGGGTCAGGTCGACCGGCCGTCCGGTCATCGAGAAGATCTGCTCGGTGGTCAGCGGGTTGCGATGTTCGACCCAGGCTTCATGCTGGAACACCCACTGGTTCCAGACGTACACACCGGTATCCCCGCCGGGATCTCCGGTCAGGTGCGTGGTGATGTGCGGGAGGAGCGGCCACGAGAACGCGACGGCGACCAGCACATAACCCAGCACGGCGGCGAGGTGGGGAAGCCACGCGCGACGTGTCATTGGGGAGGCGCGGCAAGGCTAGCACATGCGTGGCCACATTCGGAGACAAGTTGCCCATGCAGATCGCGGCAGGGATGGGCAGGCGCGCCCGAAATGTTCAGGTTCGCAAATGGAACGGACCGCCGTACAGCAGAAACGGGCGGCTCCACCCCTGGTGGAACCGCCCGTTCGATGCCTGAAGGTTCAGTGCCGGAACCCGGGTCCCGGGCCCCGACTCCTGCCCTTTAGAAGTCCCAGCGGAAGCCCACGCGGAAGATCCGCGGCGAGAGCAGCTCGGTGACTTCGCGGTAGTTGACCGTCGTCTGGCGGAAGGCCGTGGCGACGCCGCTGTTCAGCAGGTTGAAGCCGTCGAACTGGAACGTGACCTTGCCGGCCTGGCCGGGCAGCTTGACCGACTTGTCGAGCCGCAGGTCGAAGATCGAGACGTTCGGGTAGCGGTTGGCGGTAATCGGTTCCACGCGGAACGTGCGGGCGCCGTCGCCGGGCATGGTGACGGTGACCGTGCGGCCGTACTGCTGGCCGCTCTGCACACGCCACGAGCCGGAGGAGCCGATGCCCCAGGGCAGTTCGTAGCGGCCGATGACCTTGTAGTTCCAGACCATCGAGGTTTCGCGGCCGAACTCGTCGCCGAAGAGGCGATCGACCGGGCGGAACGAGTAGGCGCGGGTGTAGCCCGTCGGGAC
The DNA here is from genome assembly GCA_902826515.1 of uncultured Acidobacteriota bacterium. Lineage (GTDB taxonomy): Bacteria > Acidobacteriota > Vicinamibacteria > Vicinamibacterales > UBA2999 > CADEFD01. The sequence continues at coordinate 13,881 of CADEFD010000131.1, forward strand.
CGGCGTCGTCGCCGTCGAGACATGCTGCATCTTCGACCAGGTCATGCCGGCCGAGGTCAGCAGCATCCACTTGCCCATCATGCGGCGGTTGAGCGCCACTTCCACGCTCTGGAAGTCGGCGTCGTAGCCTTCGGGGTTCGTGTAGACACGATCGAGACCAACATTCGCCGCGCGGTCGAACGTCTGGAAGGTCTGGTCGTCTCCGGTGCCGGCGACGCCGTCGGCCCCGGGGTCGTTGACCGTGAACGGCACGGTGAACGAGCCGTTGCGGATGGTGTCGTCTTCGCCCCAGATGTCGCGCATGTTCTTGTAGACGTAGGAGACGCGCGCCGAGAGGCCGGTCGTGAGTTCGCGCTCGATGTTGGTCGAGAGCTCATTGCTCACCGGACGGTTGAGGCCGCGGTCGATGCGCACCGATCCCGCGCCGCCGACCGTGGTGTTGAAGGCGCCGAGTTCGGCCGGGCTGTCGAGCAGCC
>CADEFD010000132.1 GCA_902826515.1 uncultured Acidobacteriota bacterium
TGAGCGGGTAGAGGTCCTTCTGCAGCAGCGGCTCGCCGCCGGTCATCTCGACGAGCGGGCAGCCGTAGTGCTCGACGGCGGCGACGACCTCGTCCACCGACATCTTCCGGCCTTCGTGGAACGCGTAGGGGCTGTCACACCACACGCAGCGCAGATCGCACGCCGTGAGGCGCACGAACACGCAGGGACGTCCCGCATAGGACGACTCCCCCTGGATCGAATGGAAGATCTCGTTGACGGTCAGCATGGCCGCGGCGACGGTTGCCGCAATCGTTTATTGTAGACCGATGCCGACCGCCACGTTCTACACCAAGCCCACTTGAACGACCTGCAAGAACGCCAGGAGTTTCCTGGCCGACCGCGGGGTGGACGTCGAAGAGCGCGACATCAACAAGGCGCCGCCCACCCGGGCGTTCCTGGAACAGCACATCGATGCGAAGGACTTCCTGCGCTTCGTGAGCACGCGCAGCCCCGTCTTCAAGACGCGCCCGCTGCCGGCGTCGAAGAAGGAGGCCATCGACCTCATGATGGCGCAGCCCAACCTCATCAGGCGGCCGATCCTCGTGCGCGGTACCACCGTGACGTTCGGCTTCGACAAAGAGGCGTACGCGAAGGCGAAATGAGCGTGAGGATCGGCACGTCGGGGTGGAGCTACCCCGGCGGCCGAGGCACCTGGAACGGCGTGTTCTACCCCGCGAAGGACGCCCGTCCGCGCGGCTTCGACGAGCTCGAGTTCTACGCGCGCTGGTTCGACGTGGTCGAGGTGAACTCGACGTTCTACGGGCAGCCGCGCGCGAAGATCACGCAGGCGTGGGCGGATCGCACGCCGGCCGGCTTCGAGTTCGCGGTGAAGCTCTTCCAGAAGTTCACCCATCCGGCGATGTTCCTGGAGGCGCTCGCCGCCGGTGCGCCAGGCGCGTCGGACGACGCCCTCGCAGCGGCCGGCGACGTGCGTCTGGCCGACGTGGACGAGTTCAAGCGGGGCATCGAGCCGCTGGCGCTCGCCGGCAAGCTCGGCCCGCTGCTCGTGCAGTTCCCGCCGAGCTTCACGGCCGGCGCCGCCGGCGTCGACTATCTGGGCTGGCTGCTGCGCACCTTCGCCGACTACGCGGTGGCCGTCGAGCTGCGCCACAAGTCATGGAGCGACGCGGGCGCGGACACCGCGGCACTGCTCGCCGCCTACGGCGCCGCGTGGACGCTCATCGACGAGCCGAAGTTCCGCTTCTCGATCCGCCAGAACTGGGCGGCGCCGGTGGATACCGCCCCCGGACGCTTCGCGTACGCGCGTTTTCACGGCCGCAACGCGGCGGAGTGGTGGACTCACGCCGCGGCGGAAGACCGCTACAACTATCTGTATTCGCCGGAGGAACTGGCGCCGCTCGGAGAGGCGGTGACGAGCCTCGCGGCGCAGGTGAAGAAGGCGTACCTGTTCTTCAACAATCACTTCTCGGCGCAGGGTGTGGCCAACGCCGTCCAGCTGCGCCGGCAGCTCGGCGAGGATGTGCCCTCGCCGCTGCCGCCGGCGCTCGTGGAGCGTTTTCCCTGGCTCGAGCCGGCTACTTGATGGTCATCCGCTTGACGACGTCTTCGGCCTGGATCTTCTGCACGACGTCCATGCCGGAGATGACCTTGCCGAACACGGTGTACTGCCCATTCAGGCGGGCCACCGGCGCGAGCGTCACGTACATCTGACTATCGGCCTTGGCGGGATCGCCGGCGTGGGCCATGGCCACGGCGCCGAGCACGTGCGTGCGCGTCTTCGTGATCTCGGCGACGCCGACCGGCTTGCCGCTGCCGCCCGTGCCCCAGCGATCCTTCTTGGTCATGTCGCGGGTCTGCGGATCGCCCCACTGGATGACGAAGCCCGGCACGACGCGGTGGATCCGCTGGCCGGTGTAGAAGCGCTGCTTCACGAGCTCGACGATGCGGGCGACGGTTTTCGGCGCCTCGGCCGGATAGGTTTCGAATTCGAACACGCCGCGCGATGTCTCGACCACGATCACGGGACCAGCGGGGGCGGCAGGTGCCTGGGCGAAGGCCGGAACGGCCAGCACCAGCGCGGCCACAGCGAGGCTCGGCACGAGCCGACGAACACGGGACAGCATCAGGAGTCTCCTTTTCTCGAGTGGCCGACCTTCGTCACGCCGAGGCGCGGACAGTCGGCCACGACCGCACAATCGTCACACCGAGGGTACACCGGACGGCAGCAGTTTTGACCCCAGGTGACCAGATACAGATTCAGATACTTCCACCAGCGGGCGTCGGTCGCCGCGTACAGGGCCTGTTCGGTCTCGTCGGGCGTTGCCGCCTTCACCCAGCCCAGGCGATTGGCAATCCGGTGCACGTGGGTGTCGACGCAGACGTGCTCACGGCTGCCGAAGGCCACGATGAGCGTGAGCGTCGCGGTCTTCCGGCCGACGCCCGGCAGCGTCACGAGTTCGTCCACGGTGAACGGCACGCGCCCGCCGTAGACCTCGAGCAGGCGCCCGGCGGCGGCCTTCACGTGGCGCGCCTTGTTGCGGTAGAAGCTGACCGGGTAAATCAGCGTCTCGATGTCCTTCAGCGAAAGCTTCGCGATCGCCTTCGGCGTGCGGGCCTTCGCGAAGAGCCGCGTGGACGCGGCCAGCGTCGTGGCATCCTGCGTGCGCGCCGACAGGAGCGTGGCGATGAGCACCTGGAACGGGTCGGTCTGCTGCGACTCCGAGATCTTCTCGATCGCCGGCAGCTCCATGCCGTCGATCTGGCGGGCCAGTTCGCGGAGCACACGCTCGACACGTGCCGGGTCGGGACGCCCGACGCGGACGCGCGGACGCGGCGTGGCCGCGCCGGCCGGCGCGGCAACGGCGGCGCGTGGGCTCATGGCACCGGCGTGAGGGCGGGCCGGCCGTCGAGCACCGCGAGCACGTTCGAAACGGCGAGGTCGGCCATCGCCGTGCGCGTCTCGGTCGTCGCGCTCGCCAGATGCGGGATGAGCAGCGCGTTCTCGAGGCCGGGCAGGTCTGCGTGCACCACCGGCTCCTTCTCGTAGACATCGAGCGCGGCCCCGGCGATCACCCGTTCGCGCAGCGCCCAGGCAAGGGCCGCCTCGTCCACGACGGGCCCGCGCGAGGTGTTGATGAGATAGGCCGAGCGCCGCATCTTCACGAGCGCCTTCTGGTCGATGAGGTGCGTGGTCTGCGGCGTGAGGTTCACGTGCAGGGAGAGCACGTCCGAGGTTGCCAGGAGGCGGTCGAGCGACATCGCGGTGGCGCCGGGCACGTCGGCCACGACCTGATCCGTGTACGCCACCGACATGCCGAAGGCCGGCGCCTTGTCGGCCACGGCGCGGGCGATGCGGCCCATGCCCACGAGCCCGAGCTGCTTGCCGCGGAGCTCCATGCCGAGCAGGTGATCGAGCGCCCAGCCCTTCCAGCGGCCGTCGCGCAGCTCGCGTTCGCCTTCGCCGAGCCGCCGCGTCACCGCGAGAATGAGCGCCCAGGTGAAGTCCGCGCAGGCGTTCGTGAGCACGTCCGGCGTGTTCGTGACGACGACGCCGCGGGCCCGGCAGGCGGCGACGTCGATGTTGTTGAAGCCGACGGCCACGTTGGCCACGACCTTGAGCGACGGCCCGGCCGCGTCGAGCACCGCCGTGTCGATGGGCTCGGTGAGCAGGCACACGAGGGCATCCTTGCCGGCCACGCGCGCGAGCAGCGACTCGCGGGTGATGGCGGCGGGTTCAGTGTGCAGCTCGATGTCGCAGACCGACTCGAGGCGCTCGAGCACGGCCGAGGGCAGGCGGCGGGTGACGAGCACGGAAGGTTTGGTGGACATGGTCAGAAGGTCAGTGCCCGTAACACTGGCAGTGGCCGCAGTGATTGCAGGTCACCGTGGGCTCGATGAGGCACTCGGTTTCGCCGGCGGGCCGGACGAGGGGGAACCGCGCGAAGGCGACGTGCGCGGCACTAACGGGCAGGGCCGGCGCGGAATTCTGCGCCGCGGGCCGCGGAGCGACGGCTGGCGCCTCGGGCGCACCCATGTGCCGCGCGATCGCCTGTCGCACGAGCAGCCGGACCTGGTGTTCGTCCATCGCTACGCCTCGATGTCCACCTGATCGACGATACCGATGATGGCGGCGTCCACCGGCGCCAGCTTGCGGCCGACGATGTCGGCGGCGGCCCGGCCCTCGACCACGACGAGCACGCGTTCGGAGACGCCGGCGCCCACGCCGTCCACCGCCAGCAGCGTCGTGCCCACGGCGACGCCCTCAGGCGTCTCGGGCTGCACGAGCAGCAACGTCGCGCCCTCGAACTGCGGGCGCTTCACGGTGGACACGGCCTGGCCAATCACACGCGCGAGGATCATCGTTCGCCGAGCGTCCAGTGATCGAGGATGCCGACGATGCCCGCATCGGCCGGCACCTCGGTGGGGTGGAACGGAAACGACGCTTCCCTGCCGCGCACGAAGAACACGTGTTCGCCGACGCCCGCGCCGACGCTGTCGACCGCGACGATCGGCCGCCCCTGCGGCTGGCGTTCGGGGCCGAGCGGCTGCACGAGCAGCAGCGGCACGCCGGTGAAGGCGGGATCCTTGCGGGTGGCGACCACATCGCCGATGACGCGTCCGATCTGCACGGCAGCCGGCCTAGGAAGGAACGTCCACGTGGTCCACGATGCCGACGACCACGGCGTCAACCGGCAGGTCCTTCATGCCCGCGGCCATGCGGGCGGAGCTGCCGCTGACGATGAGCACCGTCTCGCCGATGCCGGCATCAACGGTGTCGATGGCGACGAGGTGATTGCCCTCGTGCTTCCCGTCGGGATCGACCGGCCGCGCCAGCAGCAGCTTGCTGCTGACGAGGCGCGGGTCCTTGCGCGTGGCCACGACCGTGCCGACGATTCTGGCGAGGAGCATGGCGGGGCCCGGAAGAAGGGCTAGCCCTTCGTGCCGGCCTTGCCGATCGGCAGCACGTCTTCGAGGTTCGCGTGCGGACGGGGAATCACGTGCACCGACACGAGTTCACCGACCCGCCGCGCGGCGGCCGCGCCGGCATCCGTGGCAGCTTTCACGGCCGCGACATCGCCGCGCACGACGGCGGTGACGTAGCCGGCGCCGATCTTCTCCCAGCCCACCAGGGTGACCTTGGCGGCCTTGACCATGGCATCGGCCGCTTCGATCATCGCGACCAGGCCCTTCGTCTCGACCATCCCGAGCGCTTCGCCCATTCCATTCCTCCGCCCGGATTTCGGGCCGGGCCGGCACGCGGCCCGCTGCTATCGCACGCCTTTGACGGCCTCGTCGATGAGGGTCGTCAACTGGCCGTATGTTAGCCGAATCTCTCCGTCCGTGCCGAGGCGTTCGCCGGGGCCGGGCGGCAGCCCGGGCGTGTCGGCCACGAGGCGTGCCGTCGAGTGCGGGGCGTCCACCACCTGGCAGTCGGCGGCGCCGGCCGCCGCCGGATCGACGCAGATCGGCGCCGGCGAACTGATCCCGTACATGCCGCGCAGGTTCTGGAGCCGCGTCACCTCGTCGCGAGACAGCAGGTTCTCGCGTCCGAGCTGGCGGGCCACCAGACTGATCTTCGCGAAGTGTTCGATCGTCTCCATCCGGTAGTAGGCGGCGAAGAGATCCGGCGCCACGGCGAGCGCACCGTGATTGGCGAGCAGCAGGCCGTCATGCGCCCTGATGTAATCGCGAATCGCGGCCGGAAGTTCGGCGGTGGAGGGCGTCGCGTACTCGGCAATCGGAATGCCGCCGAGCGTCGTGATCACCTCGGCCAGGACGGCGCGGTTGAGCGGCACGCCGGCCACGGCGAACCCGGTGGCGGTGGCGGGGTGGGCGTGCACCACGGCGCCGACGTCGGGACGCTGGCGGTAGACCTCGAGGTGCATCTTCAATTCCGACGAGGCGTCGCGCGCGCCGCTGACCTTCACGCCGTCCATGTCGGTGACCACCATCATGTCGGCGGTCATGAAACCTTTCGAGACGCTCTTCGGCGTGGTCAGCAGCCGATCGGGTCCGAGGCGCACGCTGATGTTGCCGTCATTCGAGGCGACGAACCCCTGTATCCACAGGCGGCGCCCCACTTCGACGATGTCGAGGCGCGTCTGCGGCTCGTCGGGATACGTCATGCGCGGCTAGCCGCGACGGACAAAGGCGTCGCGGCACTGCTCCGAGCAGAACCAGACGGTGCCGTCGCCGGACGTGGCGCTCAGGGCTTTGCCGGGCACGACGAAGGTGCCGCACACCGGATCCTTCGCCATCTTCACCGGCGTGTCGCCGGCGCGGGCCCGCGGGGCGTCTCCGCGCGCCGACTGCGACAGGCCACCCATGAAACGCCCCACCGCGCGCAGCGCGAGCAGCGCCAGCAGGAAGAGCAGGATGACGCGGACGGTCACGGCACTACGACCCGGGCGCGGGGGGCGTGGCCGCCGCCGGCCCGCCGGGGTGCGCCTGCTGCAGGCCTTCGAGGGCCTTCTTCGCGGCCGTCGCTTCGGGGCTGTCGGGGGCCGTCGCGATGACCTGCTGCCAGGCGGCAGCCGCGCCGGCCAGGTCCTGCTTCCCGAACGCCTTCACGATGCCCATGTTCAGCATCGTCTTCGTGTGTTTCGGATCGGCCCGGAGCGACTGCTCGAACTGCTGGATCGCCTTGTCGGGCTGATCGGTGTAGTAGTAGGCCACGCCGAGGTCGGTCGAGACGTTGGCGTCGTTCGGCTTGAGGCGCAGCGCCTGCTCGTACCACTCGACAGCTTCCGGGTAGCGCTCGGCGTCGAAGTAAAGATTGCCGAGTTCGACGCGCGGGGCCGGATCTGTCGGCGCGCCCGAGGCCGCCGCCACCAGTTCCTTGGCGCGGTTCTCGTCGAGCGGCGCGGCCGGGGGCCGAGCGCCCTCAGCACCGGCCGTGGCCGGCGCCGCGGCGGCCGCGGGAGCCGCAGTGGCGGCCACGCCGGCTGACTGCTGGTTGCCCAGGATCCAGCCGACGATGACGCCGAACAACATCCCGGAGATGGCAAAAGCGATGGAATCGGCGCGCATGGGATCCCCTTCAGGATACCGTCCGTCTCAGCCAGTCCACAAGCGCCGCGGCCACGTCGGGGTCACGGTCGAGGATCTGGGTGCCGTGCGCCGCCACGAGCGACAGGCGCTGTTCCCGGGCGGCAATCGGCGCCGGGCCGCCCACGAGTCCGCGCACCGTGCGCGCGGCCAGCGGATCTTCGGTGCTGGCGACCAGGAACATCGGCCGCCCCGCGTACTTGCGCAGCGCGGCGTCGATACGCACGCCGCGGTAGTCGGACGCCGGCGAGAGCAGCGCGACCCCGCGCACCGCGGGCGATTCGGCGGCCGCCATGATCGCGGCGCTCGCGCCAAGCGAGGCGCCGACGATGGCGATGCCGCGACCGCCGCTCCGGCCGGCGAGGAATCCGATGGCCGCCTGCACGTCGAGCGCCATGGCCGGAGCGGGGGTTGACACGCCGCCGGACGCGCCGTGCCCGCGCAGGTCGATCGCCAGTGCTGTGAGACCCGCGGCCTGCAGCCGCTCGGCGAACGGCCGCCAGTCCTCTTTCGTGCGCGTGAACATGTGCACCAGCACGACCGCTGGCGCGTCGCCGGCGGCCTGATAGAGCGCGGCGGCGATGGTCACGCCATCGGCCGTCAGCAACTGCACGGGCTGCGCGGCCGCGCCGGCGGCGGCGGGCGTCGAGGCCAGCCCCACCAGCAGGAGCAGCGCGCCGAGCCGCGGTGTCACGCGGCGGCTCCGACCGCGGCCAGGTAGTCGCGCACCGCGGCCGGCAGCCCCACGAAGAGGGCGTGGCTCATGAGCGCATGCCCGATCGACACCTCGTCGAGATGCGGCAGCGCGCGGAAGAGCGGCAGGTTGCTCAGATCGAGATCGTGGCCGGCATTCACGCCGAGTCCGCGCGCGTGCGCGGCCTCGGCCGCCGCTACGTATTGCCGGAAGCTGGCGAGCCCGGCCGCTTCACCGCGCTCGTGCGCCCGCGCGAACGGCTCCGTGTAGAGCTCGACGCGGTCGGCGCCGAGGTCGGCGGCCAGGGCCACGGCGTCCGGCGTGGGATCGACGAACAGGCTCACGCGGATGCCGGCCGCCTGCATCTCGCGCACGACGGCGGTGAGGTCCTGCCGCGGCGTGTCGAGCGACCAGCCGGCCTGGCTCGTGATCTCGCCGGGCCGCACCGGCACGAGCGTGCACTGATCCGGCGCGACCTCGTGCACGAGCGCCACCAGATCCGGCCGCGGGTCCCCTTCGATGTTGTACTCGACGCGTCCGCGCAGCGGTTGCAGGAACGCGGCGATGTCGCGCACGTCGGCCGGCGTGATGTGGCGTTCGTCGGCCCGCGGATGCACCGTGATGCCGGGCGCACCTTCCGCGACCACGACGCGCACCGCCTCGATGACGGACGGCTCGTGCCCGCCGCGCGAATTGCGCAGCGTGGCGACCTTGTTGACGTTGACCGACAGACGAATCATGGCGGGCTCGGGTCGGGCCTAGGCGAGCGCGGCACGCACGGCGTGCGCGATCTGGTCGGCCCAGGCGCGGATCTCGGCCTGATCGCGGCCTTCGAGCATGATCCGCAGCAGCGGCTCGGTGCCGGAATACCTGACGAGCAGGCGGCCGTGCCCTTCGAGGCGGGTCTCGACTTCCCGCATCACCGCCGCCACCGCCGGCACCTGCGAGATGTCGGTGCGCTCGCGCACGCGCACGTTCACGAGCACCTGCGGATAACTCGTGAGCGTCGCCGCGAGCGCCGCCAGCTCGTGGCCCGTGGCGATCATCGCGCGCAGCACGTGCAGCGCCGTCGCGATGCCGTCCCCGGTGAAGAGATGCGTCGCGAAGATGACGTGCCCCGACTGCTCGCCGCCGAGCGCGAGGCCGCGTTTCAGCATTTCTTCCATCACATACTTGTCGCCTACCGGGCAGCGCACCATCTCGACGCCGCGCTCCCTGAGCGCGATCTCGAGCCCGATGTTGCTCATGACCGTGGCGACGATGGCATTGCCGGGCAGCGCCGACTCGCGGCGGAGCTGATCGGCGCAGATGAGCATCACGGCGTCGCCGTCCACGCGGTGGCCGTGATGATCGACGAAGAGGGCGCGGTCGCCGTCGCCGTCGAACGCCACGCCGAAGCGCGCGCCGGCGTCGACCACCGCCGCCTGCAGCGTCTCCATCGCCGTCGAGCCGCAGCCGGCGTTGATGTTCCGGCCGTCGGGCGCAACGCCGATCGTCCTGACGTCGAAGCCAAGCGCCGCGAACAGCGCCGGGGCGATGGTGGTCGTGGCGCCGTGGGCGCAGTCCACGACGATCGTGGCGCCGGCGAGCGGCCCGGCGTGATCGAGGATCTGGCGCAGGTGCGCCACGTAGTGCGCGGTCAGTTCGGCATCGGCGCCCGGCACGGCGGCGCCATCGGGCACCTGCCAGGAGTTGTCGGCGACGATCGCCTCGATCCCGCGCTCCTGCGCTTCCGAGAACTTCTCGCCGGCGCCCGAGAACACCTTGATGCCGTTGTCGTGGAAGGGATTGTGGGAGGCGGAGATCACGATGCCGAGGTCGAACCCCTCGGTGCGTGTGAGGTATGCCACGGCCGGCGTCGGCACGACACCGAGGCTCACGACGCTGCCGCCCTCGGAGGCGATGCCGCGGGTCAGCGCGGCCTCGAGTTCAGGCCCCGACTCGCGGGTATCGCGCCCGATGATCACGCGCGGCGCGCCCGTGCCGGAGACACGCGCCAGCGCGGCGCCGACCCGCGCCACGGTGCCGGCATCGAGCGGCGCCTTCCCTGCTTCCCCACGGATTCCGTCGGTTCCGAACAGCTTCACACTGGCTCCTGCCTCGCGCTCACCGGCGACCCGCCGGCTGACCGTACTTCACCGTCGGCGGCACGATCGACCGCACGACGTACCGCGGCGACGACTCGGCCTGCACGACCAGGTCGCGCCCCGGGGCGTCGCGCTGGGCATCGACGAAGAGCGTGATGTCGCGCGCGGTGAGTTCCCGGACGATTTCGCCGGCGCCCTGAATGGTCACCGACGCCGCCGCGGGCGTGAGCTGCCCGCCAGCCCGGCCGCGCAGCAGGATCGGCACCTCGGCCAGCGTCCGCTCGGTTGTATCGGCCGCAATCGTGATCGTCACCACCGCCGTGGCGCTGCCGGCGAGCCGCAGCCCCGATTCGCTCGTGTCGATGGTCACGGCCTCGCGCACCAGGCTCGTGGCGCGCTCGATCGACACCACTTCCGTGAAGACTTCGGTCAGGCCGCGCACCACGCTCTCGGGCCCGTCCACGCGCACCTGCGACGGTGTGACCGAGACGTTGGTCACGCTGTGCCCGGGCACCGGCGTGCCCTCGACGCGCGGCCGCACCGGCACCACGGCCGAGGCCGTGGCTTCGAAGGTGAGCGGCAGGGCCGGCGGCGTCACCTGCATCACGTCGATGCCGAACGGCGTCGTGACCTGCGACGGCGCGAGCGGGAACAGCCGGCGGCCGGCCTTCACGCCGTCGAGGTCGACGACCGCCGAGACATCCGCCGGGGAGAGACCCGACAGGCGGCTGGCCGGCCCGCGGACGCGCACGGCCACCGAATCGGGCACGGCGCCTACGAGTTCGAGCCCGGCCGGCGCGCGCTGCAGTTCGAGCCCGACGCGCATCGTGCGTTCGACGACCGGGTCGCCCGTCACCACCATCCACAGCAGCGTGGCGACGACGATCGACAGCAGCTTCAGGCCGACGTGGCGGATGCGGAGGCGCGCCATCAGTCCATCGTCGCCGCGGCGATACGGCGCTCCGGGCGGGCCTGGGTCCGCTTGATGAGGGCGCGCAGGCGCCAGCGCAGCTTGTCGGGCGTGAGACCGCGTTCGATCTTGCCGTCGAGCACGAGCGACACGGCGCCGGATTCCTCCGAGACCACGAGCGCCACGGCGTCGTTCTCCTCGGTCACGCCAAGGGCGGCACGGTGCCGCGAGCCGAGCTCGCGCGCCAGCCGGGGATTCACGCTGAGCGGCAGGAAGCAGGCGGCCGCGGCAATGCGGTCGCCCTGCACGATGACGGCGCCGTCGTGGAGCGGCGACGTGGGCTGGAAGATGCTGACGATGAGGTCGTAGGTGAGCTTCGCATCGAGCGGGATGCCGCTTTCGATGTGGTTGCGCAGCCCGATGCCCCGCTCGACGATGACGAGCGCGCCGATGTGCTTGGCGGCGAGTGTCTCGAGCGCCACCACCAGCTCCTCGATCGAATCCTCGTCGGCCTCGACGCGCCGCAGGTACTTGAAGAACGGCGCCCGGCCGAAGTGGACGAGGGCGCGGCGGATGTCGGTCTGCAGCAGCACGATCGCCGCGAACACCACGTAGCCGACCACGTTGCGGATCAGCCAGTTGACGGTTTCGAGTTCAAGGGCGCGCGAAAGGTAGAAGAGGCCGACGATGGCGCCGAGGGCGACCGCCATCTGCGAGGCACGGGTGCCTCGGATGAGCTTCAGCACCTCGTAGACCACCACCGACACGATGGCGATATCGAGGAGGTCCCACCACGTGAGCGGCGGACGGTCGAGGAGGGCGTCGAGCCAGGGCATGGATGGCGGATCTCGGGGCTCGGGTCCCGGGTCTCGGCCTGCGACGCGCTCAGGCCGCCCCTGAGGCTGTCGGAGGGCGGGCGCGCGATCGACTCCGCCGTTGGCCTACGGCGAACCCGCCGCGCGGCCCTGACTGGTTCCGTTGCCGTGCCCCCGGATCATATCCGCGACGCGTGCCACCTGCACCATCTGCGGCACCGCATGCACCCGCACGATGTGGGCGCCGCCGAGCACGGCGGCGGTGACGGCGGCCGCGGTGGCCCAGTCGCGCTCGGCGGCCGGGACATCGCCGATGGCGGCGGTCATGAACGACTTGCGCGAGGGGCCCACGAGCAGCGGCCGCCCGAGGGCGGCGAGCGTGGCCAGGCCGGCCAGCGCCGCAGCGCTGTCACCCGCCCGCTTGGCGAAGCCGAGACCTGGATCGAGAATGAGGCGATCCCACGCCACGCCGCGGCTCACCGCGCGCTCGATGGCGCGGGTGAGGTCGCGCGCCACGTCGGTGGGCACGTCGTCGTAGTGCGCGTGGGCGTACATGTCGGACGGCCGCCCGCGCATGTGCATCAGGACGAGCGGCGCGCCCCGCACGGCCACGAGGTCGCCGAGCGCCGGGTCGTACTGCAGACCGCTGACGTCGTTGACGATGACCGCGCCTTCGTCGAGGCCGAAACGCGCCACCTCGGCCTTCGTCGTGTCGATTGAGAGCGGGATGCGCAGGCGATGCAGCTTGCGCATCACCGGCAGCAGGCGTTTGCGCTCGTCGCGGCCGAGGAGGGGCGCCGCACCCGGGCGGGTGGACTCGGCGCCGATGTCGAGGATATCCGCGCCGCCGGCTTCCATCGCCAGCGCGAGGTCGAGCGCGTGCTCGGGGTCGAGGGCCGCGCCGCCGTCCGAGAACGAATCCGGCGTCACGTTCAGCACGCCCATGACGAGCGTGCGCGCGCCGAGCACCAGCGGGTCGCGGCCCGCGAGCGGCAGGCTGAAGGAAGCGCGCGGCGCGATCAGCGGTCTATTCCTGCGCGAGCGGCTTCGGCGTGAGCGGCAGGAGCGGCGAACGCTCCTTGTCGCGGGCGCGCTCGCGCGGCTCGTCGGCCGGCGCGGCCGGCGCCGGCGGCGCCACCGGCGGCTCGTCAATCGGCAGGCCGTTGACGATGCGCCGGACCTGCTCGCCGTCGAGCGACTCGCGCGACAGCAGCGCTTCGGCAATCGCCAGCAGCGCCTTCTTGTGTTCGGTCAGGAGTGCCGTCGCCTTGTCGTAGTTCTCGCTGACGATGCGCTTCACTTCCTGGTCGATGCGCTCGGCGGTGACGCCGCTGTAGTCCTGCTGCTGCGCGATCTCGCGGCCGAGGAAGATCTGCTCTTCCTTCTTGCCGTAGGTGAGCGGGCCCATGATCTCGCTCATGCCCCACTCGCACACCATCTTGCGCGCCATCTCGGTCGAGCGCTCGAGGTCGTTGCCGGCGCCGGTCGTGATGTCGCCGGTGGTCAGCTCCTCGGCGATGCGGCCGCCGAGCAGGATCGCGATGCGATCCATGAGGTAGACCTTCGAGTAGTTGTGCTTCTCGTCGAGCGGCAGCTGCGTCGTGAGGCCGAGCGCCATGCCGCGCGGGATGATGGTGACCTTGTGCAGCGCGTCGGCCTGCGGCAGCAGCACCGCGAGCAGCGCGTGACCGGCTTCATGGATGGCCGTGACGCGCTTTTCTTCCTCGGTCACGATCATCGAACGCCGTTCGGCGCCCATGAGCACCTTGTCCTTGGCGAACTCGAAGTCCACCATGGCCACGGCCTTCTTGTTGAGGCGGGCCGCGTTCAGCGCCGCCTCGTTGACCAGGTTGGCCAGGTCCGCGCCGGCAAACCCCGCCGACCCGCGCGCCAGGGTGCGGATGTCGACGTCGTCGGCCATCGGGATCTTCTTCGTGTGGACGGCCAGGATGCCTTCGCGGCCCTTCACGTCGGGGCGGTTGACCACGATGCGACGGTCGAAGCGGCCCGGGCGCAGCAGCGCCGGGTCGAGCACGTCGGGGCGGTTGGTGGCCGCCACCAGAATTACGCCCTCATTCGACTCGAAGCCGTCCATCTCGACGAGCAGCTGGTTCAGGGTCTGTTCGCGCTCGTCGTGTCCGCCGCCCAGGCCGGCACCACGATGGCGGCCGACGGCGTCGATTTCATCGATGAACACGATGCAGGGCGCGTTCTTCTTGCCCTGTTCGAACAGGTCGCGCACGCGGCTGGCGCCGACGCCGACGAACATCTCGACGAAGTCGGAGCCGCTGATCGAGAAGAACGGCACGTTGGCCTCACCGGCCACGGCCCGGGCGAGCAGGGTCTTGCCCGTGCCCGGAGGGCCCATGAGCAGCACACCCTTGGGGATGCGGCCGCCGAGCTTCTGGAATTTCTGCGGTTCCTTCAGGAACTCGATGATTTCCTGCAGCTCGTCCTTCGCTTCGTCGACACCGGCGACGTCGCGGAAGGTGACCTTCTTCTGAGCCGAGGACGACAACTTCGCCTTGCTCTTGCCGAACGAGAGGGCCTTGTTGCCGCCGCTCTGCACCTGGCGCATGAAGAAGATCCAGAAGCCGATCATCAGCAGAATCGGCGCCCAGGAATAGAGAATGGCCGCCCACGGTGATTCGGTGGGTGCCTTGCTCTCGACGCTGACGCCGCGCTCGATCAGGCGGTTGGCCAGGCCTTCGTACTGGAACGGCGCGTAGGTGCGGAAGTTCTCGAGGCCCTTGGTGACGCCCG
>CADEFD010000133.1:0-3123 GCA_902826515.1 uncultured Acidobacteriota bacterium
TTCACGCTCGCGATGCTGGGCGTGTATCGCGTGGGCAGCCACATCCCGACGCCCGGGGTGAACACGGCGGCGCTGGCGCTGCTCGCCGAACAGGCGCGCGGCACGATGTTCGGCTTCTACGACATGTTCTCCGGCGGGAACCTGTCGCAGGTGACGATCTTCGCCCTGGGCGTCATGCCCTACATCAGCGCGTCGATCATCCTGCAGCTGCTCACCGTGGTGTGGCCGTACCTCGAGCGCCTCTCCAAGGAAGGCGAGCTGGGCCGGCGCAAAATCACCCAGTACACGCGCTACCTCACGGTGGTGCTCGCGGTCGCCCAGTCGATGGCCATCGCCATCTATCTGGAACAGCAGACCAACGTGGCCGGCGGACTGCCGCTCGTCTACGAGCCGGGCTGGGGCTTCCGGCTGATGTGCATTCTCACCCTCACGACCGGCACGATGTTCGTGATGTGGCTGGGCGAGCAGATCACCGAACGCGGCATCGGCAACGGCATGTCGCTGCTCATCTTCGCCGGCATCGTCGTCAACTTCCCGCGCGCCGTCACGCTCACGTTCGACCAGCTGCGCACCGGCCAGATCGGTCTCATCCGGCTGCTCATCCTGGTGGCGCTCATGGTGGCGGTCATTGCCGCCATCGTGTTCGTGGAGCGCGGCCAGCGGCGGATCGTGGTGCAGTACGCCAAGCGCGTCGTCGGCCGCCGCCAGTTCGCCGGCACGAGCACTCACATCCCGCTCAAGGTCAACACGGGCGGCGTCATCCCCGTCATCTTCGCGAGCTCGCTGCTCGCGTTCCCCGGCACCCTGACCGGCTTCTTCCAGGCCGGCGGCTGGGGCGATGCGATCGTCCGGCAGCTCGCCTACGGGATGCCGCTCTACAATCTGCTGTTCGTGAGCCTGATCCTGTTCTTCGCCTACTTCTATACGGCCATCATCTTCAATCCCGATGACGTGTCGGAGAACATGCGCAAGTACGGCGGCTTCATCCCGGGCATCCGGCCGGGCAAGCGCACGGCGGAGCACATCGACACGATCCTCACGCGGATCACGCTGGCCGGCGCCGCCTACCTGTGCCTCGTGGCGCTGCTGCCCGAATTCATGATCACCGGCTTCAAGGTGGCGCCGATTCCGTTCATCGGCGAACGGCTCGATGCCATCCTGCCGCAGTGGTTCACCAACGGCCTCGGCGTCAATTTTTTCTTCGGCGGCACCTCGCTCCTCATCGTGGTGGGCGTGGCGATGGACACCGTCAGCCAGCTGGAGTCGCAGCTCATCATGCGGCACTACGACGGCTTCATGAAGAAGACGCGGATTCGCGGACGGCGCGACTGACGTCATGGCGCTGCGGTTGTTGATGCTCGGCCCGCCTGGAGCGGGCAAGGGCACTCAGGCGGTGCAGATTGCACGGGATCACGGCGTGCCGAAGATCTCGACCGGCGACATGCTGCGCGACGCGGTGACGTCGGGCAGCGAGCTGGGCCGCGAGGTGAAGGAAACAGTGGCGCGCGGGCAGCTGGTGAGCGACGATCTCATCGTGGAGCTCGTGCGGCGGCGGCTGGCCGACGACGACGCCCGCGGCGGGTTCGTGCTCGACGGCTTTCCGCGCACGGTGGCGCAGGCCAAGGCGCTCGACGGGCTGCTCGACGGATGCCCGCTGACGGTGGTGGAAATCCGCGTGCCGGACGAGGAACTGGTCCGGCGGGTGCGCGGACGGCGGATCTGCGAGTCGTGCGGCACGACCGTGTCGGCCTTCGACGGCGAGCCGTCGGAAGCCCAGGCGTGCAAGGTGTGCGGCGGACGGCTGGTGCAGCGGTCGGACGACAGCGAGACGGTGGTGCGGGATCGCCTCACGGTCTACTGGCGTGAGACGCAGCCGATGATCGGGTACTACGAAGGCCGGGAGACGTTCCGACGTGTGGACGGCGCCCGCAGCCCGAAGGATGTCTACCAGGCGATCGCCGAGGCGGTGGCTTCGGTGAACGGCACGCGGTAGGGAACGGCGACGATGATCACCTGTCGATCGGCGGCGGAGCTGGAGCGGCTGGCGCGTGTCAACGCGCTCGTGGCCCGCGTGCTCGCCGAGCTGGCGGCGATGATCGCGCCGGGCGTCACGACCGCCGAGGTCGACGCCCTGGCCGAGCGGCGGTTGCGCGAGGCGGGGGCGGAGCCGGCGTTCAAGGGATACCACGGGTATCCGGCGACCATCTGCGCGTCGGTGAACGAGCAGGTCGTCCACGGGATTCCGTCATCGCGCAAGCTGGTGGCGGGCGACATCCTGTCGGTCGATCTCGGTGCGAAGATGGATGGGTTCTACGGCGACAGCGCCGTGACGGTGCCGGTGGGAACGATTACGCCGGAAGCGGCGCGGCTCCTCGAGGTGACCAAGCAGTCACTCCACGAGGCGCTGGCGGTGGTGAAGGCCGGAGCCCGGCTGTCGGACATCGGCGCGGCCGTGCAGCGGCACGTCGAGGCGGCGGGGTTCTCGGTGGTGCGGGAGTTCGTGGGACACGGCATCGGGCAGACGTTGCACGAGGAGCCGCAGATTCCGAACTACGGCACGCCGGGGCGCGGACCGCGTCTGGCGGAGGGCATGGTGCTCGCGATCGAACCCATGGTGAACATGGGCGGCGCTGGCGTGAAGGTGTTGAGCGACGGGTGGACGGCCGTGACGAAGGACGGCAGCCTCTCGGCGCACTTCGAACACACGGTGGCGGTCACCGCGGACGGCTGCCGGATTCTGACCCGGCACGACGCGGCGGCCAACGCCGCGGCGTAAACGATGACCGGCGAGGCGCCGTCATCGCCGCTGGAAGTGGAAGGCGAGGTTCGGGAACTGCTTCCGAGCGCGCTGGTTCGAGTGAGTGTGGAGGGACGGCACGATGTCATCGCGCACCTCGGCGGAACGCCGGCGCGCAATTACGTCAGAGTCGTCGTCGGGGATCGGGTAAAGCTGGCGCTGTCGCCCACGGACCGGACGCGTGGGCGCATCGTCGAGAAACTGTAGGGACGAGCGATGAAAGTGCGAGCGTCAGTCAAGAAGATCTGCGACAAGTGCAAGGTCGTGCGTCGCAAGGGTGTCGTGCGGGTCATCTGCACGAACGCGAAGCACAAGCAGCGGCAGGG
>CADEFD010000133.1:3223-14190 GCA_902826515.1 uncultured Acidobacteriota bacterium
TATGGCGCGTATTGCAGGCATTGACCTTCCGCGGACGAAGCGGGTCGAAATCGGGCTCACGTACATCTTCGGGATCGGCGACCACCGGTCCGGGAAGATCCTCGAAGCGGCCGGTGTCAGCGGTGACATCCGCGTGAAGGACCTGACCGACGACGACGTGCGGAAGATCAGCCGCGTCATCGAAGAGCAGGGCGGTGTGGAAGGCGATCTCCGCAAGGAGATCTCCATGAACATCAAGCGGCTGATGGAAATCGGCAGCTATCGTGGCATGCGCCACCGCCGCGGCCTGCCCGCCCGGGGTCAGCGCACCAAGACGAACGCGCGCACGCGCAAGGGGCCGCGCAAGGGCGCGGTTGCCAAGAAGAAGACGGTGTAACCCATGGCCAAGACCGAAGGCGCCAAAGACGCCACCCCCAAGAAGAAGACGTTCAAGAAGCGCGGCGAGAAGCGCGTGGTGCACCACGGCTTCGCGCACATCCAGGCGTCGTTCAACAACACGCTCATCACCATCACCGACACCGAAGGCAACGTGGTGTCGTGGTCGAGCGCCGGCGCCATCGGCTTCAAGGGGTCGCGGAAGGGCACGCCGTACGCCGCCACGCAGGCGGCCATGACCGCCGGCAACGTCGCCAAGACGTTCGGCATGCGCTCCTGCGAAGTGCTCGTCAAGGGCCCGGGGTCAGGCCGTGAGTCGGCCGTGCGCGCCCTGCAGAACGCCGGCATCGAGGTGAAGTCGATCCGCGACGTCACGCCGATTCCGCACAACGGCTGCCGGCCGCCCAAGCGCCGCCGCGTCTAGTCGCGCGTTCCCGCATTCAGAGAGAGAAGGACGACGTTACATGGCTCGATATACCGGACCGGTCTGCCGCCTCTGCCGCCGTGAGGGCATGAAGCTGTTCCTCAAGGGCGAGCGGTGCTACACCGAGAAGTGCGCCATCGAGAAGCGCAACATGCCGCCCGGCCAGCACGGCCGGCGCCGCGCCTCGAAGATGCAGGGCTACGGCGTGCAGCTGCGCGAGAAGCAGAAGGTCAAGCGCACCTACGGCGTGCTCGAAGATCAGTTCCGCCGCTACTTCGAAATGGCCGACCGCACCCGCGGCATCACCGGCGAGACGCTGCTCCAGCTGCTCGAACGGCGCCTCGACAACGCGGTCTACCGCATGGGCTTCGCCACCTCGCGCGCGCAGGGGCGTCAGCTCGTGCGTCACGGGCACTTCCTCATCAACGGCAAGAAGGTCGACATCCCGTCCTACTCGCTCAAGGCCGGCGACGTCGTGACGGTGCGTCCGACCAGCAAGGAAAACGCTTCGATCCTCCACGCCGTCGGCGAGGTCAAGGGCCGCGGTATTCCGGAGTGGATCGCCCTCGAAGGCGAGCTCGGCGCCAAGGTCGTCTCGATGCCGACCCGCGCCCAGATCAACCTGCCGGTGCAGGAACAGCTCATCGTCGAGCTCTACTCGAAGTAGTGACCTCCCGGGGCGGTTGCCCCGGGGCTCAGAAGCACGGCTCCGGGGCCATCCCGGAGGCGCCCATCATCGGCCCGCAGCTCGACAGACCTGCAGCGGGAGGCCGGTGGTGCTTACACGCAGGTCTGGAGGCCGGTCTGCCGGCCCGTTGGCGAGAGGGTGAACGATATGTTGTGGAAGGGTTTCCAGCGTCCCAAGCGGCTCGAGTTCGAGCGCGATACGCTCACCGATCGGTACGGCCGTTTCACGGCCCAGCCCTTCGAGCGCGGCTTCGGCACCACCGTCGGCAACGCCATGCGGCGCGTGCTGCTCTCCTCGATCGAGGGCGCGGCGGTCACGGCGGTCAAGATCGACGGCGTGCTCCATGAGTTCTCGCCCATCAAGGGCGTGGTCGAGGATGCGACCGACATCATCCTCAACCTGAAGATGATTCCGCTCAAGGTGCACACCGACGCCGCCAAGACGCTGTCGCTGCGCGTCAACAAGCCCGGCAAGGTGCGCGCCGCCGACATCGAAGTGGACCAGGACATCGAGGTCCTCGAGCCCGATGCCCACATCGCCACCATCTCCGAGGGCGGCAAGCTGCACATGGAGCTGCGGGTGAAGCGCGGCCGCGGCTATGTGGCGGCCGACAAGAACTTCGACGAGGACCTGGGCATCGGCTGGATTCCGATCGACTCGGTGCACTCGCCGGTGAAGAAGGTCAACTACCTGGTGGAGGCGGCGCGCCTCGGCCAGACCACCGACTACGACAAGCTGACGCTCGACGTGTGGACCAACGGATCGGTCACGCCGCGCGACGCCGTGTCGCTCTCGGCCAAGCTCATCCGCGACCACCTGAGCATCTTCATCAACCTCGACGACGAAGACGAGCCGGTCGGTGATGCCGCGGGCGACGCGGTGCGCGCCGGCGGCGCCAACGAACACCTCGACAAGAGCGTCGAGGAACTCGAGCTCTCGGTGCGGTCGTACAACTGCCTCAAGAACGCCAACATCCGCACCATCCGCGAGCTCGTCCAGAAGACCGAGGGCGACATGCTGAAGACGAAGAACTTCGGCCGCAAGTCGCTCAACGAAATCAAGGAGATCCTGCAGACCATGGGTCTCGGGCTCGGCATGCGCCTCGACCAGGCGGCGCAGGACTAACGCCGCCGGAACGAGCGGTCAGGACACACTGCCATGAGACATCGAGTAGGACATCGGAAACTGGGCCGGCTGACGGATCATCGCCTGTCGATGCTCCGCAACCAGGCCGAGGCGCTGCTCACGCACGAGCACATCACGACCACGCTCCCGAAGGCCAAGGAGCTGCGGCCCTTCGTCGAGAAGATCATCACCGTGGCCAAGCGCGGCGTGAAGGCGGCCGAGCCCAAGGGCAAGACGCTGGCGGCGCGCCGCCAGGTCGGCCGCGACATCCACAACGACGACGTCGTCACGAAGCTCTTCGGCGACATCGCGCCGCGCTTCATGGAACGTCCGGGCGGCTACACCCGCATCCTGAAGCTCGGGATGCGCAAGGGCGACGGCGCCGAGACGGCGCTCGTCGAGCTGGTGGGGTCGGAGTTCGATCCGAAGAAGGCCGCGGCCGAGAAGGCCGCCGAGGCCGAATCGGGCGACGCGCCGAAGTCGCAGAAGAGCGTCGGCGAGCGGCTCCGCGCCGCCGCCTCGCGCATCCGCGGCGAGAAGAAGGACGCGAAGGGCAACGCGCCGAGCAAGGCGTCGAAGCCCGCGCGCGGCGCGGCCAAGAAGACCACCACCCCGCGCAAGGCCGGCGGCTCGTAAGCGCCACCGCACATCACACGCAGACGGCCCGGGCGATACCAATCGCCCGGGCCGTTTGTCGTTTGGGCCGCATGTCGGCCGGCGGCGTCACGCGTGGTGGTCGCCGGCGTGCGGATGCGCGGCCTTGTGCGCGGCCACGATCTTCGTCTGCAGAGGCGCCGGCACGTCCTCGTAGTGCGAATACTCCATGTGGTAGCTGCCGCGGCCGCCGGTCACCGACGTGAGATGCTGCTCGTAGGTGAGCATCTCCGACATCGGCACCTGCGCGCGGATGACCGTGCTGGCGCCGCGGGTATCCATGCCGGCGATGCGTCCGCGCCGGCCGTTGAGATCGCCCATCAAGTCGCCGGCGAACTCCGTCGGCGCGTAGACCTCGACGTGCATGATCGGCTCGAGCAGCGTGGGGCGGGCGCGGGCCATGCCGTCCTTGAACGCCAGGTGGCCGGCCGTCTTGAAACTCAGCTCGTTCGAATCGACGTCGTGATACGAGCCGTCGATGAGGGTGGCCTTGAAGTCGACCATCGGATAACCGGCCAGGAACCCGCGAGCGCGCGATTCGTCGAGGCCCTTCTCGACGGCGGGGATGTACTGCCGCGGGATCGACCCGCCGAAGATGGCGTCTTCGAACGCGAAGCCGCCGCCGCGTGGCAGCGGCTCGAAGCGCACCTTGCAGTCGCCGAACTGGCCGTGTCCGCCGGTCTGCTTCTTGTGGCGGCCGTGCGCTTCGACCGCCAGCGTGATGGTTTCTCGATACGGAATGCGCGGCGGTTTCAGCAGCACGTCCACGCCGAAGCGTCGCTTCAGCTTGGCGACGGTGACCTCGATGTGGAGCTGTCCCTGTCCCGACAGGTGCAGCTCGTTGGTGTTCGGGTCGCGCGCGTAATGGATGGCGCCGTCCTCTTCCTCGAGGCGGTGCATGGCGGTGCTGATCTTGTCTTCGTCGCCGCGCGTCTTCGGCTCGATGGCGTAGGACAGGACCGGCTCGGGCGGCGGCATCGGCGCGAAGGTCACGTCGGCCTTTGCCGTGGCCAGGGTGTCGCCCGTGCGCGACTCCTTCAGCTTGGCCACGGCGCCGAGGTCGCCGGCGCGCACTTCCGCGACCGGCACCGGGGTCTTGCCCTGCATCAGCATCAGGCTGCCGATCCGTTCGTCGAGGTCGCGCGTGGCATTGCGCACGGTGGAATCCGACGTCAGCACGCCCTGATACACGCGGAACAGGGTGATGCGGCCGGCGAACTGGTCGGCCACCGTCTTCCAGACGAAGGCCGCGAGCGGCGCCGTGTCTGACACCGGCCGGCGGACGTCGGCGCCGGCGGTATCTCGGGCGGCGAAGGTGCGGTCGGCCGCCGCAGGCAGCCAGCTCAGGATGGCGTTGAGTGTGGGCTCGATGCCGATGTTCCTGAACGCCGACGTGCAGACGGCGGGGAAGATCTGCGCGGCGGCGGTGGCGCGCTGGAGGCCGGTGATGAGGTCGTGGTCGCTCAGGGTGCCGGCCTCGAAGAATTTCTCCATCAGCGTCTCGTCGGCTTCCGCCACCGCTTCGACGAGCGCGGTCCGGGCGGCCTGCGCCTCCTTCACGAGCGCCTCCGGCACCGGTCCTTCCACCGCCGGCCCGCCGTCGACCGGTGCGGTGAACGCCTTCATGCCGATGACGTCGACGATGCCGGTGCAGGCCTCGCCCTCGCCGATCGGGAGGTGCACGGGGAAGATGTTGCGATGGCAGGTCTTGCGCAGGGCGACGACCGAGCGCTCGAGCGACGCGCGGTCGCGATCGAACCGGCTCAGCGCGACGAGGCGCGGCAGCGCCAGGTCATCCGCCGCCGCCCAGGCCTTTTCGGTCTGCACGGCGGGGCCCGACACCGCGTCCACCACGATGAGGGCGGCATCGGCGACCCGCAGCGCGGCCCGGGTGTCGGCGAAGAAGTTGGCGACGCCTGGGGTGTCGAGGAGGTTGATCTTGGTCCGGCGCCATTCGGCGTAGGCGAGGGAGGTGCTGAGCGTGTGCTTGCGGGCGATTTCTTCAGGGTCGTAGTCGGTGGCGGTGGTGCCATCGTCCACACGTCCCAGGCGGTTCACCATCCCGGACGCGAAGAGCAGGGCCGAGACGAGCTGCGTCTTGCCGCAACCCCCGTGCCCTGCAACGGCGACATTCCGGATGCTGGCGGCATCGTAGACCTTCATAGGCCGGACCCTCCGCGTGTCCCTGGCGTCGCGGCCGGTCCGGTGGTGCCGGATGCCGGCCCAAGACGTCTCTTTCCCCGTAGCCTATGCCTTCGCCGGGCGAAGTCAAGCGCGATCAGACGCGGGCGGCTACTCGTAGCGCAGGGCTTCGATAGGGTCGAGCCGGGAAGCCCGCCAGGCGGGCAGCATGCCGAAGAAGATGCCGACGCCGGCCGAGAAGCCGAGGCCGAGGGCGAACGACCACCAGGGCAGCGAAATCGGGAAGCCCGAGATGAGGTTCACCGCGAAGCCGATGCCGCTCCCGAACAGGATGCCGAGCACGCCGCCGATCGATGTCAGCACGACCGCCTCGATGAGGAACTGGAACAGGATCTCGGTGCGGCGGGCGCCGATCGCCTTGCGCACGCCGATCTCGCGGGTGCGTTCGGTGACCGAGATGGTCATGATCGCCATCACGCCGATGCCGCCGACCATGAGCGCAATCGACGAGATGACGACGAGCGAGAGCAGCACGGCCTGGGAGATCTGCTCCCACACCTTGAGGATTGCGTCCTGGGTGACGAGGTCGAAGTCGTTCGGCTTGTCGAGCGTGAGCCCGTGGCGGATGCGCATCACCGCCTCGACCTCGCGCAGCGCGTCTTCGCGCGACGCCCACTCGTGCGGCACGACGGCAATCATCACCGGCGCGCCGCCGAACGGCCCGCTGCGGGCGCGTTCGGAGCCGAACTGCTTGCGCCAGGCGGTGAACGGGATGATGACGAAGTCGTCCTGGCTGGGCCCGAAGCTCGGCTGCTTGTCGATGACGCCGACGATCGTGTAGCGCACGGCGCCGACGCGGATCTGCTTGCCGATCGGGTCGATGCCCGATTTGAGGAAGAGCGCCTCGTACGGGCCGTAGCCGAGCACCGCGGCGTTGCGGCGGCGGTCCACTTCCTGCTCGGTGAACGAGCGGCCGGCCAGCATCTTCGCGAAGCGCACGTCCACGAAGCGCTCCGAGACGCCCATGATGACGTTCGGCGGCGTGCGGTCGCTGCCGTAGAACACCCGCTCCATCGTCGGCTGCGGCGGGCCGCCGCCGAGCCACGTGTCGACGAGCGCCACCGACGGCGCCAGCCGGCGGATGGCCTCGCCGTCGTCGGCATTGAGCGACGGCCGGCGCATCAGCTCGAGGAACGACGTGCCGGACGAGAAGCTCACGGCGCCGAAGCGCTGCACGAAGATGGTCTTCGGGCCGAGCGAGCGGATCGAGTCCTTGAGTGATTCGTCGAAGCCGCGGATGAGCGCGGTCATGCCGACGATCGACGTGATGCCGATGACCACGCCGAGCACGGTCAGCACCGAGCGCAGCTTGTTGGCCCACAGCGTGTCGAGGGCCATCGCCGCGGTTTCGCGGAAGAGCGACAGGCGGGTGCGCAGCCGGCGGATCATTCGCGCCTCAGCGCTTCGATGGGCGCCAGGCCGGCGGCGCGCCGGGCCGGATACCAGCCGAAGAAGAGCCCGACGAGCGCCGTCACGAGCACACCCACCACGATCGACCAGGTTTCAATCGCCGCCGGCAACGGCGTGACCGCGGCCAGGCCCTTGGCGAAGGCGGCGCCGAGGGCGACGCCGATGATGCCGCCGGTAATCGACAGCGTGACCGACTCGGTCAGCACCTGCGACATGATGTCCCGCGACTTGGCGCCGAGCGCCTTGCGCAGGCCGATCTCGCGGGTCCGCTCGCTGACCACCATCAGCATGATGTTCATGATGACGATGCCGCCGACGACGAGCGACAGCCCGACGATGCCGACGAGCACGACGGCGATGCCGGCCGTGGCCTGCTGGAAGATCTCCATGATCGAGTCGGAGGCGACGAGGCCGAAGTTGTCTTCCTCGCCCGGCCCGAGATGCCGCGCCACCCGCAGCGCCGTGCGGGCTTCGTCGCGAGCCATCGAGACCTGCGACGGATCGCGCGGCTTGACCATGAGTGACAGGCTCTGCCGCGAGCCGAACAGCTTCTGGTAGCGGCCGAGCGGGATGACGACGAACTCGTCGAGCGAGTTGCCGAAAAACGAGCCCTTCTTCGCGCTGACGCCGACGACGCGGAAGGGCACGCCGGCGACCTTGATCATCTTGTCGAGGGGATCCTCGGCGCCGAACAGGCGGTCGGCAATCTGCCAGCCGATGAGCGCCACCGGCCGGCTGCGCGCCACCTCGATCGGGCTCATCATGCGGCCGCGCTCGGCGTCGAAGGTCGAGAACTCGAGGTAGCGCTCGGTCACGCCCTGGATCTGGATCGACTCGAGTTCCTCGGCCCGGTAGGCCACCGACGCGTTCTGCTGGGCCTGCGCCATCACGGCGCCGATCGAGGTGCCGAATCGTTCGATGGCGCCGGCTTCGTCGGCCGTGATGCGCGGGTTGTTGCGCTGGCGGTCGCGCTCGTCCTCGTTGCGGACGATGCCCATGCGGCTGATGGTGAAGGAATCGGCGCCGAGGTCCGACACGATGGCGTCCGACACCGCGCCGTTGACGCCCCGGATGAGGGCGACGACGGCGATGATGGACGACACCGCGACGATGTTGCCAAGCAGCGTCAGCATCGACCGGAGCTTGTTGGCCCAGATCGACGAGAGCGCCAGCTTGACCGACTCCCAGAGCTGCTGCATGGCGGTGCGCCGCGCCGTCTACTTGACGGCGGCGGAAGTGGCCGGCCGGTTCTCGCGAACCTCGTCGGCGTCGAACAGGTTGCGGACACTTTCGAACGGACCGGTGATCACGCGGTCGCCTTCCTTGAGGCCGGACGTCACCTCGAAGTACCGCTCGCCGGCGATGCCGACTTCGACGCTCGTGAACACCGCCCTGCCGTCGCGGATGACGAACACACCTTCGACTTCCTTGCGCGTGTGGCCGACGGGCAGCTCCGCCGGGGCCGCCGGCGTGGCCGGCTGGGCCCCAGCGCCGAAGTTGAAACGCGAGGTGGGCGCGGGCCGCACCCGCGGCACGACCGCACCGGCCTTGTCGTACTCGATCTCACGCACGGTGAGCGCCTGGATCGGCACCGCCACCGCGTTGGCGCGCGTGGCGGTCGAAATTTCGGCCGTGCAGGTGAAGCCGGGCCGAATCTCCGGCGCCGCTTCGTCGAGGGTGACGACGACCTTGAAGTTGGTGGCGGTGCGCTGCCCCGTGGTCTGCCCGGCGGTCTGGATCGGGCTGTTGCCGATTTCGGTCACGCGGCCGGCGAAGGTCTTGCCTTCGATGGCGTCGATGGTGATGGTGGCCTTCTGCCCGATCTGCACGAGCGGGATGTCGGTTTCATCCACCTCGACCTCGGCCTCGATGACCGACATGTCAGCCACCGTCAGCAGCACCGTGCCGGCGTTGTTCATCGTGCCCACGACGACGTTCTCGCCCTCCTCGATGTTGCGGCGGGTGACGATGCCGTCGAAGGGCGACTCGAAGCGCGACTGCGAGAGGTTGTAGCGGGTGCTGACGAGACCGGCTTCCTGCTGGCGCACCTGCTCCTCACGCGTCCGGATCTCCTGGAGCCGGGCGTTGAGATCGCTCTCGCGCATCTCCACCTCGGCCTCGGCCTTCTCGAGCGTTTCGCGGGTGGTGAGACCCGCGGCCCACAGCTCCTGCTGACGTTTCAGCGCCTGGCGCGCCACCTCGAGGCTGGCCCGCGAACTCTGCACCTGGACGCGCGCCTGTTCGAGGCCGGTGCGGGCGCCGGCGACGCCGGCTTCATCGCGGCGCACGGCGCTCTGTGCCGAGACCGGATCGATCTGCAGCAGGAACTGACCGGCCCTGACGCGGTCGCCCTCGCGCACGCCGATGCTGGTCACCCGGCCCATCGTCTGGGCGCTGATGTTGACGGAGCGCTTCGGCTCGATCTTCCCCGAGGCCGAGACGAGCGCCTCGAGATCGCGACGCTGGACGGTTTCACCCGTGACGAGCGTGCCTTTCTCCTGCCTCGAGCGGGCGTAGAGGCCCCCGGCCACCGCGGCCACCACCAGGATTGCGACGACCCACGGCCATTTTCTGCGAAACACGATTACGACCCTCCCGTCAGCACGACGAGTGCGGCGATGACGCCGGCCACACCGACATAGACGCCAAGAAGCGGCACCACGAAGTTCCTGGCCTGCCGGCGCGTGAGCGCGGCGCAGCCGATCGCGAGCAGCCAGACCCACCAGAGGCCGAAGAGCTCCACCGTGCCGAAGAAGCGGGCCGGGAGGGAGCCTTCGTCGAAGAACGGCAGCAGGGCGGCCAGATTGAACGGGCTGGTCAGCGACTCGCGCACGAAATGGAGGGGGGTCGCGACGACCTGCTGGGCGACGAGCGCCACGCTGGCATGGACGGCCACACTCAGCGATGCCAGCCAGCCGGCGTGGCGCCGGCCGACCCACAGATACAGTCCGGCGGCGACGGCCAGGGTGACGGCAGGGAAGAGCAAGGCCCGGCCGCCGCTTGACGCATAGACCCAGTACGGCGGGTTCGCCTGCAGGGCGGCATAGGTCGCGTCGTTCACGGTGCCGCCCACGGCTTCGACGACCCGTACGCGCTCGTCGACCAGCGCCTGCCGGCCCACGGGTGCGCCGAGCAGCACCCAGGCCGCCGCCGCCCAGATTGCGAGCAGCACGGCCCAGGTAGCGAACACCTGCGCGGCCGAGGCCGACAGGGCGCCCGCCATGCCGGCGCGCGGGGACGTGCACATCTGGACAAGACGGCCGGCCAGGGATATGGCCGGAGGGTTGCTAGGTAGAGACATTCGTCGGGGTGGAGGCGCGCGCCTGCTGCCAAGTGTACTACGCGGATCCGCGGCCGATTGTTTCGCGTCCGGGCTGTCAACTCGCTGATATCGATGGACTTCCACGTCCTTACTCGTCGTCGCACGATGGCTGGCGGCCCCGCGGGGCGGTCCGTGACGCCCCGCGCCCGGCTGACACGGAGTGCCGGAATCGTAATCCGCCGCCCGGTCCCGTCACCATTTCGTCGTCCCGCGGCGGATCGAGGTCGGGTCGCCGGCGTGGCGGCGGGAATCGCCGAGCGGGTGGCTGCACGAAATGGCATGACTCGGCGCGCCGTCCGCGGTGGCGGCGCCTCGGCGGTATCTGAAGTGTGGCCCCGTCATGACCGAAAAGGTAATGGGGCGACAGGTCTGACAGACCCGTCCGGACACTGACGGCCCAAGGCGGACGACCACGACATGGCGGTACGGATCGGGGAACTGCTCCTCAAAGAGAAGCGGATCACCCCAGAACAACTCCAGGAAGCGCTGAGCTACCAGCGCCAGAACGGCGGCAAACTCGGCGCCAACCTGGTGAAGCTCGGGTTCGTGAAGGACGAGGAGATCACGTCGCTGCTCTCGAAGCAGTACGGCGTGCCGTCGATCTCGCTCAACCAGTTCGAGATCGACCCGGCGGTCATCAAGCTGGTGCCGGCCGAGACCGCGCACAAGTACCAGATCATTCCGCTCAGCCGCGTCGGCGCCACGCTCACGATCGCGATGACGGACCCGACCAACGTCTTCGCGCTCGACGACCTGAAGTTCATGAC
>CADEFD010000134.1:0-2009 GCA_902826515.1 uncultured Acidobacteriota bacterium
CTGCGGCCGCGTCCGGGGCTGGGGCGCGACTTCGCCGAGGCCGGCGGTGCGCCCGGCGCCGCGCCGGTCGCGATCATCAGCGACCGCCTGTGGCGCGATCGGTTCGACGGGCGCGCCGACGTGCTCGGCCAGCCGTTGCGCGTCAACGGCACCGTGACGACGGTGGTCGGCGTGATGCCGCCCGGCTTCGCCTACCCGGTCATCCAGGAACTGTGGGTGGCGCTGGCCGTCAACCCGGCGCTCGACGGCAAGGACGCGCGAGCCACGGTCGAGATCATCGGCCGGCTGCGCGACGACGCGTCGCGCGACTCGGCGTCGGCGGAACTGGCGACGATCGCGGCGCAGGTCGCGCAGCTCGATCCGAAGCGGCGCAGCGGCATCACCGTGGAGGTCAAGCCGTACGTGGAAGAGTTCATCGGCTCCGAGACCGTGGGTCTCCTGAGCGCGATGCTCGCCGCCGTGCTGCTGGTGCTGGTCATCGCCTGCGTCAACGTCGCGAACCTGGTACTGGCGCGCGCCGCGGATCGCACCCGTGAAGTGGCGGTGCGGACGGCCCTCGGGGCGTCGCGCGGCCAGGTGATTCGCAAGACGCTCGTGGAGGTGTTGGTGCTGGCGGTCACCGGCGCCGGGCTGGGCGTGGCCATCGCGCAGGCGGGCGTGCGGATCTTCACGCGCAACATCGCCGAGACATCCCCGCCCTTCTGGCTCGACATCCGCATCGACGGCACCGTCCTGCTCTTCGTGACGGCCGTGACGGTGCTGGCGGCGCTCGTGGCCGGCCTGGTGCCGGCGCTGCGCGCGTCGCGGGGCGACGTGCTGCCGTTGCTGAACGACGAAGGCCGCGGGTCCACCAGTCTGCGCATCGGGCGCATGTCGCGCTGGCTCGTCGTGGGCGAGATGGCGCTGTCGTTCGCGCTGCTGGTCGTCTCGGGCCTGGTCGTGCGCAGCATCGTCAACGTGACCAACTTCGACCCCGGCATCGCCACGCGCGAGGTCTTCTCGTCGCGCGTCACGCTGCCGGCCGCCGAGTACCCCGACGGCCCCAGCCGCGCCCGCTTCGCCGACGCGCTGCTCGAGCGCGTCCGCGTGCTGCCGGGGGTCACAGCCGCGGCGATCAGCACCGCGAATCCCCCCACGGCGCCCGAAGTGACGGTGGTGCTGCCCGGGCAGTCGTTCCCCGACGAACGCGACTACCCGCGCGCCAAGGTCACCGCTGTCACCGCCGGGTTCTTCGAGGTGATCCGCGTCGCGCCGCTCCAGGGCCGCGTCCTCACGGCGGGCGACGGAGCCGACGCCCCGAAGGTCGCCGTGGTCAACGAGGAGTTCCAGCGCCGCTACTACCCCGACGGCGCCATCGGCCGGCAGGTACGCATGTTCAGTGCCGGCACCAACGACTGGCACACGATCGTCGGCATCGTGCCCGACATCGCCGACATCGATCTGGGCGAGTCGCTGCTGCAGCACGTCTACGTGCCGCTGGCGCAGCGCCCCAACGGCACCGTGAACGTGCTGCTGCAGTCCCGCGGCGACCCGCTGGCGCTCACCGGCGCCGTCCGCGACGCGGTGACCGGCCTCGACCGCAACCTGCCGATGTACAACGTGCAGACGCTCCAGAAGATGATCGACGACGGCACCTGGGGCTGGCGCATCTTCGGCACGCTGTTCACCGTCTTCGGCGTCGCGGCGCTGTTCCTGGCCACCGTGGGCCTCTACGGCGTCATGGCCTTTTCGGTGAGCCGCCGCACGCAGGAAATCGGCGTGCGCATGGCGATTGGCGCCGGCGCCGGCGACGTGCTGCGGATGGTGCTGCGCCAGGGGGCGTGGCAGGTGGGCGGCGGCGTGGTGCTGGGCCTCGGCTTCGCGGTGCTGCTCGCCAACGCCATGCGCCTGATGTTCTTCCGCGTGAGCCCCTACGACCTGCCCACGTTCGTCGGCGTCGGCCTGATCCTGCTGGTGACGGGCCTGGCCGCGGCCTTCGTGCCCGCGAGACGAGCTGCGCGCGTCGATCC
>CADEFD010000134.1:2109-14165 GCA_902826515.1 uncultured Acidobacteriota bacterium
CTCGGGATGGTCGCCACGGCCGTCGGCGCCTACTACCTGTGGCGGGCGGCCCAGCCGGCCATCGAAGGCGCGCGACAGATGGCCGATGGCGCGTCGCGGCTTTCGGAGATCGCCGACGAGGAGCGCCGGATCCGGGCGACCGAATCCTACGACGGGCCGGCGAGCGGGGAGCTCACGCCCGAGCAGCTGGCGCGCTTCCTGCGCGTGCAGGCCCACGTGAAGCAGACGCTCGGCACGCGCGCCGAGGCCTTCCGTGAGAAGTACAAGGATCTCGCTACGACCCGGCCAGACGGCACCGAGGTCCCGCCGTCATTGCCGCAACTGCTCACCGGCCTCGGTGACATGTCGCAGATCTACCTGGCGGGACGCCGGGCGCAGGTGGATGCCCTGAACTCCGAGGGCTTCTCGCGATCGGAGTTCACGTGGGTGCGGCTCCGGGTGTATCAGGCGGCCGGCGCCGAGGCCACGCGCTACGACGCCCGTGAGCTCGAGGCGATGATCCGCTCGTTCGCGAGCGGCACCAGGGCCGAGCTGCCCGACCTGTCGCTGCCCGACGCGCCCGTGAAGAACCGCGAGCTGGTCAAGCCGCACGCCGCGCAGCTCACGGAGTGGCTGACGATGGCGTCGTTCGGTCTGTAGTCGCGCCCGCCGCCGCGGCCGCGTCGCCGTCTTCCCAGGCGACCGGCGATCCGATGGCGATGGCGCCGCCTTCGACGACCTCGCCGAAGGCCCCGCCCGCCCACGGCGGATCGAGCGCGGCCTGCAATCCGGCGCAGGCCTCGTCCATCTGGTGGCAGGGGCGCGTCTCTCCGAAGATGCGCACCCGCGCCTCGCCAATCCGCAGCACGCGCCCGCGCGTGAAGTCGAGGTCCAGGCCCTCGATCAGCAGGTTGGCGCGGCGGATTGCCGGTGACGGCGGTCCCGGGAGCTCCGCGGTCAGCGCCCGCCAGCGATCGAGCGACAGGAGGGTGACCTTACGCCGGCCGCCCTGCGTGGCGTTGCCGCGCAAGCCGCGCCCGGCGATCAGTTCGCCCCGCTCCGCCGCGTCCATGACGCCGCCGTGCGAGCGTTTCACCCAGATGCTTCGAAGAATGCCCACCGGCGAATTGTAGCGGGGTCCGTCACGGTCACGAGACGTCGACGCGACAGACCCGGAGACAAAGTTGCACACGGCTCACAGGGCCGTCGCACCGGCGTGACAGGCCGCCGCTACCGTGAAGCTCGACGCGTGCCCGGGGCGCGTCGGTGTCCCGACCCGCCGTCCACCTCGTGGGATGCGAGGGGAGCGGTCGGGCACCGCACCATGCGCCGTCCGCGCGATCACGAGGGCCTGCCTGCCATGCGATCCATCGTCCGACTCTCCCTGTTCCTGTTCATCGCCGGCCTGCCGGCGTCGGCCCTCGCGCAGTTCGAGACCGCTTCGGTGGTCGGCACCGTGCGCGACGGCTCGGGCGCCGTCGTCACCGGCGCGCGCGTGTCGCTCACGGGTCTCGACACCGGCGTCACGGTGGAGCGCACCTCCGACGCGCAGGGCAACTACGAGTTCTTCAACGTGCGCATCGGGCGCTATGTGATCAGCACCGACAAGGCCGGCTTCTCCGTGGCCATCGTCGACAACGTGCAGGTGAACGTCGGCGGCCGGCTGCGCGTGGATGTCGCGATGGCCGTCGGCCAGGTGAGCGAGACGGTGGAGGTGCGGGCCGCGGCGCTGCACCTGCAGACCGATTCCAGCGATCGCGGCCAGGTGATCAGCGGCGAGCAGACGCGCGCCCTGCCGCTGAACGGCCGGGAGTACTCGCAACTGGCGCTGCTGTCGCCGGGCGTGCGGCAGTCGGCGATCGGCACCGGCGGCTTCACGCCGCGCGAGGGCTCGTTCAACGTCAACGGCCTGCGCTCGACCTTCAACAATTTCCTGATCGACGGCGTCGACAACAACGCCTACGGCACCAGCAACCAGGGCTTCTCGAACCAGGTGATGCAGCCCTCGCCCGACGCGGTGGCCGAGTTCAAGGTCGTCACGAACAACATGAGCGCCGAGTACGGGCGCTCGGCCGGCGCGACGATCAACGTCGCCTACGCCAGCGGCACGAACCGCTTCCGCGGCGCCGGCTGGGACTTCATCCGCCGCACCGACTTCAACGCCACCGGCTTCTTCAAGCCGGCCAACGGCCAGAAGCCCGAGTTCAATCGCGATCAGTACGGCGCGGTCATCGGCGGTCCGATCGTGAAGAACCGCGCCTTCTTCTTCGGCGACGTCGAGCTCTTCCGCCAGGATCGCAGCCAGCCGGCGTCCTCGACCATCGCCACCGACCTGCAGCGGCAGGGCATCCTCGGCGTGGACGTCGTGCATCCGCTCACCGGCGTGCGCTACGCGGCAGGCACGCCCATTCCGATGACGGCCTTCGCGCGCCGCGTGCTCGGCGATCTGCCGGCGGCCACCAATGCCGGCACGGCCAACAACTACGTGGTCTCGCAGCTCTTCACGAACGAAACCGACAAGGCCGGCGGCAAACTCGACGTCGTGGTCACGCCGCGCCTCTCGATGTTCGGCCGCATCGGCTGGCGCGACGTGGACATCTTCGACAACCCGTCGATTCCGCTGCCGTCGGGCGGCGGCGGCAACGCCACTACTTACGTGACCAACACGCAGGTGGCGCTCGGCGCGACGTGGACGCCCACCTCGTCGTCGCTGCTCGAGTTCCGCTTCGGCTGGTCGGACACGACGGCCGGGAAGGATCCCGCGGCCCTGGGCCAGGCGGCCGACTACGGCATCTCCGGCCTGCCCACGGATTCGCGCGTGGCCGGCGGCCTGCCGCCGCAGCTCATCACCGGCTACTCCGATCTGGGCCGCCAGGCGACCAATCCGCAGTGGCAGTATCCGACCGTCTTCAACCCCAAGATCAACTACTCGTGGCTGCGCGGCCGCCACTCGCTCAAGTCGGGCTACGAGTACCAGCGCGTGCTGACCGAGGTGCAGGACGTGAATCCCCTCTACGGCCGTGACCAGTACGCCGGGCAGTTCACGCGTCCGGCCGGTGCGGCGGCCGGCAACGTCTACAACCTGGCCGACTTCATGTTCGGCCTGCGATCGACCTTCGCGCTCAGCAACATCCTCGTGGCGAAGCTCCAGCAGGACATGCACTTCGGCTACGTGCAGGACGACTGGCGCGTGAACGATCGGCTGACGCTGAACCTCGGCCTGCGCTACGAGTTCGCGACGCCCTGGGTCGAAGAGAACAACGTGCTGTCGAACTTCGATCCGGCGACGAAGTCGATGGTGCTGGCGAAGGACGGCTCGCTCAAGGACCGCTCGACGCTCAACCCAGACACCAACAACTTCGCGCCGCGGCTCGGCTTCGCGTGGACGCCGCTCGAGAAGACCGCGATCCGCGGCGGCTACGGCATCAGCTACGTGCACTTCCACCGCGCCGGCGGCGCCAACGTGCTGCCCATCAACGGGCCGCAGGTCATCAACGCCGTGGTCGTGCAGACGCCGGCGACACCGAACTTCCGCACGACGCAGGAAGGGTACCCGGCCGGCCTGACCGACCCCACCCGCTTCAATCCGCTCGCCGCCAACATCACCTACATGCCCGAAGACTACCGCTCGAGCCGCGTGCAGAGCTGGTACGGCTCGGTGCAGCGTGAACTCGCCGACGGCCTGCTCGTGGACCTCGCCTACGTGGGCAACCGCGCCGACGGGCTGCTGCTCTTCGCCAACTACAACCAGGCGGCGCCGAACAACGCCGCCGGCACGATTCCGCTGCAGGCGCGCCGCCCGATTCCCGAGTTCGCCGACATCACCTACTCGTTCAACGGCGGCAAGTCGCAGTACCACGCCTTCCAGGGCAAGGTGGACTGGCGCGTGTCGGGGCAGCTCACGCTGATGCAGTCGCTCACGCTCTCGCAGACGAAGGACAACGGCGCCGGCTCACTCGAAAATCCGAACGGCAACTTCCCGGCGCCGCAGGACTTCCGCAACATGGACGCCGACTTCGGCCTGTCGTCGTACCACCAGCCGTACAACAGCACGACCAGCCTCGTGTGGGACCTGCCGTTCGGCCGCGGCCGCCGCTTCATGAGCGACGTGCCGCTCGCGCTCGACGTGCTGCTCGGCGGCTGGCAGGTGGCCGGCGTGAATACGGTGAACGCCGGCGACCCGGTGACGCTCACCTACACGCCGGGGCCGGCCTTCCAGGTGTCGGGCATCCAGCAGGACTTCCGCGGTGCCAACAACTACCGGCCGAACGTCACCGGCGAGGTGCTCGTGCCGAACGGCACACCGCAGAACTACCTGAGTCGCGACGCCGTGGTGCTGCCGACCGACCCCAGCCAGCCGTTCGGCAACGCCGGACGTAACACCGTGCGGGGACCGCGGTTCTGGAGTCTCGACGTCCAGGCGACGAAGCGGGTGCCGATGCCGTGGCCGCAGGGTTCGCTCGAAGTGCGCGTCGAAGCCTTCAACGTGCTCAACCGCTCGAACTTCCGGGCGCCGAACGGCAACCGCAGCGCCAACGCGTTCGGCACCATCACGTCCACCTACGACCCGCGCATCCTGCAGGTCGGCGTGAAGCTCGCGTTCTAGGACGGCGACCCCGCTGGACCGGCGCCGGGCGCGTTGGTCCGGCGGGGATTCGACCTAAGCAATCGGGGATGTGACTCAGGGGCCTGATCTGGGTCTATGCTAGGCGTGCCCGTGGCTGCCTCTCCCCGATCGAACACCCCGGCTCCGCGCATCGACCACGTGCGCGGTCTCGACGCCCTGCCCTTCGTCACGCGCGCGCTGGCGCGGTTCGAGCCGGCCGTGCTCATGACGAGCGACGGGCTCGGCGCCATCCACGCCTCCATCGAGACCGAGTCGCCCGCCGCCGCGGGCCGCACCTTCTGGTTCCTGGCGGATGCGCGCACGCTCCTCGACTGGGAAGCGCACCGCCGCCAGGTGGTGACGCTCAGCTTCCAGAGCCCCGACGAACGCGTCTACTTCACGCTGTCGGGACGCACGGAAGTGGTGACCGACGCCTCGGTCGTGACGCGGATGTGGCGGCCGTCCTTCAAGCGCTGGTTCCAGGGCGGGCCGACGGATCCGCGGCTGCTGCTCGTGCAGTTCTCGACCTACGACGCCGAGTTCTACCAGACGTCCAGCGGCCGCGTCACCTCGCACCTCACGCACTGACGCGCGCGGTGCCTACCGCGCGTTGAGCCGCACACCGCCGTTCACCGTGCGCACCTTGAGCAGGGGGCCGCCGCTGCCGAGCGTCGTGCGCAGCTCGCGTCCGCGTCCGCCGGGCAGGGTGACGGGGAAGTCGGATCGCAGGCCGCCGTTCACGGTGCTGACCTCGAGGGCCGCCGAGTAATCGCGCGGCACCGTCAGCGTCACGCCGCCGTTGGTCGTTTCCACGTCGAGGCCGGCGCCTTCCCAGCGCGCGCCTGAGAGGCGCACGTTCACGCCGCCGTTGGCCGTGCGGCCCACCATCCGTCCCGACACGTCGTCGAGCGCCACGCCGCCGTTGGTGGTCGTGAACCGCGCGTCGCCCTGCATCGCGTGGATGGACACGCCGCCGTTTTCGGCCACGAGATCGAGCGCGGTCTGGCGCGGCGCCCAGATGCGGTAGCTGACCGACCAGCCGCGGCGGCTGCGGTTGCCGTCGCGGGCCGGCCCCTCGGCCGTCACACGCGCGCCGGCGGCGTTGACCCGCACGGCGCCGAGGACGTCGCGGGCCTCCGCGTCCGTCTCGCCCCAGGTCTGCACGACGGCGCGGACGAGCACGTCGGGCTGGTCCCAGCCCTCCACGCGGATGCCGCCGTTGGGCGTGGCGTCCACGGTGAGGGCGCTCCCCGGCTCGCCGAGGCGGGTGTCGCGCACCTCGCAGGCATGGCCGCGGTCGCGATCGCCGCGCCTCATCTCGGTGCACGGGTCGTCGGTGGGCGCCATCTGCCGGAAGGCGCGGACCTCGCGGGTGCGGATGCGCGCGTCGCGCGCCCGGACGGTGCGCTCGTCACGCGTGGCCCGCTGCACCTCGCGCATGGCGGCGCGGATCTCGGCCCGCGCCTCGCGCATGCTGGCAGCGACGGCGCGGCGCACGTCGCGCGCGATGTGCCGCGCGTGGTGATGGGCGTCGGCGTGGGTCCAGTGGTCGCCGGCGGCGAGGACGGTGGCGCCGGTCGTGAGCGAGGTGGCCAGCAGCAGGCCGGCGATGAGGCGAGTGGTCATGCGGTCTCCCGTCGGAATGAGTCGACGGGAGCTTGGACGGCGGGGCCGCCCGGAACGTTGGCACGCCCCAGTGCGGCAGAGCTTGGGGTCATTTGTAACGGGGTCTGTCACGGTCACGGGTTGTCACGCTTCCGTGACCGTGACAGACCCCGTTACAAATGACCGAGAGCGTGATCAGTCGCCGGTCGCGCGCGGACGCTCGGCGCTGGCGCACCACTCGCTCCACGAGCCCGGGAACAGGCGGGCGCCGGGCAGGCCGGCGTGTTCCAGCGCGAGCAGGTTGTGGCACGCCGTCACGCCGGAGCCGCAATACATCACCACCCGCGAGGCATCCGGCCCCTGCACGATGGCCGCCCACTCGGCCTTGAGCGCCTCCGGCGACTTGAACGTCTTGTCCGCCGTGAGGTTGAGCTGGAAGAAGCGGTTCACCGCGCCGGGGATGTGGCCGGCCACCGGATCGATGGTTTCGTTCTCGCCCCGGAAGCGGTCGTTTGCGCGCGCGTCGACGAGGATGCGGGCCGTTTCGCCCAGATGCGCCTCGACGTCGGTGAGCGGCACGCGGCGATCCTCGGCCACGCGCGCCTCGAAGGCGGCCGGCGCCCACGGCGACTCAGCCGTCGTCACCGGCAGGCCGGCGCGCTGCCAGGCGGCGAAGCCGCCATCGAGCACCGCCACCGCCTGATGTCCCAGCCAGCGCAGCATCCACCAGCCGCGCGCCGCGAACATGCCGGTGTCGCCGTCGTAGAGCACGACCTGCGTGCCGGGGCCGATGCCGAGCGCGCCGAAGCGCGTGGCCGCGTCCTCGGGCGAGGGCAGCGGATGGCGGCCGTTGGCGCCCGTCTTCGCCCCCGACAGGTGCGTGTCGAGGTGCACGTAGCGAGCGCCCGGAATGTGCCCCTCGTGAAAGAGCGCCTGGCCTTTGTCCGGGGCGGCCAGGTCGAAGCGGGCGTCGAGCACGACCCAGGCGGGATCGTTCAGGTGCGCCGCCAGCGTCTGCGGATCGATGAGCGTCGTGAACATCAAAGTCTCAGCCTCGGAGGGCGATGGCGAGCTGGTGCAGGAAGAGGCCGACGTCGGTGACCACGCCGACCGTCTGCGTGGAGCCGCGATCGCTCAGCTTGGTGACGACCGCGGGGTTGATGTCCACCGACACCACCTTCACCCACGACGGCACCATGTTGCCCACGCCGATGCTGTGCAGCATCGACGACAGCATGATGACGACGCCCACCGGCTTCAGCGCCTCGGCGTAGCGATTCTGCGCCTCCGAGAGATCCATCACCGTCTCCGGCAGCGGCCCGTCGTCGCGGATCGAGCCCGCCAGCACGTAGGGCACGTTGTGCACATGGCAGGCGTGCATGACGCCGCGCGTCAGCAGGCCCGAGGCCACGGCCGCGCCGATGCC
This sequence comes from uncultured Acidobacteriota bacterium, assembly GCA_902826515.1. Classification (GTDB taxonomy): domain Bacteria; phylum Acidobacteriota; class Vicinamibacteria; order Vicinamibacterales; family UBA2999; genus CADEFD01. The sequence continues at coordinate 9,726 of CADEFD010000134.1, forward strand.
GCCGGCCCGGCGGATGGCGTTGATGGCGCGCATGTGGTTCCGGTGCCCGTGTTCCACCGGACGTCCGGTGTCGAGGTCGATGCCGAGGGAGGTGCCCGAGAGCACCGACTCGATGTCGTGCACGGCGAGCGCGTTCCCCGAGAGGATGACGTCCACGTAGCCGCCGCGGATGAGCTCGCAGAAGTACTCGGCGCCGCCGGTGTGCACGACCACGGGCCCGGCCACGAACGCGATCTTCTGGCCGCTCGCCCTGGCGTCGCGCAGCATCTGGGCCACGCGCGCCACGGCCACTTCCACGCGGCGTTCCGACGAGACGTCGTTGCTCATGAAGCCGAACGTCGGCTTGTCGCGATCCTGCAGGTCGGGTTTCACGCGGATGCCCTGCATCCCGCAGACCACGCGGTCGCCGGCCTTGAGGTCGCGCAGCTTGCGGCAGACGGCGCGCGTGCCGTCCACGACGATGCCGGCGTCCATGCGCTGCGACTCGGCGGTGACCCACTGGCCGCCGATGAGCACCTGCGTGAGGTGGTTGGTGGTGGAGTAGAAGTCGATCGGCGCGGCGCCGTCGATGTCGTTCACGCGGATGATCGCATCCGGCGCGCCCTTGACGTAGCAGCCGAAGGTCGAGAGCGTCGCCAGCAGGTGATCGAGCGACTCCTGCGATTCGGTGGCCACGCGCATCGACAGCCGCGAGGCGTCGGAATTGGTGCGGCCGACGTCGAAGTGGAGGATCTCGTAGGTCGCGCCCTGCTCGACCACGGTGGTGAGAATGGCCTGCAGGTCGCCCGAGTCGATCAGGTGGCCTTCGGCGTCAACGGTTTCGGCAATCATGTGCGGTGGGGTCCCATGGACCGTGCCGCTATTCTATGCCGCCGCCGTCCGGGCGGGTTACTTCGGCGGGGCGCCGTTCTTCGAGGTGTACGAGGCGTTCAGCAGCTTCCAGGCGGCGCCGTCCTTCACGAGCGTGAAGTAGTCCACGCCGTGCGAGCGCACCTGGCCGTCGATGACCACCGTGAAGTCGGCCCGCACGAAGGCGAGGTGACCGTCTTCGACCTGCACCGTCACGTTGGTGAGCGGTTCCTTGAAGAGCGTGGGCGTGGCCTGCGCCTTGAGCGCGGCGAGGAATTCGTCGACCGTGGACGTCGTGTGGCTCCACTGCCCGTCGCGCTGCCGCACCACCACCATCGTGGCCTTCGGCGCGAAGAGCGCCGGGAGCTGGTCGAGCTGCCGGTTGCCGAGCACCTCAAGGAACCGCTCCACGGCGGCGCGGGCCGCCTGGTGCTCGGTGAACTGCGCCGACGCGGTGGCCGGGTACACGACCGCGGCCGCCACGAGGGCGGCCGCGATCCGGAGACAGGCGCGGCGGGTGGCGCCGCGGCTCATCGCATGCTCTCGAGCGCGGCGATGCGCGCCTCGAGCGGCGGGTGCGTGGAGAGCAGCATCATCCAGCGGCCGTCGCCGCCCGCGATCTTCATGGTGGCGAGCGACGGGGTGCCCGTATCCACGAGTTCGTGCGTGCCCTGCAGGCGGCGCAGCGCGGCGATCATCCTGCCGCGGCCGGCGAGCGTGGCGGCGCCGGCATCGGCGCGGAACTCGCGGGCGCGCGAGAACCAGGCCACGACCATCGAGCCGAGGATGCCGAGGGCGATGTCGAGCACGATGGTGACGAGGAACTGCACCATGCGGCCGTTGCGTTCGTCCACCGCGTTCCGGGCGATGTTGGCGATGATGCGCGAGGCGAACATCACGAACGCGTTCACGATGCCCTGGATGAGCGCCATGGTGACCATGTCGCCGTTCTGGATGTGCGCAACTTCGTGCGCGAGCACCCCTTCCACTTCATCGCGGCTCATGCGGCGCAGCAGCCCCGACGACACGGCGACGAGGCTGCGCGACTTGCTCGGGCCGGTGGCGAAGGCGTTGACCTCCGGCGAGTCGTAGTAGCCCACTTCCGGCATCGGCAGCTGCGCCTGACGGGTGAGCCGTTCGACCGTGCGGTACAGCCAGTCGAGTTCCTCGTGGCCCGAACGGCCGTCCACGAGCTGCACGCTCATGGCGCGCTTGGCCATCCAGCGTGACATCTGGAGCGAGATGAAGGAGCCGACCGAACCCCAGAGGAGGCAGAAGACCGCGAGCGCCGTGTAATCGAGCCCGCCGCCGGCGAGTCGGTAGCCGCCGAGCCCGAGCAGGCTCATGAGGATCGAAATGGTCACCATGACCGCGAGGTTGGTGACGACGAAGAGCAGGACGCGCTTCAACATGGCTGTGTGTGACTCTCACCGGATGCCGGGATGACGGCACCGTGCCTTCAGAATAGGGCCCGGCCCCCCGCGGATCAAGGGGATCCGGACCGGCGTGGCCCGCGGAACTTCCGCGAAATTCCTGCGTCTAACGCGCGGCCGTGTAGCCTTTGGCGAGCTTCTCGCGGGCGGCCGTGACGTCGCGGTGGAACACGAAAAGCTTGTCGGCGTTGGTGGCGGCCTTGTCCGTGAAGTTCCAGGTCTTGCCGCCCTTCTGCTTCACCTTCAGGTTCTTCTCGAGGTAGTTCACCTCGAACGACTCGACCTGCGCGTACGGCAGGTTGAAGGCGTCGCCCTTGTTCGACGTCTCGTAGACCAGCCCGTCGATGGTGGCGCGCAGCGTGCCTTCGCAGCCGCCCATGCCGTGTTTGTGCGAGACGCCGACCGATGTGTTGAGCCGCACTTCCTTGAAGCGCAGCGTGATGGTGTTCTCGCCCGGGCCGACGTCCACCGCGCGCTGCACGCCTTCGAAGCCTTCGGCCGAGAGGTTCACGCGCTTCTGGCCCGGGGCGACGTTCTTCAGCGTGACCGGCGCCGTGCCCACGAACTCGCGATCGACGAACACGGAGGCCCCGGGAATGTCTGACTCGATCGTGAGCGTGGTGGCGTCGCCGGCCGCCTCGGCCACCGGGGCCGGGGCGGGCTCAGCGGCCTTCTTCGCCGGGGCGCGCCGCGGCTCCGGGTCTGTCGGGGCGGGCTCGGCCGGGGCCGGCTCGGCCTTTTTCGGTGCCGGCGCCTCAGCCCGTTTCGGCGCCGCCGCCGGCGCCGGCGTGGCGACGGGGGCCTCGTCGCCGCCGCCCGTCAGGAAGAGGGCGCCGCCGATGAGGAGTAACACGACCGCGAGACCGCCGACCACGAGGGGCGTGCGGCTGGACGGCTCTTTGGGAGTCTCGTCGAAGACGCTCACGCGGCAGATGGTAGCATGCAGGCCCGCGGAGCCGCCGCCCATGCCCGAGCCGTTGTCGATTCTCTGTATCGCCTCGTACCACAAGGGGCAGGCCTTCCTGCGCGAGGCCAAGCGCCAGGGAGCCAGGGTCTATCTCGTGACGTCCGAGAGCCTGCGCGATGCCGACTGGCCGCGCGAGTGCCTCGACGACATCTTCTTCGTGCACGACGACGACAAGAAGTGGCGGCTCGACGACCTGCTGCTCGGGGCGAGCCATCTGGCGCGTTCGGTGGCCATCGACCGGGTAGTGGCGCTCGACGACTTCGACCTCGAGAAGGCGTCGGCCCTGCGCGAGCACCTGCGCGTGCCGGGGATGGGCGAGACGACCACCCGGTACTTCCGCGACAAGCTGGCCATGCGGATGCGCGCCGAGGAACACGGCGTGCGCGTGCCGGCCTTCGTGCACGTGCTGAACGAAGCGAAGCTGCGCGCCTTCTGCGCGCGTGTGCCGGCGCCGTGGGTGCTCAAGCCGCGGATGGAAGCCGGCACGATCGGCATCCGCAAGGTGGCCTCCGAGGCGGAACTCTGGCCCCTCATCGATGCCCTCGGCGACCGCGCGTCGTCGCACCTGCTCGAGCAGTTCGTCCCCGGCGACGTCTGCCATGTGGACAGCATCGTCTACGAACGCGACGTGCTCGTCGCCGTGTCCAGCCAGTACGGCCGCCCGCCGTTCGATGTCTCGCACGCCGGCGGCGTCTTCACGACGCAGCTCCTCGAACGCGGCTCGGAGGACGACACCGCGCTCCAGGCCTTCAACCGCGAGGTGCTGCGCACGCTGGGCCTCGTGCGCGGAGTGTCACACACCGAGTTCATCAAGGGCCGCGACGGCCACCTCTACTTCCTCGAAACCTCCGCGCGCGTCGGCGGCGCGCACATCGTCGAGCTCGTCGAGGCGGCGACCGGCATGAACCTCTGGGCGGAGTGGGCGAAGGTGGAACTGGCGGGCGGCAGGACGCCGTACGCGCTGCCGCCGATGCGCCGTGACTACGCCGGGCTCGTGACGTCGCTCGCGAAGGACGAAACGCCGGACCTTTCGGCATTCGACGCGCCCGAGGTCGTGTGGCGGATGCAGAAGCCGTATCACGCCGGCCTCATCGTGGCCTCGCCCGATCGCGCGCGCGTGGCCGCGCTCGTGGACGACTACGCGCGGCGGTTCACCGACGCTCACAGCACATTCATTCCGCCGGGCGACAA
>CADEFD010000135.1 GCA_902826515.1 uncultured Acidobacteriota bacterium
TCGAGAACCCGGACATCGAGAATCCCGACATCGAGAACCCGGACATCGAGAACCCGGACATCGAGAACGGCGCCCTGGCCGACGTGACCTGGACGGTCTCGAACATCGGCAACACGACCTCGGCGTTCAACGTGAACCTGTTCCTCGCCAACGCCGCCGTGCCCCCGGGCGTCAAGACGCAGCTCGTCGTCTACAAGACCTACAAGACGCCGGTGCTCGACCCGAACGGCTGCGACCTGCGCACCGAGACGCGCAACCTCGTCATGTTCAACGTGCCCAACCCGAACTTCATTTCGCCGGGTGAAGGGCTGCCGACGCAGAACGACCCGTCGGATACCAACGCCACGCTGTGGCTGGCGCCGGGCGAAGTGGGCCGCGTCACGCTGCGCGTGTTCGACGACGACACCTCCAACAACCTCATCATCCAGACGCCGAAAGGCCCGGTGTCGATCGATCCGGCCTTCAACCCGGCCACGACCGTCACCGTCGGCATCGCCGGCCAGGGTGTGGACATCCTCGACCCGCCGGGCTCGACCAGGCCGCCGGTGGTCACGACGACCGGCACGAACCTCGTGTTCCTGCAGCAGCCGTCGAACATCACGCCCGGCGGCACCATCACGCCGCCGGTGAGCGTGCGTGTCTACGACAACGCCGGCGCGCCCCTGCCGGGTGTGCTCGTGAGCGTCACGCTCGAGAACGCGCCGCTCGGCGCGGTGCTCTCGGGCGCGACCACCGCGACGGCCGACGTCAACGGCATCGCGACCTTCAGCGGCCTTTCGGTGAACGTCGCGGGCGCGGGCCTCGGCCTGCGCGCCTCGGCGACGTCGCCCGGCGTGGTGGCCGCGGGGTCGTCGGCGCCGTTCGATGTCGTGCAGCCCACGACGCCGGCGCTCGTCGACATCACCAACTACTCGGCCATCTTCGACGGCAGCCCGAAGGCCGTCACGACCACCACGACGCCCGTGGGTCTCGCGACGGCCGTGACCTATAACGCGAGTCCGGCAGTGCCGATCGCCGTGGGCGCCTATCTCGTGCAGGCAACCGTCACCGAACCGGGCTACATCGGCTCGGCAAGCGCCGTGCAGACCATTGCGTCCACGTTCTCGGTGGGTGGCAAGGGCGGCGGGCCGTTCCCGCTGAGCGGCGCGCTCGGCTGCCAGCCGGGGGTGTTCGCCACCGGCGTGCGGCCCTCGACCACGCCGTACTACGGGCTGCTCGGCACGCAGGTGCTCTGCGGTGACGGCAACCATCCCGCGCGTGTGAGCGGTCCAGTGCCGAACTCATGGGGCCAGACCTACAGCGAAGCGGACGCCACATGCGGTCCCGGCGAGATCATGGTCGGCCTGCAGGGGCAGACCGGCTCTGCCTTCGGCTTCCCCTTCGTGTCCACGATGGGACCGCGCTGCCAGTCGCCGCTCGGCGGCGCCATCACCGACGTGCCCGCGATCGGCACGCCGACCGGCATCGCGCCCTACAGTCTGACCTGCAACCCCGGGGAGGCCGTGACCGGCATCGTCGGCGGCATCGGCGAAGTCATGGACGGGGTCGCGCTCGTCTGCGCGGCGGTGCCCGGCCCGCCGCCGACGCCGACCATCACCTCGTTCTCGCCGGCGGCCCAGGTGTCGCCGTTCCAGATGCTGACCATCAACGGCACGAACCTGCCGGCAGTGTCGCTCGATGACGTGGTGTTCAATCAGGGCGGCCCGGACATCCCGGCGCACTACATGTGGAGCGGGAGCGCGACTCGCGCGGTCGTTCGTCTGCCGTCGACGCTCGCCGTCGGGGCGCCCACGACGGTGCGTCTCAAGAACCCGGCGGACACCGTCAGCACCGCCGCGGTACCGCTCAACATCACCATCACACCCGGCACTCCAGTGCTGTCGGGCGTGTGGGCATCGTGTGCCGGCGGCCCCATCACCAGCATCACGCCCGGGGCGCCGTTTGCCATCTCGGGCCAGGGGATCGACACGTCCAACGGCGTCATCGTCTGGAAGTTGATCGGCGCGGTCGGCGCGCCTGAGATCGCCCAGAACTTCCTTTCGACCACCGGTGGACCGGGCGGAGAAGTGTGCTCCTATCCCACGACGCCTCTCACGCCCGGCAGCAACATCGGTGCGCCGGCATTGACGCCCGGCAACTGGCTCGTCACCATCCGGTACAACGGCATCTACGGGACGAGCGCCGACAGCAACGGCATCGTCATCACCGTGCCGTAGACCTGATGGCGCTCGGCGCCGATCGTCCTGAAACGGCGGGTCCGGGCCTCGTGCCTTGGCCCGCCGTTTTTCCGTGCAACGTGCGATGATTCGGGGGCGCATGCCCATCGACCCACAGGCGCGGTTCGGTCCGGGCGGCGGAGATCCCTCGATCCCGCCGTTCACGGCGGATCACACGCCGAATCCGGGCGCGACCACCTCGATTACCGGTGAACTCACCGGCCTGCCTCCCAGCACCGAACCTGAAACGTCGATCGGCCCGCCGGCGCCTGAGGTCACGGCGCCCGGTGCCGCGCCCACCATGGCCGGCCCGTCGCCCGACGACGATCCCGATCGCACGATCGCGCCGCCGTCGGCCGCCTACGTGTCGGGCGAGGCGCTCGTGCCGGGGACGAAGCTCGGCACCCGCTACACCGTGCTGAAGACGCTCGGCCGCGGCGGCATGGGCGCGGTCTACCAGGCCTACGACGACGAGCTCGGTGTAGCCGTCGCCATCAAGACGATCCTGCATGGCGATGGCAGCGACGCCCACACGCTGCGCGATCAGGTGAGCCGCTTCAAGAGCGAGCTGCTGCTGGCGCGGCAGGTCACCCACAAGAACGTCGTCCGCATCCACGACCTCGGCGAGTTCAGCGGCCTCAAATACATCACCATGAGCTACGTCGCCGGCGAGACGCTGGCGGCGCTGCTCGCGCGCAGCGGCACGCTGCCGGTGCCGCAGGTGCTGGCGCTGGCGCGGCAGATCGTCGACGGCATGGCGGCGGCCCACGACGTGGGCGTCGTGCATCGCGACATGAAGCCCGAAAACGTGATGGTGACCCCCGACGGGCAGGCGCTCATCATGGACTTCGGCATCGCCTCCTCGTCGCAGGGCGGCTCGAAGGACGGCGGGCCGATCGTCGGCACCATCAGCTACATGGCGCCCGAGCAGGCGCGCGGACAGGTGGTGGACGCGCGCGCCGACATCTATGCGTTCGGCCTGATGCTCTACGACCTGCTGCTCGGCCGCCGTCGTCAGAAGCGGCACGCCACGGCGATGGAGGAGCTGCGCTCGCGCTTCGACGCGCCGCCGCCGCCGATGCGGCCGCAGCGCGACGACATCCCGGCGGCCTTCGAGGCCGTGATCATGCGCGCCCTGCAGCCGGCGCCCGCCGATCGGTATCCCGACACGGCGGCGCTGCGCGAGGCGCTCGCCACGCTCAACGACGACGGCACGCTACGTCCGGTGGAGAAGCCGCGCGCCCGCTGGCCGGCCGTGGCAGCGAGCACCGTGCTCACCGCCCTGATCGCCTCGGGCGTCTGGTGGTGGGTGACGCCGCCGGTCGTCGAAGAGATGGCGCCGGTGTCGGTGCTCGTCGCCGACTTCGAGAACAAGACCGGCGATCCGGTGTTCGACGGCGTCGTCGAGCAGGCGCTCGGGCTCGGCGTCGAAAGTGCGTCCTTCGTCACGCAATATCCGCGCCGCGACGCGCTTCGGGTGGCGGCCGGCATCAAACCCGGGGCGACGCTCGACGAGCAGACGGCGCGCCTGGTCGCGCTGCGCGAAGGGGTCACCCGCGTGCTCGTCGGATCGGTTGAACCGGCTGACGGGCAGTTCCGCATCACGGCGCGGCTGCTGGCCGGGGCCAACGATCCGTCGCTGCAGGAATCGGTGCTGAGCGTCGAAGCCGCCGACCGCGACGGCGTACTCGAAGCGGTGGGCCGGCTGGCCGGCGAGGTGCGTGAGGCGCTCGGCGACGATCACGTCGGCGAGGCGCCCGCCACCACCCAGGAAACCTTCACGGCGGCGAGCCTCGAAGCGGCGGCCGCCTACGCGAAGGCGCAGGAGCTGCAGGTGGCCGGCCGCGTCGAGGAAGCCATCGCGCAGTATCAGGAGACGCTGCGGCTCGACCCCGAACTCGGCCGCGCCTACTCGGGCCTGGCCGCGCAGTACACGAACCTCGCGCGCACGGCCGACGCCGACGCCAACTACCAGCAGGCGCTGGCGCGGCTCGACCGCATGACCGACCGCGAGAAGTTCCGCACGCGCGGCAGCTACTACCTGTTCGCGCGCAAGCCGGAACTCGCCGCGCAGGAGTTCACCGCGCTCGTGAAGGCGTATCCGCATGATACGAGCGGCCTTTCGAACCTCGCGCTCGCGTCGTTCTACCAGCGCGACATGGCGCAGGCGCTCGAACAGGGCCGGCGGGCGGCCGCCATCTTTCCGAACAACGTACTGCGCCAGTCGAACGCGGCCCTCTACGCCATGTATGCCGGCCAGTTCGAGGATGCGATCAGCGCCTCGCAGGCCGTGCACGCGCTCAACCCAACGCACCTCAAGGCGTTTGTCGCCCGCGCGCTGTCGCAGATCGCGCTCGGCCGCGCCGACGAGGCCCGCGCCACCTACGAAGCGCTCGGCGCCACGAGCGCCGCCGGCGCGTCATTTGCCGCCGCCGGCCTGGCCGACCTGGCCGCCATGCAGGGCCGCTTCACGGACGCCGCCCGGGCGCTCACGGAGGCGATCGCCGTGGATGTCGCCGCCGGTAACGTCACGGCGGCTGCGGTGAAGCGGATCGCCCTCGCCGAGGTGCGGCTCGAACAGGGCGATCTGGCCGCCGCGGCCCGCGAGGCCGAAGCGGCGAGCGCCGGCACCGAGTCCGATACCCTGCGCGCCGCCGCCGGCCTCGTGCTGGCCGCCGCCGGCCGCACCGTGCCGGCGGAGCTCCTCGCCGGCACGCTCGCCACGCGGCTCGAAGCCGACCCGCAGGCCTTCGGGCGCCTCGTGCTCGCCGAGATCGCGCTCGCCCGCAAGGACCCGCGCAAGGCCGTGGACTACGCGCGCGAGGCGCAGAAGCTAGCCGACACGTGGCAGGGCCGCGTCATCCTGGGCCGCGCCTACCTTGGCGTGAACGCCTTTCCCGAGGCCTACACGGAATTCGAGGCCGCGTTGAAGCGCCGCGGCGAAGGTACCGCCCTCTACCTCGACGACGTGCCCACGGCGCGTGCCCTCCCGCGCGTGCACTACGCCATGGGCCTGGCGCAGGAAGGGCTGCGGAGCCCCGCCGCGAAGGTGTCGTTCGAGACCTACGTGGCGTTGCGCGGCGCGGGCGACGCCCACCCCGTGCTCGACGACGCCCGCCGGCGCGCCACCGCCCGCTAGCGCGCATTCGTCCCACCGTCGGCCCCGGCCGCGATGGGATAATGCCCGTCCGGTGCCCCCCATCGACCCCGCGCGCTGGCAGCGCGTGCGCCACGTCTTCGACGCCGTGGCCGACCTCGAGCCATCCGCGCGCGCGGCGCGCCTCGCGGAGCTCTGCGCCGGCGACGATGCCCTGCGGGCCGAGGTGCTGTCGCTGCTCGCGCACGATCGATCGACCGACGACCCGATCGGCCGTGTCGTCGGCGCGGCGGCCGTCGGCGCCACGACCGCGCCGGTGACCGGGCCCGGCCAGACGCTGCTGCACTACCGCATCACCGGGCCCATCGGCGAAGGCGGCATGGGCATCGTCTGGAAGGCGCTCGACGAGACGCTCGGCCGCGAGGTGGCCATCAAGGTGCTGCCGCCAGGCATCGGCGACGATCCGCGGCGTCTGGCCCGCTTCGAACGCGAAGCGAAGCTGCTCGCCTCGCTCAACCACTCGAACATCGCCGCCATCTTCAGCCTGCACGTGCACGAGGGCCTGCGCTTCCTGGCGATGGAATACGTGCCGGGGGAGGATCTGTCCACGCGCCTGCTGCGAGGGCCGGTGCCGGTGGCCGAGGCACTCAGAATCGCGCGGCAGATCGCCGAGGCGCTCGAAGAGGCGCACGAGCAGGGCGTCGTGCACCGCGACCTCAAGCCGGCCAACGTGAAGCTCACGCCATCGGGCCGCGTGAAGGTGCTCGACTTCGGCCTGGCCAAGGCCTTCGTCGAGACGCCCGAGGCCGACCCCGGCACCTCCACCTCGAGTGACTCGGTGCTGGCGCAGGTGACGACGCGCGAAGGGGTCGTGCTCGGCACGGCCGCCTATATGCCGCCCGAGCAGGCGCGCGGGCTGCCGGTGGACAAACGCGCCGACATCTGGGCCTTCGGCGCCGTGTGCTTCGAGATGCTGAGCGGGACGCGGCCCTTTGGCGGCGCGACGGTGGTCGATCTGCTGGCGTCGGTGGTGACCGCCGACCCCGACTGGAGCCTCTTGCCGCCGGGTACGCCGCCGGCGCTCGAACGCCTGCTTCGCCGCTGCCTGCACAAGGACGTCAGGCAGCGCCTGCGCGACATCGGCGACGCGCGCATCGAGATCGACGCCCTCATCGCCGCGTCCTCCGATGGCAGTGGCTTGCGGCCCGCCCTGGAGGATCCGCGCGCCGCGGCGCCGCCGGCCGCCGGCGTGGCTGCCGCCCGGTGGAAACCCGCCGGGCTCTTCGCGGCCGGCGTCACTGCCGCCAGTCTTGTCTGGTGGACCCTCGCGGCCCGGCCGGCGCCGCCGGCCGCGGCCATCGAACGTTTCAACGTGGAGGTGCCGCCAGGCACGCGTCTCGAAGACACGCTCGGCGCGGTGCGGCAGTCGCTGGCGCTGTCGCGCGACGGCTCGACACTGGTGTTCCTCGTCCGCGAGCGCGATGGCCGGCGCCAGCTGTACGTGCGGCACCTCGATCGGGTGGCCGCCGAGCCGATCGAAGCCGCAGCCGGCGGCGACATGCCCTTCCTGTCACCCGATGGCCGCTGGCTGGGCTTTGCGGCGGAGGGCAAGCTCAAGAAGGTGCAGCTTGCCGGCGGCCAGCCCGTGACGCTCTGCGACGCCCCGGAGCCGCGCGGCGCGAGCTGGGGCGACGACGACACCATCGTCTTCGCGCCCGCCGTGCGCGGCGGGCTCTTCCGCGTGCCGGCAGGCGGCGGCACGCCGACGCCGGTCACGACCGTGGACGGCACGCGCGGGGAAGAGGGGCATCGCTGGCCGCTCGTACTGCCCGGCAGCCGCGGCGTCGTCTTCAACGTCGAGACCGCGGGAGGGAGCGCCGGCTCCCGATCGCTCGACCTGCTCGACGTCGTCACCGCGACACGGACGAGACTCGTGACGGCGGGGTCGTATGCGCGCTACGTGGACGGCGCGCTGCTCTACGGACAGGCGGGCAGCCTCTACGCCCTGCCGTTCGACAGCGCGCGCCTCCAGGTCACCGGCAGCGCGCGGCCGGTCGTCGACGACGTGCGGATGGACCTCGTGAACACCGGCCGGGTGTTCGCCGACGCCTCGGCCTCGGGCGTGCTCGTCTACGTGCCGGGGTTCCCCCGGCCGGGCCATCGGCGTCTGCTCTGGGTGAATCGTCTCGGGAAGACCACGCCCGTCACGCCCGACGTGCGTCCCTACCGCGGCGTCCGTCTCTCGCCGGACGGACAGAACCTCGCGGTGACCATTCAGGAAGGCGCCGTGACCACGTTGTGGACGCACGACCTGCGACGCCAGACCTGGAATCGCCTGACGAGCGGCGGCCAGACCTCGACGCCGGCCTGGACGCCCGACGGCCGCCGCATCGTCTTCTCGGCCGAACAGAACGGCCGCGGCATCCTCATGGCCGCCGCCGACGGCAGCGACACGCCCGTGGTCATGAAGGTCGACGCCCGCCTCCTCATGGACATGCCAGACGTGCTGCCCGGCGGCGCGCGCGCCCTCGTCGCGGTGCAGGACGCCACGGGCGACGACATCTACGAGTTGTCGCTCGATGGCCAGGGCACGCTCACGAAGGTGATCGCCGGCCCGGGCGGCGACGCCTCGCCGGCGATGTCGCCGAGCGGCCGGTATCTGGCGTACTCGTCGAACGAATCGGGACGCCGCGAAGTGTTCATCCGCGCGATGCAGGGAAGCGGCCGCAAGTGGACGGTGTCGGTGGCCGGCGGTTCTGCCCCGCGCTGGCGCGCCGACGAACGCGAACTCTTCTATCTGGAAGGCTCGAAGATGATGGCGGTGCCGATCGAGGCCGGAACCACGCTCACGGCCGGCCGTCCGCAGGTGCTCTTCGACGAACCCGGCCTGGCGTGGAGCGGCGTCGACCTGACGCGGTACGACGTCACCCCCGACGGGCAGCGCTTCCTGGTCGTGCAGCCGGAACCGTGGGAGATCGCGCCGTTCGCGCTGGTCGTGGCCCCGCGCTTCGGACAGGAACTCGCGTCACGGCCGCCGGGCTAACAGGTACGATGCGCCATGCGCACGCGCTGGATTGTCACAGGACTCGTCGTCGCCGGTTCGATCGTCGCCGCGGGGCAGGCGCTGCCGGGCTTCACGCCGCTGCAGCCGGCACAGTTTGCCGCCGGGGCGAGCTTCGTGAACGCCTTTGCCGACATCGACGGTGACGGCGATCTCGATCTGTTCGTCGGCTTCGACGGGCGTCCCAATCGCCTGTATCGCAACGACGGCGGCACCTTCACGGACGTCGCCGCCGCGGCCGGCGTGGCGGACGCGCGGCCCACGCGGGCGGCCGCCTGGGGTGATGCCGATGCCGACGGTGACGCCGACCTCCTGCTTGGGTTCACGCCGGCGCCCGGCGCGTCGGTCCTGCGCTTCTATCGCAATACCGGCGGCGTCTTCACCGATGCCACGGCGGCGGCCGGCCTGACGATCGCCGCCGGCGCCGTGCGCCAGCCGGTGTGGGTGGACGCGGACGCCGACGGCGATCTCGATCTCTTCGTCGCGTTCCGCGACCGCGCCAACGCGTTCTTCCGCAACGACGGCGGGGTGTTCTCGGATGTCGCGCCGGCGCTCGGCCTGGCCGACACGCGGCGGGCCGTCGGCGCCGTGTGGTTCGACGCCGATGAAGACGGCGATCTCGATCTGGCCGTGGCCCACATGGACGGCGATGCCAACGCACTCTTCCGGAATGACGGCCTGCGGTTCGTGGACGTCGCCGAGGCGGCCGGCGTGGCCTGGGGCGGCCGCGCGCCGAAACATCCCGGCCGCGGCACGGTGCGCGTCTGCGCAGCCGACGTCGACGCCGACGGCCACTTCGATCTGCTGGCGGCCAACTACGGGCCGCTCGGCCTCGCCCTCAACCAGGGCGGCGGACGGTTCGTCGAGGCCGCCGAGGGGTGGGGTCTCGCGATCGACTCGCGCTACGACAGCTGCGCGCCGGCCGATGTCGATCACGACGGACAGCTCGACCTCTACGTGAATGGCACCGTGACGAACGGGGTGAGCTGGCAGGACTCGCTGCTGCGCCACACGGGCCGCGCGTTCGTGGACGTCACCCCGCCGGTCCTGCGCGCCTTCCAGGCCGATCACGGCGTGCAGTGGGCCGACGTGGACGCCGACGGCGATCTCGACCTGGCGCTGACCGGGGCGCGGGCCGACGGGACGCACGCGCTGCTGCGCAATGACCTCGCGCCCGAGGCGGCGGCGCGCGGTCTGCACGTGCGGGTCGTGGACGCGGCCGGCCGTGCCACCCTGGCCGGCGCCGAAGTGCGGGTCTTCGCCGCCGGATCGACGCGCCTCGTCGGTGCGCGCCTCGTTGATGCCGGCTCCGGTTACGACGCGCAGAACGACATGCCCGTGCACGTCGGCGTGCCGGCGGGCATCCCCCGCGTGGACGTGCAGCTCATCGTGCCGCGCGGCGGCCGGCGCGTGCCCGTGTGGACGCGGAACGTCGCCGTGCGCGGGCGCCGCGACGGGCCGCTCGTGGTCCGCGCGCCGAGGTGAGGGTCGGGCGCCTCAGGCGCTCTGCGCGAGGCCCGGCAGCGCGACGTCTTTCGGCGCCCACGACGTATCCACGCCGTTGCGCTTGAACTGCGCGAGCAGGCTGGCCTTGTCGGCGGCCTTCGCGTAGGCATCTTCGGCCTTCACGAGGTTCCGCTTCACGAGGTCGAGGAAGCTGTCGTTCATCATGCACATGCCGAGCTTCCTGCCCGACTGCATGATCGAGGGAATCTGGAACGTCTTGCCTTCGCGGATGAGATTCGAGATCGAGGGCGACGCGATCATGATCTCCATCGCCGGCACGCGGCCGCCGCCGATCTTCTTGCAGAGCATCTGGCTGATGACCCCCTTGAGACCATCGGCGAGCATCAACCGGATCTGCTGCTGCCGCTCCGTCGGGAACTGGTTGATGATGCGGTCGATGGTGCCGTGCGCCGACGAGGTGTGCAGCGTGCCGAAGACGAGGTGGCCGGTCTCGGCCGTCTCAATCGCCATCGCCATCGTCTCCAGATCGCGCAGCTCGCCCACCAGCACGATGTCCGGATCCTCGCGCAGCGCCGCCCGCAGCGCGTCCCGGAACGAATCGGTGTGGTCGCCCACCTGGCGCTGGTTCACGAGGCACTGCTTGTTCTCGTGGATGAACTCCAGCGGATCCTCGATCGTGATGATGTGATCGGTGCGCGTGCGGTTGATGTAGTCGATGAGCGCGCAGAGGGTCGTGCTCTTGCCCGAGCCGGTCGGGCCGGTCACGAGCACGAGGCCTTTCGGCAGCCGGCACAGGTCGAGCAGTTCCGGCGCGAGGCCGAGTTCCTCCGCCGACAGGATCTTCGTCGGGATGATGCGGAACACGCCGCCCGGCCCCTTGCGATCGACGAACAGGTTGCCGCGGAAGCGGCCCACGCCGGCGATCTCGTAGGCGAAGTCGGTGTCGTGGCGGCGCGCGAATTCCTCGCGGGCGCGCGGCGGCGCAATCGAGAGCAGCAGGCGCTCGGTGTCGGCCGCGCCGATGACCGGGGCGCCCGGCACCTGGGTCATCTCGCCGTCGAGCCGCACGGTCGGCACGCAGCCGGCCGACAGATGCAGGTCCGATGCCTTCAGCCGCACGAGCGCGGTCAGCAGCGCGTCCATGCCCTGCGTCGGGCTGGCGGATGAGGGAGCGGCCTGGGGAGCGACGGGCGCGGCGTCTGGCTGCGGCATCATGCGGAGATCCGATCGAGTTCGAGCACGCGCAGGACGTGACGTTTCTGGATGAGGTGATGGGCGACGCCGGCGCGCACCGTGAGGAAAGCGCCGGGGGCATTCAGCCAGTCGGCGACGCGCTGATGGCCGGGCGGCATGTCCACGACGACGTCGCCTTCGAACCTGGTGCCGCCGGCTTCGACGGCCACGCGGAAGACCGGCAGGTCCACCAGGGTGTCGTCGTCACCCGTATTGGCCGAGGCTGGCACGGTCACGGCGACGACCGCGTCGCGATTCAGGATGGTGAGCGTGTGCGCGGCCCGCGAGCGCACCGGAAAGAAGGCGTGCACGGTGTCGCCCCACTCGTCGGGCCGCATCGGTCCCGGCTGGCGCGACGACTGGGCCGGCAGGTAGATGTCGCCGAGCACGCTCGTGCCATCCACGCAGAGGATGTCGACGGGCAGGCTGGTCGTGGGTACGCGCAGGTCGTCCATGGAGAGTCGCTCTCCAGGAACAATCGGCCACCGGCCCGCCGAACCGCAGCCCGACAGGTTGCTGCACGGAGCTGCGCGCCGGCGCCGGCTCAGGCGCGGGGCCTCACCGCGACTGGAGGAACGCCAGCAGGTCGGCGCGCGCGTCCTCGGCGAGCGCCTCGTAGCGCACGCGGGCGTCGCGGCCCTGACCGCCGTGCCGGCGGACGGCGTCGTCAACCGAGGCGGCCGAGCCGTCGTGCAGATAGCGCGTGCGCAGGCGCAGGCCCCACAGCGGCGCCGTGCGCATCTCGGTGCCGGTGGCCGACGCCTGCGGGATGCCGTCGCCGAGCGGCCCCATGTCGTGCAGCAGGAAGTCGGAGTACGGCTCGAAGGTGGCCCGGTCGAGGGCGCGCACCGGGCTCGGCCCGGTCGTGAGCGACGGGCGGTGACAGGCGGCGCAGCCGGTGGCGTGGAACACCGTCTCGCCGCGTCGTGTGTCATCGGTCGCGGCGCCGGGCGGCGGCGGCGCGAGCAGCCGCATGAAGTCGGTGATCGCCTCGGCCTCGTGGCCATCGTCGTTCAGGGCGGGCGCCGGATTGAAGCCGAGGGCGAGGCAGTCGCCCTGCGGGCAGATCTCGTCGCGAAAGCCCGGGCTCGTGATGCCCATCTCGTTCAGCAGCGCATCGCCCGAGAACTCGCGCAGCGTGGGCACCTGCGCTTTCCACCCGAAGCGGCCCACCACGAAGTCGCCGGTCGTGCGATCGAAGACGAGCTGCACGCGCCCGGCCGTGTCTGGCGTCGCGCGCGCCTGTTCGTCGGCCATCGCGTGGAAGGTGGCATCGGGCACCGCGTCCACGAAGCCCAGGCCGAGGACCGGCTGCGACTTGCGACGCGCGGTGATGGTGGCCTCGGCCGGCACGTCTTCGCCGCGGAAGTCGAAGCTGCCGTCCGCGGTCGTGACCGTGCCGATGCCGCGCGACTGCAGCAGCGATCCGCCGAGGCGCTCGAGGCCGTCGAAGGCGTCGGCCTCCTGCCGGCCGATGCGCGTCACGTTGCGGTTGCTGTCGCCGCCGCCACGATGGCAGTCGGCGCACGACTCGTCGTTGAAGACCGGGCCGAGGCCGTCGGCGTCGGTGTAGTCGCGGCCGAAGGCGCGGACGCCGTCGGCGAAGGCCTGCTGCTGCGCCAGGGTGAGCCCGGGGACTGGCTGGGGGCCGCCGTTCGGCCCCTGGCCGGGCCCGCGCTGCGCGGTCACGCCGATCGATGCGGCCAGCAGGGCGGCGGCACCGGCGAGCAGACGGTGGCGGCCGGCAGTTGCGGGTGACACGCGGGGCGTCGCTTCGAGCATGGCAGGCAGTCTGACGGGCGCCTCCGGTCCGGTCCAGTGAAGAAACCGTGGCAGCACGTCACCAGCCCGCCACGCGCGGCGGACCGCTATACTTTCCGGCATGTCGCGTCTCGTTCGTGCGTTGCCCGCGTGCCTGCTCGTTGCCCTCGCGGCGGCCGTGCCGTCGTCACAGTCCCGGTCGTTCGTCATCACCGGCGCCCAGCTCGCCGATGGCACCGGCGCGGCCCTGCGCAGTGGCGCGGTGCGCGTCGAGGGCGACACGATCACGGCAGTGGGCGCGGTCACGCCGCGCCCTGGCGAGACGGTGGTTGACGGCAGCGGGCTCGTGCTCGCGCCCGGCTTCATCGACGCGCACAACCATTCCACCGAAGGCCTGCTGAAGGAGCCCGCGTCCATCACGCAGGTTTCGCAGGGCATCACCACGCTCGCCGTGGGCCAGGATGGCAGTTCGCCGTGGCCGCTCCCCGGGTACTTCGAGAAGCTGCGCGCGAATCCGCCGGCGGTGAACGTCGTGACGCTGGCCGGCCACGCCACGATCCGCGAGCAGGTGATGGGCGCCGACTACAAACGCCGCGCCCGTCCGGCCGAGAACGCGCGCATGCGCACCCTGATGGACGAGGCGATGGCGGCCGGTGCGTTCGGGCTGTCGTCGGGTCTGGAATACGAAGTGGGCAGCTACTCCGACATCGAGGAAGTGGTGGAGATGGCGCGCGCAGCGGGCGCCAGGGGCGGCTACTACATCTCGCACATCCGTGACGAAGCCGACCTGACGATGGATGCCGTGAAGGAAGCCATCGCGATTGGCGAACGCGCGAAGCTGCCCGTGCAGATCACGCACATCAAGCTCGGCACGGTGGGGGTGTGGGGCAAGGCCGGAGAGGTCGTGACGCTCGTCGAGGCGGCGCGGAAGCGCGGCGTGGACGTGACGGCCGACGCCTATCCCTACCTGGCCTGGCAGTCCACCCCACGCGTGCTCGTGCCGAACAAGAAGTACGACGATCCGGCCAGCGTGAAACGCGGGCTCGACGACATCGGCGGCGCGAAGAACGTGCAGATCACGCGCTGGAAGTCGTATCCGCAGTACATCGGCAAGCGGCTCGACGAGATGGCGCGCGCCGAAGGGATCAGCGACATCGACGCCTACGTCCGCTTCGCGAAAGACGACGATGCCGGCATGATCGGCCACGCCATGATCGAGGCGGACCTGCGCACCTTCTACGCGCAGCCGTGGGTGATGGTGGCGAGCGACGGCGGCATCGCCAACAACCATCCGCGCGGCGCCGGCAC
>CADEFD010000136.1:0-6220 GCA_902826515.1 uncultured Acidobacteriota bacterium
CTCGTCGAGATGACCGGCGGCGAGCCGCTGCTGCAGAAGGACCTCTACCCGCTCATGGAGCGCCTGCACGCCAGCGGCCATCAGGTGCTCATCGAGACGGGCGGCCATCGCAGCATCGAACACGTGCCGGCGTGGGCCACCGTCATCATGGACGTGAAGTGCCCGGGCAGCGGCGAGGCGGCGAAACACGACGCGGCGAACTTCGCGCGGCTGCGGCCGCACGACGAAGTGAAGTTCGTCGTGGCCGACCGCACCGACTACGAGTACGCCCGCGCGGTGTTGCGGCGCGAAGGCCTGGCGTCGCGTGTGGCCGCGGTGCACCTGTCGCCGGTGCACGGCGGGCTCGACGGGAAGACCCTGTCGGAATGGGTGCTCGAGGATCGGCTGCCGGTGCGCGTGCAGCTCCAGGTGCACAAGTACATCTGGGGCGCCGACGTGCGCGGCGTGTAACCGCCTCTGAGCGCGGTTACCGGCTGGCGCGATCGCGCCCGGCCTGTTTGGCGCGGAAGAGCGCCGCGTCGGCGCGGCCGACCAGGGCCTCGAACGGCTCGTGCGGCGTGATGCCCGCCACGCCGACCGACAGCGTGATCTGCGGCGCGCCATCGGAGGCGCTCTCGGACACCTGGCGGCGCAGCCGATCGGCGACTTCCACGGCGGCGGCTTCGTCCACGTCGGCGATGAGCACGGCGAACTCTTCGCCGCCGTAGCGCGCCAGCAGGTCGCCGGGGCGCAGGCCGGAGAGGATCGCCTTGCCGATGCGGCGCAGCGCCGCGTCGCCCACCGCGTGCCCGTGGCGATCGTTCAGATCCTTGAAGCGGTCGGCGTCGGCCATGAGCAGGGCGCCATGCCGGCCTTCGCGCAGGAGCCGCACCACCTGGAGGGGGAACATCTCGTCGAACCAGCGGCGGTTGTGCAGCGTGGTCAGACCGTCCACCATCGACAGGCGCTCGAAGCGCCGGCGTTCATCGCTGGTCTCGGCGAGCACCGTGTGGTCGTGACGCACGCGGCCGGCGAGCACGCGCAGCAGGTTGCGCGCGAAGGTGGCGCTCGAGTCGATGAGCGACCACACCTGCACGTGATCGAGTTCGAGCAGCGTGGTTGGTTCCACCGCCACGACGTCGGCCGAGACCGGCTGTCCGTCGAGCAGCGACAGTTCGCCGAGGCACTCGCCCTGGCCGAGCCGCACGTGCGGCGCATCGATGCCCGGCAGCACGACGTCCACGGCGCCTTCCGCGATGACGAACAGCGACGTGTTGAGTTCGCCGGTGACGAGCAGGCGATCGCCGGCCGCCAGACGCCGCGTGGCCGCCGACGCCACCAGCGCGCGCTTGAGGCGCGGCGTGAGCTTGTCGAACAGCGGCGAGGTGTCGAGCTGCGTGAGGATGTGTTCCGTCATGGCGACAGCTCCAGAGTGTCCTTCGCCGCCGGGGCCTCGTGCAAGGACTCACCCGGAGGTGTGCTCACCCGGTCCTGACGCGGAACCGATATCGGGCGACGACGTTGGCGTCTCCCTGCCAGAGCGTGAGCGTGTGCTCGCCGGCCGGCACCGCGTAGATCGGCACGATGACCGAGACGCCGCCGGCCGCCGCGTCCACCGGCCAGCGGCGCACCTCGCCCGTGGCGGCCGCCTCGAGTTCGGCCGTGAGTTCATCGGCCGGCTGCGACACGCCGGCAAGTTCGATCCGCACCTGCGCCGCCGAGGCTGTCACTGTGAGGTCCACGGGTGCGCCTGCCGTCGCCTCAGCGCGCGGCAAGGCGATGACGGCCACGGCGCCGCCGGCCGGGGCCGCCGCGCCGGGTTCCGGGGAAGATCCGGCGCAGGCACCGGCGAGGAGTGACATCAGCAGCAGGACCGTACAGCGCACCCGGGCGTTGTACCAGATTTTCCGCGGCGACCCGAGGTGACGCCGCGCGTCAGCCCGCTGACAGTCCCGTGCCCGCGACGGCGCTGGCAGCTTACGGGGCGGACGTCCGCCGGCGGCGACTGGCGCCCGCGTTGGCACCGTCCATCCGGCTTTTGGGGCCAAAAAGAGGCGGCTCCGGCGGCGGGACCCGGCCACCGGGACGTGGCCTCATGTTTGCTCGTGGGAGGCCGTGATGGTCAGACTGACCCCGTTCGCCCTGGCCCTGAGCCTCGTCGCGGCCGTGCTCGGCGCCTCGACACCGGCCGCCGGTGCGGCGCAGCTCGCCATGTCGTGGACGGACAACGCCAGCGACGAAGACGGCTTCCTCGTTGAGCGCCGTGCTGCCGCGGGCGGCGCGTTCCAGCAGGTCGCGGCCCTGGGGCCGAACGTCGTCGGCTATCTCGACAGCACGGTGCAGGCGGGCAGCGCCTACTGCTACCGGGTGCGGGCCTTCAATCTGGCCGGCATGTCGGCCTTCACGAACGAGGCCTGCGGCACGGCCTCGGGCACGGCCACGCTGCCGCTGTCGGTCACGCTCAATCAGACGTCGTTCCGGACGAGCGACACGATGGTGGCCACGGTGCAGGCCGTGGGCGGCGTCGTGCCGGGCGCCGTGGATGCGTACGTGGTCGTGCAGGCCGGCGGGGCGCTGCTGTCGCTGCAGCTCGACGGACGTCTCGTGCCCGGCCTCGTGCCGATCGCCCGCAACATCGCGCTGCCCACCGTGGCCGCCCCATTCGCGTTTCCCCTGGCGGGTGCGCCAGCCGGCAGCTACACGTGGCTCGCGGGGGTGACGACGCCCGGCACGCTGACACTCGTGGCACCGATCGCGTCCACGCCCTTCACCATCACCCCGTGAGGCGCGTCAGCATGCGAACCCGACTCCTCGCGTCGAGCCTGCGCGTCCTCTGCCTCGGCGCGGCCGTGTGGCTGCTCGTGCCGGCCACGCACCCCGCTGTCGTCGCCGCACAGACGAGCGCCTACGGCGTGAACAT
This sequence comes from uncultured Acidobacteriota bacterium, assembly GCA_902826515.1. Classification (GTDB taxonomy): domain Bacteria; phylum Acidobacteriota; class Vicinamibacteria; order Vicinamibacterales; family UBA2999; genus CADEFD01. The sequence goes on from CADEFD010000136.1 coordinate 2,900, forward strand.
CCCCGCCGCGCATCCGCGGCTCTGGTGGACGCCGGAGCGCATCGCCCGCGCGCAGACGTGGCACCAGACCCATCCCTACACGCCGCCCTCAAGTGACCCGCTCGGGCAGGCGTATCGCTGCGTCGTCACCGGCGAGCCCGGTTACTGTCAGGCCGCGGTGACGTACGCGATGAACCAGTTGTGCGGCAATGCCGCGTGCAACTCGCCAGACCCCAACGTGGGTGTCGCGGCCGACGACGCGCGGTGGGAAGGGGAGAACGTCATCCTCGTGCTCGACTGGTGCTACCAGTACTTCACGCCGGCCCAGCGCGCCACGCTCATCACTCGCTGGAACACGTACTTCCACAACATCCGCCAGCACACGTGGGGCGGCCCCACGCAGTACCAGAGCAACTACAACTGGGGCTACATGCGGAACGAGATCCTCTGGGGGATTGCGACCTGGGGCGAGAACGCACAGGCCGACGTCAGCCTGCAGCATGGGCTCATCGAGCGGTGGCAGAACAACAGCGTGGGCCACTTCCTCGGCGGCGGCCGCGGCGGCGTGATGCAGGAAGGCAGCGCCTACGGCTCGGCACTCGGCTACTACGCGGTCGTGCCCTTCGGGTCGGCGGCGCTGCTCGGGCGCGATGTCTACCGCGAAACCAACTTCTTCCGCGAGGCGGTGCTCTATCTCGTGCACGCGACGCTGCCGGCGCCCACCTACAACCGCAACAACGGCGGCTCGTTCCCCGAGATGTTTCCGTTCGCCGACGACGAGCGGTTCTACGACGGCGGCATGCCCGCGCGCATCAACTACGGCACGTTCATGCAGGCAATGGCCGACTACTGGCGCGACGTGCCGATTGGCGGCTGGGCGCGGCAGTGGCTCGCCGACGTCGACCCGGTGCGCGCGCCGCACGTCGAAGCGGTGGACCGGGGCGGCAGTGCGGCGGCCTATGGCACGTTACCGCTTGACTACTACGCGTCGGGGCCTCGGTTCCTGTTCGCGCGCAACCAGTGGGGCGCGGCCTCCACGGTGCTCTCGCTGCAACTCGGTGTGACCGAAGACGAAGGACATCAGCACAACGACGTCGGCACGTGGCAGGTATGGCGCGGCGGCCGCTGGGTGTCGCGCGAGACGACCGGCTATTCGCAGGACATCATCGGCGTCGGCGGCACGCCGGTGGACACCAACACCGCCTCGGCGCACAACTCGCTCTTCGTGAACGGCAAGGGGCCCGCGGCCGGCTACCGCGTGGGCCAGACGGTGATGACGCGGCTCGAAAGCCGCGCCGGCTACACCTACGCCGCCGTGGACCTCACGCCGGCGTACCGCGCCACCCATCCCGTGCTCGACAACCCCGCCGTGGTGCACGTGGAGCGGGAGTTCGTGTTCGTGCGCGGTCTCGAGACCCTCGTGGCCTTCGACCGCGTCGAGAGCACGAGCGGCGCGCATCCGAAGCTGTTCCTCGCACATTTCGAGACCTCGCCGACGGTGGACGCGCCGAGCCGCACGGTCACGGCCGTAAACGGACCGCAGGCGCTGCGCCTCACCACGCTCGTGCCGGCCGCGCCCACCTTCCGGCCCGTCGTCAACGAAGGCGGCCAGGTGGGGCAGTTCCGCGTCGAGATTGAAACGTCCGGTGCGCCGCTCAGCTACTTCCTGAACGTGATGCAGGCGCGCGGCGCGGCCGATGCGAACGTGGCGGCATCCGTCGTCGACACGGGCACGGCGTACAACGTGACCCTGACACATCCCACGCGCGGCACGGTGCTCCTCTCGTTCCAGAAGGGCGGCACCTCCACCGGAGGTTCGATCACGATCGGCGGCGCCACCTCGGCGTTCACGACCACCGTGCAGGTCATGACCGTGACCGATGCCGGTGTGACCTGGGGCGGCGCGGCACCGACCACGCCGCCGAACGCGCCGACCGGCCTGCGGATTCCGTAGCCTGCGCCGCGGCGTGGGAAGATAGACGGATGCCCGCAGCCGTCGTCCTCCTGAGCGGAGGCCTCGATTCGTACACCGCTGCCGCCGTGGCCAGGCGCGACGGGTTCGACCTCTACGCGCTCAGCGTCCGCTACGGTCAGCGGCACGTGACCGAACTCGAGGCGGCGCGCCGGGTGGCGGCGGCCCTCGGCGTGGCGCGGCACCTCGAAATCGACGTGGAGCTGTCGCGCATGGGCGGTTCGGCGCTGACGGCCGATATCGACGTGCCGAAGGACCAGCCCATCGATCCGGCGGTGATTCCCGTCACCTACGTGCCGGCCCGCAACACCGTGTTCCTCTCGCTGGCGCTCGGCTGGGCCGAAGTCGTGGGCGCGACGGACCTCGTCATCGGCGTGAACGCACTCGACTATTCCGGTTATCCCGACTGCCGGCCGGAGTTCATCCGCGCCTTCGAGACGCTGGCCGGTCTCGCGACGAAGGCGGGTGTCGAGGGACGCACCTTCAAAGTGCACACGCCGCTCATCGCGCTCTCGAAGGCCGAGATCGTCCGCCTGGGGCTGTCGCTCGGGCTCGACTACGGTCTCACGCACAGCTGCTACGATCCGCCTGCCGATGGCCGTCCGTGCGGCCACTGCGACAGCTGCCGTCTCCGGGCCGACGGGTTCGCCGCCGCCGGCGCCATCGATCCCCTCACCGTCCACGCCTGACACCATGACCGACCGCCTCTACTACACCGACGCCTGCCAGACGGAGTTCGACGCCGACGTCACGGCCTGTGCGCCCGCGGGTGATCGCTTCGCGGTGACACTGTCGGCCACGGCGTTCTATCCGACCTCCGGCGGGCAACCGCACGATCTCGGGCGGCTCGGCGGACGGGCCGTCGTCGACGTGGTCGATGACGAGGATGGCCGGCTCGTGCATCTCGTCGATGGTCCGCTCGACATCGGAGCGCGCGTGCACGGGGCCATCGACTGGGCGCGTCGATTCGACCACATGCAGCAGCACACCGGGCAGCACGTGTTGTCGGCGGCGTTCGAGACGGTCTGCCGGGCGCGCACTGAAAGCTTCCATCTCGGCAGCGCGAGCGCCACCATCGACCTCGGCCGTCCGGTGTCGCCGCAGGAGATCGCCGCCGCCGAAGACGACGCCAACCGTGTGGTGTGGCAGGACCGCGAGGTGCGCGTGCGGTTCGTCTCCGCCGAGGAGGCGGCGACGCTGCCGCTGCGCAAGGAGTCCGGACGCACCGGGATGCTGCGCCTCGTGGACGTCACCGACTACGACCTCTCCGCGTGCGGCGGCACGCATGTGGCGCGCACCGGCGGCATCGGCGTCATCAGCGTGACCGGCTGGGAGAAGTTCAAGGGCGGCACGCGGGTGGAGTTCCGCTG
>CADEFD010000136.1:6320-14138 GCA_902826515.1 uncultured Acidobacteriota bacterium
CTCAAGGCCATTGCCGCGTCGATCGCGGCCACGCCTGGCGCCTGCGCGGCCGTGTTCTCGGCCTCCTCGCCGGCGCTCGTCGTCATCGCCCGCGCGGCCGACGTGCCGGTGGACGCCGGCGCCGTGCTGAAGGCGCTCGTGGCGCAGTTCGGCGGCAAGGGCGGCGGCAAGGCCGACCTCGCCCAGGGCGGCGGCCTTACCGGCGACATCGCCGCGATTGTGGACGCGGCACGGGCGGCGTTGGCGTCGTAGCCGCATGCACGACGTGCGTCTTCTGACGACGGCGGAACTCCCGGCCATCGAGCGTGCCGCCAGCCGCCGTCTGATGGACGCGGCCTTCGACGACTTCTCCGACGACGACTGGACCCATGCGCTCGGCGGCTGGCACGCGCTCATCGGCGCGGGCGACGCGGTGGTCGCGCATGCCGCCGTCGTGCCGCGCGCCGTCGTGGTCGGCGGGCGGGAACTGCGCGCGGGCTACGTGGAGGCCGTCGCCGTGCACCCCGACCTGCAGGGGACGGGTCTCGGCAGCCTCGTGATGGCGGCGATGAACGACGTCGTGCGCGCGCGTTTCGAGATCGGCGTGTTGTCCACCGGGGAGTGGTACTTCTACGAGCGCCTCGGGTGGGAACGCTGGCAGGGGCCGGCCTTCGTGCGTGGCCGCGATGGCGTGCTCACGCGCACCGAGGACGAAGACGACGGCGTGATGGTGCTACGCTGCGCGGCGTCGGCCGCCGTCGATCCTGCCGCGCCGATTGCCTGCGACGAACGCGTCGGCGACAGCTGGTGAGGCCCGGGGCCGGGTGGCGGCCCCGGGCGCGCCGTGTCAGCGCGGCGCCATCCGCAACGCGCCGTCGAGGCGGATCACCTCGCCGTTCAGCATCTCGTTTTCGATGATGTGGCGGACGAGGGCGCCGTACTCTTCGGGGCGACCGAGGCGCGACGGGAAGGGCACCTGCTGACCGAGCGAGATGCGTGCCGGCTCCGGCAGCGCCGCGAGGAGCGGCGTATCGAAGATTCCGGGCGCCACGGTGACGCAGCGGATACCGACCGGCGCGAATTCGCGCGCCACCGGCAGTGTGAGCCCGACGACGCCGCCCTTCGACGCGGCGTACGCCGCCTGGCCGATCTGCCCTTCGAACGCGGCAATCGACGCCGTGTTCACGATGACGCCGCGTTCGCCGCTTGCTTCGGGCGTGTTCGTGCTCATCACGGCGGCCGCCAGCCGGATCACGTTGAAGGTGCCGCCGACGTTCACGCGCAGCGTCTTCTCGAAGAGGTCGAGGGCGTGCGGGCCGTTCTTGCCGAGCACCTTGGCGGCGGGGCAGATGCCGGCCGCGTTCACGACGCCGTGCAGGCCGCCGAAGTGCGACACCGCCATCTGCACGGCAGCCTGGACCTCGGTCTCACTCGTGACGTCGGTCTTCACGAACTTGGCGCGCGCGCCGAGCGCGGCTTCGGTCGCGGCGCCCACCTCGGCGTTCACATCCACGAGGATGGCGTGGCCGCCGGCCGCCACGATCGCTTCGGCCGCCGCCCGGCCCAGGCCCGACGCGCCGCCGGTGGTGATGAACGTCTTTCCTTCGATTCGCATGGCACTCGACTCCGCGTGCGGCGCCAGACGCGGCGCCAACACCTCAGGATACCAGCCCCTCCGGGGATACAATCGGCTCAATGCCCGGCGTGACTTCCGTGCTGGCGCTCCTCGCGGGTCTCGCTGCCGGCTTCTTCCACGTACTTGCCGGTCCCGATCATCTCGCGGCCGTGGCGCCGCTCGTGGCCGACGACGATCGCGTCGCCTGGCGCGCCGGTCTGTCGTGGGGGCTCGGCCATACGGCCGGCGTGCTGCTCGTCGGCGCGCTGCTCGTCGCCTTCCGCGAGCTGCTGCCGATGCAGGCGCTCTCGGCGTGGAGCGAACGCCTCGTCGGCGTGGCGCTCGTCGCCGTGGGCTTCTGGGGGCTCTGGCGCGCGCGCTCGCCGCGCGTGCATCAACACGTGCCGTCGGCGCCGTCCTTCGCGATGGGCACGCTGCACGGCCTCGCCGGCAGCTCCCATCTCTACGGCGTGCTGCCGTCGCTGATGTTCTCCTCGCGGATCGACGCCGTGCTGTACCTCGCGGGATTCGGCGCCGGTGCCATTGCCGCGATGACGGCGTTTTCGGCGATGCTCGGCGCCGTCGCGCTGGCCGCCGGGCGCTCGAGCCAGTCGGTGCGTCAGGCCGTGCTCTACGCCGCCTCCGCGGCCGCCGTGGTCGTGGGCGGCGTCTGGCTTCTCGGATGACTGTCGCTCCCGGACTGGCGGCGGCGCTCGTCGTGATGCTTGCCGGCTTCTGGCTGGCCGACGTGATCGGCGGCGCCCTGCTGGCCGCGCGCGGACTCTCTGGCGCGAGTCCGATCTCGGGCGTGCCGGTGGCGATCGTGCTCGGCCTCGCCTTCCGCAACCTGCTGCCGCTGCCCTCGACCCTCGCACCCGGACTCAAGTTCTGCACGACCACACTGCTGCGCCTGGGCATCGTGCTCGTCGGCATCAAGCTGAGCGTGGTCGAGATGGCCCGCCTCGGCGTGGCCGGCGTGCCGGTGGTGCTCGTCGCGATTGCAACCGGCCTCGTCTTCGTGACGTGGTTCAACCGCCTGCTCGGCCTGCCGCCGCGACTCGGCACGCTCATCGCCGCCGGCACCAGCATCTGCGGCGTCACGGCGATCGTCTCGACGGCGCCGGCCATCGACGCCGACGAACGCGAGGTCGCCTACGCGGTGGCCAACGTCGTGGCGTTCGGGCTGTTCGGGATGCTCGTCTATCCCTATCTCGCCCACGCGCTGCTGCCGGGATCGGCGGCGATTGGCCTCTTCCTCGGCACCGCCGTGCACGACACCTCGCAGGTGGTCGGCGCCGCCCTCACCTACCGGCAGATCTACGCCGACGACGCCGTGCTGCGCGTGGCGACGGTCACGAAGCTCACGCGCAATCTGTTCCTCGCCGCGGTGATTCCCCTGCTCACGTGGTGGCACGCGCGCGAGCGCGGCGCGGCGGGCAGCCGCAACGCTCCGGCGTCGTGGCGATCGCTCGTGCCGTCATTCGTGCTCGGCTTCGTGGGGATGGCGGTGGTGCGCTCGATCGGCGACGCGATGCTCGGCGACAGCGGCCGCGCGCTCTTTCTGTGGGACGCGGCGTCGTGGAGCGCGCTCACGTCGTTCATCGGCGACACGGCCGGCGCGCGGTGGCTGCTCGGCACGGCCATGGCGGCCGTGGGCCTGAACACGAGCTTCCGCGTGTTCCAGGGCGTGGGGCTGAAGCCGTTCGTCGTCGGCATGGCCGGGGCGCTCGTGGTCGGGGGCGCCGGGTTCGTGATGGCGCTGCTGCTCGGCCGCTACGTCACGCTGTAGCGCGTGTCTCAGCGCGGCAGCGCCACGAGGGCGAGGAGCAGCGCATCCACGCGCTCGTCGATCTCGGCGCCGCGCACCTCGAACCCGTTCGACAGGAACGCAAAGGCCAGCGATTCGCCGCTCGTGGTCTGGAGGATGCCGGTGAGCCCGCGCACGTTCGACATCGATCCGGACTTCGCGTGCACGCGGCCGGCCGCCGGCGTGCCGGTGAGGCGCCGCTCGAGCATGCCGGGGCCGCCGGTCACCGGCAACACCGACAGCAACCCCTCACGCAGGTCCGGCGCGCGCCAGGCGGCGGCAAGCGTCTCGACGAGGGCCTCAGCCGACACGTAGTCGTTGCGCGACAGGCCTGAGCCGTCGCGGGTCGTGTAGCCCTCGGCCGGCACGCCCAGATCCGCGAGGATCGCCCGGAGCATCGTCACGCCCTCGGCCGTGCCAGCCGGTGCCGTGCGGTCGAGCGCCGCGACCAGCGACTCGGCGTAGAGGTTGATGCTCCACGCCAGCATCTCGGTCGCGATCTCGCGGAGCGGCGCCGACTGATCGATGAGAAGCGTCGTGCCGTCCGACGCGCGGGCGCGATCCGACTCCTGATCGATGTCCACGGCCGTGCCGTCCACCGCGATGCCATGACGCAGCAGCGCCTGGCGCAGTTCGCCGGTGAAGAAGAGCGTAGGATTGGCCACTGCCACCGTGGTGCTCACGGCCGCACCGCCCCACGGCGCCTGGCCGCGGACCTCGAGGATGCGCGTGCCGGGCTGGCGTGCGACGGTGAGTGCGGGCGTCGTGCCTTCCGCCGATGTGGTGGCCTGCACGTCCACGAGCAGGCCGTGGTTCGACGGCGTCAGGTAGACCACCGGCGGGGCACCTGGCGTGATGCCGGGTCCCATGGTGACGGTCGCGACGTTCTCGTTGTACTGCAGCGCGCTCACCGCGGCGCCGTAGTCTTCGACCAGGTCGTCCCAGGCCCAGCCGATGCCCCAGCCGGGTGACTCGACCAGGCTGTCGTCGCCGATGATGTGGCCGTTGATGCGCTGGATGCCGCGGGCCCTGAGCGTGCGCGCCCACTCGTCGAAGACGTCGGCACGGGCCGGGTGGTGGCGGTTGATGGTGGGGTCGCCGGTGCCGACGACGATGAGGTCGCCGTCGAGCACACCTTTCACGATCGGGCCGGTGGCGACAAGACGCGTTTCGAAACGGAAGTCCCAGCCGAGGCGGCTGGCGGCCGCCACAGTGGTCATCACCTTCATGGTGGACGCCGGCACGAGCCACGTGCGGCCATTGCGGCTGTAGAGGGTCTCGCCGGTGTCGAGCGACCGCACGACGAACCCGACCGTGGCGCGCGAGAACGTGGGAGAGGCGAGCACGCCGTCAAGCGTGGCGGCCAGCGTGTCGAGGCGGGTGGGCGGGACCGGAGCGGGCGCCTCGGCCACCACGGCGGGCGGGGGAGTGACAGGCGGCGCGGCGACGACGGGGGAGCGGGCCGCGCAGCCACCCGCGACGAGCACGGCTCCGAGCGCGCACGCCCGGAGCCGGCTGGAGCGCGTCACTTCTTCTCGGGCGCGGCGCCCGCGGCCGCCGGAGCGGCAGTGGCGGCTGGTGGCGCCAGCACGTCGTCGAGCGCCTTGAGCGCCTCGTCCACCGCGCTGCCGCTCAACTGCATCGCACCAGCTTCGTCCGGACGGGTTCCGAAGGCATCCGCGCCGTCGCGGCCGATGCTGGCATCTTCCTTCTTGTTCTCGTCGAACTCGGCCGTCACTTTCACGATCGGCGCGGCGGCCTGAGCCGGCGCCGCCGCCACGAACGTATCAGCGCGCAGGTTCGAGAGCTTCGCCAGCAGGTCGTCCATCTTCGCGGCGTCGGCATCACGCGTGGCGCCGCTGCCGCTGATGGTCCACTTGTCCGCGGGGTTCTCGCCGGAACCCGGCACCTTCGTGAAGGTGACTGTCTCGGCGCCGCGGGTGATGGCGAGCGTCTTCGCGGAGAAGGCGCGGAACTCGAAGAGCTCCTTCTTCCGGTACTCGCCCGCTTCCTTGAGCAGCTCGGTGGCGAACGCGGGATCGATGGTGAAGACCATCGGCCGCGCCAGGTCGCGCGCGTAGGCCTTGCCCTCGGCCGACGTGCCGACGGCGAGCGTGGCCGTCGTCGAGCCGTGTTTGACCACGATCGATGAGGCTGGCTGATCCAGGCCGAACTTCTTCAGGTCCGAGAGGTCGGTGGTTTCGATGCCCGTCATCATCGTGGTCGAGAGGCGCGTCAGCAGCCCTTCGATGGCACCGTAGTCGCCGCGTGCGTTCACCGGCGCCGTCACGCGCCAGTCGGAGGCGGCCCGCGTGAAGGTCACCGGCACGCGGCCATCGGCCGTGATTTCGAGTCCGTCGGCCTTGTCGCGCTCGAAGCGCAGCACCCGTTTGTCGCGCAGCTCGAAGGCTGACTTCGCCAGACTGCTTTCGACGAACGTGGCCACGAGGAACACCCGCGACTCGTCGCCCTTCACGGCGTAGAGGTCGCTGCCGGCCGGCGTCTGATCGCCGAGCCGGACGCGGCCCGTGACGCCGCCCTTCGCGGTGAAGGTGATGTCGGCCTTCGGGCCCGCCAGACCGAAGTCGGCGAGGTTCGCGGCCTTCGGCTCGACTTCGCGCGTGACCTCGAGCGAGGTGAGCCCGCCGAGAAGGGCCGTGACGGCCGAGTCGTCAGCGTCGGTCGCGACCGGTTCGACGAGCATCCACTTGCCGTCGGTCTTCCTGAGCACCGACGTCTCGCCTTTGGCCGTGACCCGCAGTTGTTCGATGTCGTCGGCGGCGACCGTGAAGACCTTCTCCTTCACCTCGGTCGTCGTGCGTTCGGCATCGACGAAGTAGATGTAGGCGCCGAGGCCCGCGGCCACGGCCACGAGCGCCAGGGTTGACCACGCGCGACCCATTGCTTACCGCCTCCGCCACCAGGTGTAGATCCCGAGGCCGAAGATCGCCGCGGGGATCAGGAAGATCGAGAGGATGTTGATCTGGCTCACCTGATCGGCCGTCATCGTGAGACGGCGATCTTCGGGCGCCTTCGGGCGCACCGCGATGAGCCCTTCCTGCTGCGAGAGCCAGCCGAGGGTGTTCAGGAACAGATCCTTGTTGCCCTGCACGCCGAGGCCGACGTTGGCGGCGAAGTCCGAATCGCCGACGACCACGATGCGGGTCTCCGGACGGGGCGGCGCATCGCCGCCGGCGGCCGGCGCCGGGGCCGGAGGCGCGTCGGTGGCCGCGGCAGACACCGCGACCGCGAGCGAGATCGGGCCCTGACGATCACCCTTGGTGGCGTCGAGCGACACGTCGGTGCCGGCGGCGAGACCGTCGAGATCCTGCTCGGCCCAGCTGCGATCGCTCGTTTCGATGATCGACTGCGGCGTCCGGCCATCCACGGCCGCGACCGTGAGCGACCGCGCCAGCGGATAGGCCGTCATCAGGTTGAAGCGGTCGGTGATCGGATGGGCCGGGTAGCTGGCCGCCACGGGCACGGTGGGGCCGGCGCCGAACATCTGCCCGACGCCCGACGCGTCGACGACGATGTCGTTGCCCACTTCGATGCCCCATTCCTTCAGGAAGGCCGTGAAGTTCGGCAGGGTGCCTTCGCCGGTCTTCTCGACCGGGTCGATCATGGCGAAGAGTGTGCCGCCCTTCGCAAGATACTTCTTGAGGGCGTCGATTTCGCCGGAGAAGAAGTCGGTCACCGGGCCGGCGACGACGACGGCCGTGGCGCCGTCCGGCACTGCCGAGGTCTGCGCCAGCACGAGCTTCTCGAAGCCGTAGTTGTCGCCCTTGAGCGCCTCGGCGACCGCGCTGTAGCCGGTGCGGTCGGCGCTCGCCGGATCCTTCTCGCCGTGTCCCTGGACGAAGTAGACCTTCTTCTCCTGGCCGGTCGTGGCCTTGATGAACGCGTTGGCGATGTCCTGCTCTTCGGCCATCGTGATGCGTTCGGAGCGGCCCTTGTACTCGAGCACCATCGTGCCCGGGACGGTCACGTTGGCCGCCCGCACGCGCGCCGGTTCGCGGTCGATGTCCACGTATTCAATCGTGAGCTGCTTCGACTGATACGCGTACTCCTCGAGCCGCGCCTTCAGGCGGTCGAAGTTGGTGGCCAGGTCGTACACCGTGAGCTTCGCCGGGGCATCGAGCCCGCGCAGCACCTTCAGCGTCTGTTCCGACAGGCTGAAGATCTGGTTGCCGGTCAGGTCCCAGCGTTTGTTCTGGCGCACGCCGAGGTAGTTCACGGCGACGAGGATGGCCAGCATCGCCAGGATGCTGACGACCGACATCGTGCCCATCTTCGTCGTGCGCGCGCTCGCGCCGGTGGACGACTCGCGCCACTGGGCGATGAGATAGACGAGGATGCACGCCAGGCCGGCCCAGGCCGTGTACGTGCGGTAGACGTCGAGTTCGGGCTTCAGGAA
>CADEFD010000137.1 GCA_902826515.1 uncultured Acidobacteriota bacterium
CCTTCGCGTAGTTGGTCTCGTAGCCGAGGTTCGAGGCGAACTTGCCGAAGTCGGCGGTGAGGCCGCGGCCCACCGGGAACACGTAGGTGCCGAAGGCCTGCCACACGCGCCGATAGACGTCGGGACGCGGTTCGTTCGCATTGCTGCCCTGTACGGTCTCAGTGGCCTGGCCGAACTGCAGATCGACGCGGGCGCCGAAGCGGCGGCCGGCATCGACCTTCGGCGCGCTTTCGATCACGAGGGCGGCCTGCTGGAGACCGAACACGTTGGCCCGCGTGTCGTAGGCGCGCAGCAGGTTGACGCGGTCGTACGGGCGATTCCAGTTGTACTGGTAGAAACCTTCGACGGCCACGCCGAGCTGCACGTGGTCGAACGGGCCGGGAGTGGCGGCGGCCTGGCCGGACGGCGGCGTGTCCGGCGGGGCCGACTGCGCGTGTGCCGCACCGGTGATGGCGAGGACGAATCCGAGAGCCGCGAACGAATGGCGGACGAGGGTCATGGTGACCATGTGCTCCTTGATCACCACGATAGGGACCGCCCCATGAGAACGGCTTGAGAAGTCCCTGAGAAGTTCCTGAAAACGCCGCCAGGCGCGGAATCAGGCCGGAATCGCTCAGTCTGGCGGCGACTCGCCGGTCGAGAACCGGTAGCCCACCCATGGCTCGCTGATGAGATAGCGCGGGCTGGCCGGGTCGATTTCGATCTTCCGGCGCAGTTGCGCGACGAGCGTCCAGAGGTGTTCCGGCTGCTCGACGGCGTTGCCGCCCCAGATCGCCGCCAGGATGGCGCGATGGGTCAGCACGCGGTCGTGGCTGCGCGCGAGCAGCGAGAGCAGTTCGAACTCCTTGGGCGTGAGGCGGATCTCGCTGCCGTCGCGCACGACCCGGCGGCGGTCGTAGTCGATGCTCAGGTCACCCACCACGAGCACGCCGGCGTCGGCGGCGTGGCCGGTACTCACACGCCGCAGCGCCACGCGGATGCGCGCCAGCAGTTCCTCCGGGCCGAACGGTTTGGTCACGTAGTCGTCGGCGCCGAGGTCGAGCGCCTGCACCTTGTCGGCTTCCGAACCACGAGCCGAGAGCACGATGATCGGCATTGCCAGCGTGGCGCGCAGACGCCGGCACACCTCGGTGCCCTCGATGTCCGGCAGTCCCAGGTCGAGCACGACGAGATCGGGCGCCCGGCCCGCCGCCAGTCGCAGCGCATCGGCGCCCGTGGCGGCGATCTCGACGTCGTAGCCGCGGCTGCGCAGCAGCGGACCCACGGCGCGCTGGATCGCCGGTTCGTCGTCCACGAGCAGAATGCGCGGCATGTTCCCGTCAGTCTGCCACGCCGCGGTCGTCATCGGCCGGCGCGGCGTGATCGGCCGCCGGCACCACAATCGAGAACACGGCGCCGCCGCCGGCGGCGTTGTCGGCCCAGACGCGGCCATGCTGCGCGGCGAGGAAGCCGCGCGCGATCCACAGGCCCATGCCGGTGCCGGAGGTCCTGGCGCGGGCGTTCTCGCCACGATAGAAGCGATCGAAGACATGCGGCAGATCGGCCGCCGCGATGCCGGGCCCGTGGTCGCGGACGGCGATCTCGAGCCGGTCAAGGACGACGCCCGCGCGCACGTCGATGGCGGTGCCCGCCGGCGCATACTGCGCGGCGTTTTCGAGAAGGTGCGCGAGGGCGGAGGCCGTCAGGCGTGGATCGATCCGCACCGGCTCGTCGGGGTCCACCGTCACCTCGAGCCGGTGGTCGCGCAGCAGGTGCTCCACCTGCTCGCGGGCCGCGGCGACGATCTCGGAGGGATGCACGCGTCTCGTCTCGCGAGCAACGGCGCCGCTATCGAGACGGGCGAGGTCGATGAGGTTCTGGAAGAGCCGCGCCAGGCGTTCGACCTCGGCCTGGATGAGATCGCTCTGCTCGAGGCGATCGGCTGGAGGAAGCCCCGTCTCGCGCAGGTTGGCGGCCGCCACGCGGATGGCCGTGAGCGGCGTCCGCAGGTCGTGGCCGATCGAGGCGAGCAGCGCCGATTTCAGCTCGTCGCTCTGGCGGGTGAGCTCGGCGGCCTTGCGCTCCTGCAGCAGGTTGGCGCGTTCGATGGCGATGGCCACGACGCCGGCGAGGGCGTCGAGGGTGCCGGGATCGACGGGTCGCCCGGAGGCCGCTATCAGCCCGATGGGGCGCGTGCCCACGCGCAGTGGCACCAGGCGGATGGCGCGGCCGTCGGCGGTGAGTTCTCGGTGCCCGGCATAGGTGCGCGAGTAGGCGTCGAACTCGAGGGTGGTCTGCGCGGCGGCGAGCGCCGCAGCGAGCTGCTTCGGGTCGAGCGTCACGTCCTCCGCGCCCGCCGGCGAGATCTCCCACGTGTCGCCGGCCGGCAGGGCAATCGCCAGGTATTCGAGGTCGAAGCGGCGGCTCACCGCCCGTGCCAGCGCCGTCAGCGCCGCGCGCGAATCCGGCAGCACGAGCACGTCGCGGCTCAGGTCGAAGAGGCGGGCCTGTTCGTCGCGCCGGCCGAGCGCCTCGGCGGTGCGCGCACGAGCCACCGCGGAGAGATTGCTCGCCACGAGGCTCACGGCGAAGAACGAGATGAGGGCCAGCCAGTTCTGCGGCTCGGCCACGACGAACGTCCCGAGCGGAGGCAGGAAGAAGAAGTTGAAACAGAGCACCGCCGCGGCCGACACCGTGAGCGCCACCCACAGGCGCGAGGTTGCGGCCACGACGAGCACGACGAGCAGGAACGTCGTGGAGACCGTGGCGGCGTTTACCACCCCCAGCCACCGGCAACCGGCGGTCACTGCGGCGACCGCGGCAAGACCGGCCGCGAGTCGCGGCCATTCGGACAACCGGCGTTGCGTCATGACGTCATGGGGTCAGACCCCATTCTGGGTGGGGTCAGACTACTTGATCGCGGTGCCGGGCCGCAGCTCGTCGGTGCCGCGGCGCACGACGGTGTCGCCCACGGCGAGCGCGCCGGTCACTTCCACCTGATCGCCGGTCACAGGCCCCTTCTTCACCGTGACCCACTCGGCCTTGCCAGCGGCGACGCGGATGACGAAGGTGCGCTCGGTGGTCGTGACCACCGCGGTGGCCGGCACGACGAGACCGGAGGCGGCGCGCACGATCGGCCAGCGGACGTCGGGGAACATCCCCGGTGCAAGCGCGCCGTCGCGGTTCACGACGTCCCCTTCCACCATCATCGATCGCGTGCGGCCATCGAGCGAGCCGGCGCTGCGCGCGAGGCGCGCGGTGAACGTCCGGCCGGGGTGCGAGGGCACCGTGAACTCGATGGTCCGGCCGGTCGTGACCACGCCGAGGCTCACCTCCGGCACCGGCACCACGAGCCGCAGCCGCGACGTGTCTTCCAGCCGGAAGAGCGCGCCGGCCGACGGCCCGACCAGGGCGCCCGGATGCACAAGGCGCTCGACGATGCGCCCGGCAAACGGCGCGGTGACACGCTGGTACTGCTCGAGCACGCGAATCGCCTCGTGCGCCGAGCGCGCACCGGCCACCGCCTGCACCTGCGCGTCCGCGGCCGCTTTCGCCGCCGCCGCGTCTTCCTCCGCGCGCTCGACCTCGAGGCCCGAGACGGCGCCCGGGGTGGCGGCCGCGCGCTTCACGCGCTCGAGCGCGGAGGTGGCCGCGACGAGGCGGGCGTCGGCTTCGGCCTTGCGCGCCTCGGCCTGCTGCACACGGGTCAGCGCCTCGGCCGTCTGCGCGACGAGTTCGGGCGTGGCGAGCGTGGCGAGCGTCTGGCCCTGACGCACGAGGGCGCCCCGGTCCACATGCACCTGTTCGACGAACCCGGCCACGCGCGCAGCCACCGCGGTGGCCTGGAACGGCGTCAGCTCACCGGGCAGTGTGACCACGCGCTCGGCCGCCGGCGTCGCCGCCACCTTCACCGTCTCGATGGCCTGCGCCGCGGCGCTGACGGGCGCCAGCGCGGCGAGGAGCGCGGCGGTGAACCACGCGACGACCAGACTACGACTGCACTGAGGCATGGGATTCGCCATTCGAGGAAGTGAGCGACGGCGCGGCGGTGGAGGCGCGCGCCATGAGCCACGCGTACACGGCGGGCACCACGAAGAGCGTCGCCACGGTAGCGGCCGCCAGGCCGCCGATGACGGCGCGGCCGAGGGGAGCCGCCTGCGCGCCGCCGTCGCCGAGGCCAAGCGCCATCGGCACCATGCCGACGACCATCGCCGACGCCGTCATGAGCACCGCCCGCAGACGTCCGCTGGCGCCGCGCAGCGCCGCCTGCGCCGCGTCGGGCGAGGCGTCGATGCCGTGGCCGCACCGCGCCGCCTCTGAGAACGCCACGAGCAGAATCGCGTTGGCCACGCCGATGCCGACCGCCATCGTGGCGCCGACGACACTCTGCACGTTGAGCGACGTGCCGGTCACCCAGAGCATCAGCACCACGCCGGCGAGCGCGGCGGGCACCGCGGCGACAACTGCCAGCGACAGGCGGAGCGACTGGAAGTAGGCGGTGAGCAGCAGCACGATCGCGAGCACGGAGAGCCCGAGGCCGCTCTGCAGCCCGGTCAGCGTCTGCTCGAGCACCGGCACCTGCCCGCGCACCGCCACCGTGACGCCGCGGGGCGCCTCGCCGGCGCGGGCAATCGCGGCGCGCAGGTCCGGCAGCACCTGGCCGAGTGTCGTGCCCTCGAGGTTCGCCGTCATGCTCACGACACGCTGCCCGTTGTAGCGTTCGATCATGCCGGGCATGGTGCCGTTCGCCACGGTCGCCACGTCCGAGAGCGTGGTGGCCGCGCCGGAGGCCACGGGCACACGTTCGAGATCCGCCGCCGACTGGATCCGGTTCTGCGGAATCTCGACCTGGATCTGGAAGCCGTTGCCGCCCACCGGATCGCGCCAGTAGTTCGGCTCGACGAAGCGGCTCGACGCGGTGGCCGTCAGCAGCGACTTCGACACGCTGCTCATCGTGAGGCCGTATTGCCCGGCGCGCTCGCGGTCGATGGTGACGGCCAGCGTGGGATAGTCGAGCGGCTGCGCGATCTGCAGGTCGCGCAGGGCCGGCAGCTTCGCAAGCTCCGCCCGCACCTTCTCCGCATGCTCGCGGTTCTGCTGGAGGTTCAGCCCCTGCACGGCGACCTCGACCGGCGCCGGCGAGCCGAAGCTCATGACCTGCGACACGATGTCGCCGGCCTCGAAGGCAATCGTCACCTCTGGCACGGCCGTGGCCAGGCGCGTGCGCAGGCGTTCGCGCAGGGCGGAGACGTTGGTGGCAGCCGACGGCGTGAGCGACACGAGCAGCACGGCTTCGTGCGGGCCGGACGTCCAGAGATAAATCGTGTTGATGGGGTAACTCGCCGGCTGCACGCCGACGAACGCGGTGCTGATGACGACGTTCTCCGCACCAACCTCGGCCTTCACCTCATCGAGCACCTTGAGCGTGAGCGGCTCGGTGCGTTCGATGCGCGTGCCGGTGGCGGCGCGAATCCGCATCTGGAGCTGATCGGCGCCGGTCACCGGGAAGAGCTCCACGCCGAGCCGCGGCAGCAGCAGCGCCAGCACGACGCCGCAGACCACCAGGTAGGCGCCCACCACGACGACGCGGCGCTCGATGCAGGCGGCGAGCAGGGCGAGGAACCGCGCGAACGGCTGCCGTTCGGCGGCGCGTGCCTCTTCCGGCGTCAGCACGGCGATCCTGGTCGCGCCCATCGGATGTCCGCGCACGAACCACGCCGCCAGTACCGGCACGAGCGTGCTCGAGAGCACGTAGGAGGCCGCCATCGCCAGCGCCACAGCCAGCGCCAGCGGCACGAACAGCTGTCGCGGCACACCCACGAGGAAGAGCGCCGGCAGGAACACGGCGAGCACCGTCAGCATCGCGAGCAGGCGCGGTACGGCGGTCACACGGCTGGCCTCGATGACCGCGTCGATCCGCGACCGGCCGCGTTCGAGATGCGCGTGGATACTTTCGATCGCCACGGTGGCTTCGTCCACGAGCACGCCCACGGCGAGCGCCAGCCCGCCGAGCGTCATCAGGTTCAGCGTCTGCCCGGCGGCCCACAGGCCCACGACCGCCGCCATCACGGCTGCCGGAATCGTCGCCACGACGATGGCCGCGCTGCGCCAGTCGCGCAGGAAGAGCAGCACCATCACGCCTGTGAGGAGCGCGCCGAGCAGGCCTTCCGTCGCCAGATTCCTGAGCGCGCTCGTGACATAGCGCGACTGGTCGAACTCGAGGCGGATGTCCACGTCCTCCGGCGCCAGCGCCTTCATCGCCGGCAGGTTGTCGCGCACGGCCTGGATGACGGCGAGCGTGCTCGCGTCCGACCGCTTCGTCACCGGGATGTAGACGGTGCGCTTCCCGTTCACGTGCGCGTAGCTCGTGACGATGTCGGTGCCGTTCTCGACGATGCCGAGATCGCGCAGATACACGGTGGCGCCACTTTCCGCATGCACGGGCGCGTCCAGCAGTTCCAAGAGGTTTCCGCCGAGCGTCGCGTTGCTCGTGGCGATGCGGTTGAGATCGCCGGTGCGGACGTTGCCGGCCGGCGACACCACCGTGGCCCGGTTCACCGCGGCAATCGCTTCTTCCGGCGTGACGCGATACGACTGCAGCCGGTCGGGATCGAGCCGCACGACGATCGTCCGCTGGTTGCCGCCGAACGGCGGCGGCGCCGAGACGCCCGGCAGCGTCGCGAAGAGCGGACGCACGCGGTTGATCGCGATGTCCTGCATCTCGGCCGGCAGGCGCGTCGTGCTGCTGAACACGAGCTGGCCGATCGGGACGCTGCCGGCATCGAAGCGCGTGACGAACGGCGGCACGGCGCCAGGCGGCATGAAGGCGCGGGCACGGTTCACGTACCCCACGACCTGCGCCATCGCCTGGTTCATGTCGGTGCCGGGATGGAAGACGAGCTTCAGCAGCGCCACGCCCTGAATGCTCTTCGACTCGATGTGTTCGATGCCCGAGATGTAGAGGAAGTGGTACTCGTAGTAGTAGGTGAGGAACCCGTCCATCTGCTGCGGGTCCATGCCGCCGTACGGCTGGGCCACGTAGACGGCGGGGTCGCCGACGATCGGGAAGATGTCGACCGGCATGCGCCGCACGGCCACCGTGGCGCCCACGGCCAGCGCGATGAGCGCGACGACGACGGTGATGGGACGCGCGAGCGCGGCAAGGGTCAGTCGCATGTCAGCGCACCACCGGCGGGCCCGCCGGCGCGGCGGCCTCGGCAAGGAACGGCGCCAGATCGCCGGCCGCGGCCGCAAGCGCGAGACGCGCGCGCCACAGGGCCAGCGCGGCCAGCGCGGCGTCCGACTCGGCCTGCGCGAGCGTACGCTCGGCCTCGACCACATCGACGATGCCGGTGAGCCCTGCCTCGTAGCGGGCACGGGCCTGCGCGGCGGCGTCACGCGCCGCCGTGAGGCGCATCGGCACGGTGCCGGCGATGCGGCGCGCGGCATCGGCCATCACGCCCGCTTCTCGCGCCGCGCCGGTGGCCTCGTCGGTCAGCGCGCGCTGCCAGGCGTCGGCGGCGATGACGAGCGAGGCGCGCCGGGCGACGCGGGCGCGGGTGGCGCTCACCTCGAACAGCGGGAACGTGATCGAGACCCCGGCCGTCCAGTTCGGCACGTCGGGCCAGAGCCCCTGGCCGTTGTCGATCGTGCCATCGAGCAGCGCGCCGCTGCCGCGGGCCGAGAGCGCGCCCTGCAGGAGCAGCGTGGGCCGATAGGCGAGGCGCGCGGCATCGCGCGCGGCCGTCGCGGCCTGCACCAGCGCGGCGCCTTCACGCACGGCGGGATGGCCGCTGACAACCGCGGGCGCGGGGTCCGGGTCGGCGGCGAGAGCGGCGGGCGAGGCGGCGAGCAGCGGCGCGGCATTCAACGCGAGCGTGGCGCCGGCCTGGCCGATCGCCACGGCGAGGCGGATACGCGCCACCTCGAGCGCCTGCTCGCTCGCGTAGAGGCGGCTCTGCGCGGCCCCAAGATCCGCGTCCACGCGGGCGCGGTCGGCGCCGGGACGCAGGTCCGCGGACACCAGTGCGCCGACGGCTGTCTGCAACTGCGTGAGACGCGTCACCGTGATGGTGTCGGCCTCGACCACCTTCGCCGCACCGGCGGCGGTGAGGAAGAGGTCGGCCGCGCGGACGCCGGCCGCAAGGCGCGCCACGTCCGCATGCGCGGTGGCCGCGTCGCGCCCGGCCCGGGCCTCACGCCCCTGGGCACCGCGGCGTCCGAAATCGAAGACCTCGGCCGAGAACACGAGCCCGGCCGCTGAGCCCCACGCGCTTTCGAACGAGTCGGTGCCGAGCACCGGGCCGGAAATCGGAATCACGTTCTGCGGGAAGAACGCGCCGAACACGTTGTTGCGGCTGGCGCGTGTCACCTGCCACATCGCGTCGAGTTTCGGCAGGTAGGCGGCCCGCGCCAGATCCACGGCCGCGGCCGCGGCGTCAGCGCGCGCCGCCGCTTCCGCCGGCCCCGGATTCGCGGTGACCGCCGCGTCTATCACCTCGCCAATCGTGAGCGGCGCGGTCGTCTGCGCGAGCGCCGGCGTCGCACTTGCTGCGATCGCGAGTATCAGAACGAGACAGGGGCCAGACCCCAGTCTGGGCCTGGCTTGAATGGGGTCTGACCCCATTACCGTTTTGTGGCCTGCTGGAACGAGATGTCGAGGATCGGGTAACTCGGCCAATCCTTGTAGTTGAAGTGCCACCATTCGTTCGGCTCCACGGTGAAGCCCTGGCGCTCCATGACGGCACGCAGCAGGTCGCGCTTCGCGCGCGCCTCGGGCGCGCCGCCCGTGTAGTCTGGATACGAGCGCAGCGACGGCTCGTCGTACTCGCCGGGCATCTGCACGACCGTGCCGGTCGCCAGGTCGTACATCGTCAGGTCCACCGCGCAGCCGCGGTTGTGCTTCGAGCCCGACTTCGGGTCGGCGACGAACTCCTGCATGGGTGTGCCGGCCGTCATGTCCCAGAACACCTTGGTGATCGCCCAGGGACGGTAGCCGTCGTGGATGAGCAGGCCGTAGCCGTGTGCCGCGAGGGCCTTGTGCGCGGCCAGCAGGGCCAGCGCCGCCGGACGCTGCAGGAACGCGCGCGCCTCGGGATAGACCGGCTTACCGAGGAAGTTGTTGGTGCCGGCGTAGCGGATGTCGAGCTTGATGGTGGGATCGAGCGTCACGAGCTCGACCAGATCGGCCTGGCGCGTCGCCCTGGCATCGCGCGGCGGCCGATCCTGTGCCTGCGCCGGCAGCACGAGCAGCGAGGCGGTGAGGAGTGCCGTCAGCGTGGTCCGCAGCATGCCGACATTAGACCACGACCCCGGGGGGATCACTCGGGTGCGCGTGCCTCCGCGGGACTGGCGCCGGCCGCCAGCGCGGCGCGCACCTGCGCGATGAGCTCGTGCATCGCAAACGGCTTGTGCAGGGTCACCACGTCGAGATCGGTCGTCCCTTCCATGCCGTCGTGCGAGTAGCCCGACATGATGAGACAACACATCGACGGCCGCAGCGCCCGCACGCGCCGCCACAGCTCGCGCCCGTTCATGCCCGGCATGACCATGTCGGTGAGCAGCAGATCGATCGGCCCGTCGTGATGGCCGACGACACCCTCGGCCTCGATCGGCGACGCCGCGGCCAGCACCGTGTAGCCCTCCCGCCGCAGGACGCGGCCGGTAAGGGCCAGCAGCGCCGGCTCGTCCTCGACGAGCAGGATCGTGCCGCGGCCGCCGGTGGCCGAGGGCGTCGCGTTCGACTCGGCGAGCGGGGCGGGCGACTCGATGCTCTTCGGCAGGAACAGGCGGAACGTCGCGCCCTGGCCGGGGCGGCTCTCGACCTCAATGGCGCCGCCGTGCTGGCGGGCGATGCCGTAGACGGTGGACAACCCGAGGCCGGTGCCCTGCCCGAGCGGTTTCGTCGTGAAGAACGGCTCGAAGATCCGCGCCCTGGTGGCGGCGTCCATGCCGGCGCCGGTGTCGCGCACCGTCAGCACCACGTAGTCGCCGGCGGTCGCGCCGTCCTCGGCTTCGCGCCGGGTGTTCGCGGTGGTCACGGTGAGGGCGCCGGCGCCCGCCATCGCATCCCGGGCGTTGACCACCAGATTCGTCAATACCTGATCGAGCTGGCCGGGGTCGATCCGCACCGGCCACAGATCGTCGCCGGGCTGCCACGACACCACGACACCTTCGCCGATGAGGCGCGCCAGCATCCCGAGCAGCTCCTGCACGCGCAGGTTGAGATCGAGCACGCGCGGCGTTGACGGCTCCCGCCGCGCGAACGCGAGGAGCTGGCGCGTCAACTGCGCCGAGCGCTGGGCGGCCTTGAGCACTTCGCGCAGGCCGCTCTCGAGCAGGCTGCCGGGCGGGGCATCCTGCAGGGCCAGCTCGGTCTGCCCCTGAATGACGCCGAGCATGTTGTTGAAGTCGTGGGCGACGCCGCCCGCCAGGCGGCCCACCGACTCCAGCTTCTGCGACTGCAGCAACTGCGCGGCGAGCGCCTTGCGCTCGGTGACGTCGCGCGTGATGCCGAGCACGGCGGTGATCCGGCCCTGCGCGTCGCGCAGCGGCGCCGCGTGGGTTTCGAGCCAGCGGCGCGTGCCCTTCAGGCCCACCAGTTCGAACTCGAGGCGGCCGTCGCCGCCGGCGGCGACGTCGCGCGTGAGCGCCGCGAAGGCCTCGCGGAACTCCGGCGTGACGAGACGGCCGACATCGGTACCGCGCACGTCATCGATCGCATCGGCTTCGATCTGCCGCAGACCCGCCGGGTTCATCTCGAGCAGGTGGCCGTCGCGGTCGAGCACCGCCACGGATTCCGGCTCGTTCTCGAAGATGAGCCGCAGCTGCGCCTCGCGCTCGTTGAGGGCGTCGAGGTTCCGCGAACGCTCCACCATCACGCCGGCGAGTGTTGCCGCGAACGCCGCGACGTCGGTCTCGGTCGGCGTCGGCAGGCCGGGGGCGGGCGCGTACATCGCCACGGTGCCGAGCAGGCGGCCGCGGGTATCGAAGAACGGATGTGACCACGCCGCGCGCAGGCCGAAGCGCCGGGTCACCGGCAGATACGCCGTGAACGCCGGGTCGGTCTCGATGTCCGCCACGACGAACGGCGCGCGCCGTGACGCCGCCGTGCCGCACACGCCCGTGAGATCGGCCACCGGCGTGGGATCGGCCGCGGCCTGCACCTCGGGCGGGATGCGGTGCGAGGCCGCTGGACGCAACACGCCGGCCGCGGCGTCGAAGAGCATCACCGTGGACATCACGCCCGGGCAGAGCGTGCAGACGAACGTCGCCAGGTCGGCGAGCAGCGTGTCGAGCGGCTCGCGCGAGGCCAGGCGGGTCAGGATCTGCGCCTGCCAGTGCAGGCGCGTCTCGAGCGCCGCCTGCGCCGTGACGTCGTGCACGAGCACCACCCGCGCCGTGCGCCCGGGCCACGGCACGGGATGCGACGAGATCTCGACCGTGAGGAGCGAGCCGTCGCGCCGGCGATGGCGCCAGCGGCGGCCTCCTTCGAACCCGTCGGGCACCGACTTGACGTCTTCGAGCAGCGCCGCCACGTCTTCGGGCGGACGGATGTCGGCCAGCGTCATCGCCAGGAACTCGTCGCGCGTGTAGCCGTAGCGGGCAATCGCCGCCCCGTTCACGTCGAGGAAGGCGAGCGTGTCGTCGTCGTAGACCCACATCGCCTGCGGGTTCGCGGCGAACAGTTCGCGATGGCGGCGTTCGCTTTCTTCGAGCGCCCGCAGCTGCATGCGCTCGGCGGTCTGGTCGCGGAACACGATGACGGCGCCGAGCAGCCGCCCGTCGCGGTCGCGGATCGGCGCGCCACTGTCGGCAATCGGACAGGCGCGGCCGTGGCGTCCGCGCAGCAGGGTGTGGTTGGCGAGCCCGATGGTGACGCCGTCGCGGAGGATCTGCGTCACCGGATCGACGATCAGTGCCCCGGAGTCTTCATTGAAGGCGACGAACACCTCGGCGAACGGCCGTCCCGCCGCTTCCGCCTCCGTCCAGCCGGTGAGAGCCTCTGCCACCGGGTTCATCTCGCGCACCCGCCCGAGCGCATCGGTCGTGACGACCGCGTCGCCGATGCTGTAGAGCGTGGTTCGCAGCCATTCGCGGCCGCGATCATCCGAGTCCATGGTGCCTCCGGCGAGGGGTGCCGTCAGGGCCGACGCCACATCATACGGTCATCCGGCGCGTCCCGGCGGGCCGGCGGCGGCCGGCATCAGACGCGGAAGAAGCGGGTGACCTTGATGACGAACGCCCGGTTCCTGAGCGTCGGATAGCCGCTCCCGAGGGTGTCGCGATCGTCGGTGTAGACGACGAAGAGCTCGCTGCCGAGCTTGTATTCCCAGCGGTAGCGCACGTTCGAGCTGAAACTGCGATCGGCGGAGCTGTACTGCACGAGCGCGCTCATGAACATCCGCGGCGAAAAGGCGTAATCGGTGCGCGTGCGCAGCAGCACCGTGGTGAAGTTGCCGGTCGGCAGCTCCACGCGCGAGCGCTGGATGGTGGGTTCGACCGAAAACTGCTTGAGCACGGCGATGCGGGCGGCCGTATAGCTCACGCTGCGGATGGTGCCGTTCCAGAAGTCGCCGATCTGCGTGCCGAGCGTGCCGGCCACGCGGCGCTGGGCGCCGAAGGTGTAACTGAGCTGGATGTCGTCGAAGGAATACGAGCCGGCCGGCACGGTGGCGCCGCCGGCCACCTGGAACGACTGCCGGATCATCTCGTAGTCGCGCGTCGCCTCGACGTTGATGGTGTCGCTGGTGTTGAACTCGGTCGTGAACTTGCCCACGTGCACGCGCGTCTCAAGGGCGCCGCCGCCGTTCTCGAGGTGTTCGAGGTCGGCCTGCCAGGTGAACTTGCGCACGCCGAGGAAATCCTTCGGGCGCGGGCTGAACCGCAGCGACGCGAACGATCGCTTGAAGTTGTCGCGCTGGAGGAAGCCCACCTCCGGGTTGAAGTTGTCGCCCACCTTCAGGTACTCGACGCGGACGCCGTAGCGATCCGCGAAGTAGTCGAAGCGGCCCTGGTAGCTGTCGTCGTCGCCCTCGAGGCCTTCGGTGTCGGTCTTCGCCCAGAAGCCGCCGATCGTCAGGTTCTCGAAGAAGCCGAAGGCGCCGTCCACGCCGTAGGCGAGGTTGCCCGAGGCGCCGGGAGTGTTCGAGTTGGACCGTCCCGTGAACATCGCGCCGATGGTGCTCTTCCGCAGGATGTCGCGCTTCACGCGCACCACGCTGAAATTGGTGGCCGGCGTCGCCGAGACGTCTTCGTCGTCGGCCTGGATGTTGACGAGACCGATGCCGTACTTGCCGATCTTGCCGGTGACGCGGCCGCCGGCCTGGATCGGCACGACGCGGCCGCGATTGAGGCCGATGCGCCGGCTGTAGAAGAGGAACGGCGTGGATGACTGCGTGCCGCCGCCGAAGCCGCCGGCCGAGGCGCCGCCGCGGCCGAAGTCGAAGATGCCGCGGCCCTCGAGGAAGAAGTCGCGTTTCTCCGGGAAGAACAGGCTGAACCGCGTGAGATTGAGCTGCTGTTCGTCCACCTCGACCTGCGCGAAGTCGGTGTTGTAGGTGAGGTCGGCGGTGAGGTTGGCGGTGATGCCGTACTTCACGTCCATGCCGAGCTGCGCGTCGAGGTCGTTGGCGAGCGGCGGCACGCGCAGGCGATCGGTGGTGAGGCGTCCGAAGGTGTAGGGCTTGATCTCGAACGTGCGGCCGGCCGGCGGCGCGTCGATGCCGACGGCGGTGCCGTAGAGCGACACGCGGTTCAGGCCCTGCGGCCCGCCCATCGACGCCGGCAGCGGCGTGAGGTACGCCCATTCGTTCTTGCGGCGGATCGACCGGCGCACCTGGAAGCCCCAGGTCTGGTTGCGGCCGCCGCGGAAGCGCAGCGACTTGAACGGGATGATCATCTCCATCGTCCAGCCGCCGTCGAAACGTCCGGTGCGCACGTTCCACACCGGGTTCCAGTCGGTGTTGGGCTGGCCTTCGTCGATGGTCGAGTAGTCGGAGAA
>CADEFD010000138.1 GCA_902826515.1 uncultured Acidobacteriota bacterium
TACCGGGGGCCGGCGAGTTCATGTTCGTAGACCAGGACCAGCTCGGGCATCGGCCGTGGGGCTTCGCCGTGAAATTCGTGACGTCACCGTAGTGGTGCGAACGTCGCCCTCTCGACCCAGAGGCGCCGACGTCGTTGTCCTCGTAAAAGGCCATGGTCGTATGACCCGCAGCCATCATCCTGCTCGCGACGCCGACGCCGTGCTGAACCCGCCGCATCCAGAACGCGTGTGCTGGGGGTGCGACAAGTACTGTCCTGCCGCCGACCTCGCCTGCGGCAACGGCAGCATTCGCACGCCTCACCCCAAGGAGCTGTTCGGCCAGGAGTGGCTCGAGTGGTCGAAACGGACGACGGCGGCTCGCCAGCCCTCTGGCTGAGCGCGTCGGTCCCCGGGACGAATGGGCTGAAACCAGAAGGCGCCGCCTGAGCCCAAGGCGGCCGGAACGCGCCGGGGACCTATCCCCCGGCGAGGAGACGGTGATGAACATCACGAGAGATTCCCACGTGTCAGCCGTGGCTACCGAGATGCCGGCCACGATCAGAATCTTCCAGGAGCACGGCATCGACTTCTGCTGCGGCGGGAAGCGTCCGCTCGCCGAGGCGTGCGCCGACCGCGGCCTCGACGTGGACACCCTCGTCGCGAAACTGCAGGCGAGCATCACCGGTGCCGACGCCGAACGGAACTGGCAGGCCGCGCCGCTCGGCGAGCTCATCGGGCACATCCAGCAGCGATTCCACGAGCCGCTGCGGCAGGAGCTCACCAGGGTTGCCGCGATGATGGCGAAGGTGGTCAGCCGCCACGGCGACCACCTGCCCCAGACCCTGGGTCCCTTGGCGGCGACGTTCAGTGCGCTCCACGACGACTTGCTGCAGCACATGACCAAGGAAGACGTCGTGCTGTTCCCGGCCATCGTCGCCGCCGAGACGGGTGACGTGGCGGCGGCGTCCTTTGTCAGCCAGCCGATTGGCGTGATGGAGGCCGAGCACGAGCACGCGGGCCTCGCGCTCGCGCGGATGCGCGAGCTCACCGGCGGCTATGCGCCGCCCGAGTGGGCGTGTCCGACGTTCCGGGGCCTGTACTTCGGCCTGGCCGAATTCGAGCGAGAGATGCACGTCCACGTGCATCTCGAGAACAACATCCTCTTCCCGCGAGCAGCGGCGACGGCGAGCGCGGCGCCTGCGTCGTAGCGGCGGCCGTGGTCACGACACCGCGACGTGCTCGAGGGTGTCGCGGTCGGCGATGAGGAAGCCGTCCTTTTCGGTGAGGACGACGCCGTCCTTCTGCCAACGGCTCATGATGCGGATCGTGGTCTCGATCGTCGTGCCGGTCATGTCGGCCAGTTCCTGGCGGGCGAGCGGCAGCGGCACGAAGATGGCGCCGCGCTCCTGTCTCCCGATCTGGTCGGCGAGCTTCAGGAACAGCCGTGCGAACCTCGCGTCGACGCGGGCACCGGTGAGGTCCGTCAGGCGCCGCGTCAGCTCGGCCAGACGCATCGTCAGGCCCGACAGCAGGCCACGCACGATCGCGGGATGGTGTTCGAGCAGTGCGAAGAACTCGCGTTGTTCGATGCGCAGGCACGTCACATCCTCGAGGGCGACGGCCGAGGCGGGGAACGGCACGTTCTCGTACACGGCCACTGCCGCCAGCGGATCGCCGGCGCCGAAGATCTCGAGGATGAGTTCCTTGCCTGCTGGCGTCGCCTTGTAGACCTTGACCCGGCCCTCGACGATGGCCAGGAAGGCGGTGGCCGGGTCGCCTTCGTCGAAGATTCGCGCCCCCCGCAGATGCTGCACCAGCCGCGCCGACGCGGCCACCCGGGCCCGATCGACTGCCGACATCCTGCGAAAGAGGGGCATCCGCCTGAGCACGTCGTCGCTGGGAACGGTCACGCGCGCATCATATCCAACCCGTTCGCAGCGCGCGCGAAATCGTCGCCGCCGGGGACCCTGAACGGTTCGACGACATATGACGGTCGTCATGGCGTGGGGCGGGCTCGAGTCGGAGACTGCCGGCGTGGAGACCACGGCCGCAGAGTCAGTCCTTCCGTCAGGCGCAGGGCCGCTGCGCGTGGACGTCCCGGACGAACTGCACTACGCGGGGCTCATCGCGTGCCAGCGCGCCTGCCCGGTCCACACCGACGCCCGAGGCTACGTCCGCGCGATCGCCGAGGGCCGCTTCGATGACGCGTATCTCATCGCTCGCGGCCCGAATCCGTTCGCCTCGATCTGCGGCCGGATCTGCGGCGCCCCGTGCGAATCCGCCTGCCGGCGCGGCAAGGTGCCGCAGGTCGACGACGACGGCCGCTTCGTCGGCACCGACCGCCCGGTCGCGATTCGCGCGCTCAAGATGTTCGCCTGCTCGGCGGCCGGACCAGAGGCGCGTCCGACGGCCGACGTGCTGGCGGCCGCGAAGGCCTACGTGCCCACCGTGGCGGCCGACGCCGACGAACTGGCGGCACTGCTGCGAGCGAGCGTCGCGGGGCGCGTCCCGCCGGCGCACGGCGAGCCGGTGGCCATCATCGGGGCAGGCCCGGCAGGCCTGTCCGCGGCCCACGATCTTGCGCTGCTCGGGTTCGCGCCCGTCGTCTTCGAGAGCGAGCCCGTGGCGGCCGGCATGCTCGCCGTCGGTGTGCCGGCGTATCGGCTGCCGCGGCTGCTCATCGAGCAGGAGGTCGCCGTCATCAAGGCCCTCGGCGTCGATGTCCGTTGCGGTGTCACCGTGGGACGCGACGTCTCGTTCGCCGACCTCAGACGCGACTTCGCGGCGGTCATCGTTGCGGTCGGCGCGAAGTCGTCGCGCGCGGTCGGTATTCCCGGCGAGCAGGGACCGCGCGTCTACGGCGGCGTGGACCTGCTGCGGTCTGCCGCCCTCGGCGAAGCCCTCGATATCGGCCGCGACGTCGTTGTCGTCGGCGGCGGGAACGTGGCCTACGACGTCGCGCGCACCGTGGTGCGCCAGATCGCCTACGACGCAGCCCGTACCGCCGCGCGCCTACCAGGCACGTCGCGCGTCCGGCTCGTGTCACTCGAAAGTCTGGAGGAGATGCCGGCCGACACCGTCGAGATTCGCGAGGGCGACGAAGAGGGCGTTGAGCGCCTGAACGGCTGGGGCCCGGTCGAGATCACCCGCGGGGGCGACGGGCGCGTCGACGGCGTGATCGTGCGCCGCTGTCTGCGCGTCTACGACGAGGCGCGGCGCTTCTCGCCCCACTTCGATGATGCCGACCGTCAGGCACTCACCTGCGACACGGTCCTGCTCGCCGTCGGCCAGTCACCCGTGACGACGTTTCTCGAACACGGCGGCGAGGACATCGAGATGGGCCGGCCCGGATGGCCGCGGGTCGATCCCGCCACCCTGTCGACCACGGCCGCCGGCGTGTTCGTCGCCGGTGATCTCGCGCATGGGACGCGCCTGCTCATCGATGCCGTCGCGTCTGGCAAGGCCGCGGCCAGATCCGTGTACGCCTACGTGACCGGGCGCGCGCTCGAGAGCTCGGCACTGACCGTCCACCTGCCGGTGCCGGGGTACCGGCGCGAACGGGGCTACGAGAGCATCCGCCGCCAGGTCGTGCCGACGCGCGAACCCGGTGAGCGGCTGACCCATCCCGACGTGCCAGTCGAGCTGGGGTTCACACGCGAACAGGCGGTGCGGGAGGCGCAACGTTGCCTCGACTGCGGCGTCACGCCGGTCTTCGACGGTAACCGGTGCGTGCTCTGCGGCGGCTGCGTCGACGTGTGTCCCACCGCGTGCCTGAAGCTCGTCGGCCTCGACGCGATTGCGCCCGGCGGCGCCTGTGATGCGGCGATCGCGCGCACGCTCGGCGTCGACGCCGAGCGGACGGCGCACACCGCGATCCTCAAAGACGAAGACCGCTGCATCCGCTGCGCGTTGTGCGTGATGCGGTGTCCGGCCGACGCGATCGGCATGGAGCGCGTCTCGTTCGTCACGGAATGGAGGCTGTCATGACGCTCACGCCAGGACCGGCGCCTTCGCGCCTCGACGCCGACCCGATGCCCAGGCGCGACGTCCTCGGGCTGCTCTCGCTGTGGTCGATGGCGTCCGCGCTCGTCTTCGCCACCGTGGGGGCGCTGCGACTGCCGAGAGCGGCGGTGCTGCCCTCGCCGTCCAAGAAGTTCCGCGTGACCATTCCAGAGACGCTGCCGCCCGGTGCAGCCTTCGTGCCGCCCGGGCGTTCGGTGGCGATCTTCCGCGACGGCGACGGGATCCACGCCGTCTCGATTGTCTGCACCCATCTCGGCTGCATCGTGAAAGCGACGACTGCCGGCTTCGAGTGTCCGTGCCACGGATCGAAGTTCGCGCCCGACGGCGCCGTCACGGGCGGACCGGCGCCGGCCCCGCTGCCGTGGCGGCAGGTGACGGTGTCGGGCAGCACCGTCACGATCGACGAAGAGACCAGCGTGCCAACGGGCACGAAGGTGCAGGCATGAACGCCGGCTCCGATGCGCTCAGGGTGTTCCGCGAGAACCTCCGGCTCGCGCCCGGACGAATCGCCGCCGCGGCGTTCCGCACTGGCGTGCCGCACACCGATCGCTCGCGGTCAACCTTCGTGTTCGGCAACGTGTTCCTGCACCTGCACTCGGTGCGCACCCATCGCTGGAGCCTGCGCTGGGCCACCACTGCCGGACTCGGCATTGCCACGCTGGCGGCGTTTCTCATCACGCTCGTGACCGGCGTGCTGCTGATGTTCTATTACAAGCCGTATCCCGATGCGGCCTACCTCTCCATGAAGGACATCCACTTCGTGGTGCCGACCGGGCGCTTCATCCGCAACATCCACCGCTGGGCGGCCAACGCCATGGTCGTCACCGTGATCCTCCACATGGCGCGGACCTTCTACACGGCCGCGTATCGCGCGCCGCGTGAGTTCAACTGGCTCATCGGCATGGCGCTGCTCGCCGTGACGCTCGGGCTCTCGTTCACCGGCTACCTGCTGCCGTGGGACCAGCTGGCCTACTGGGCGATCACGATCGGCGCCAACATCGCGCAGTCGCCGCGCGAGGTCACCGACGCGCTCGGCGTGACCGAGGTGTTCGACCCCGGCGGCCTGCAGCGGCTGCTGCTGCTCGGCTCCGACACGGTCGGCGAAGAAGCCCTCGTTCGCTTCTACCTGCTCCACGTCATGCTCCTGCCGCTCGTGGCGGCCGCGCTCATGGCCGTACACTTCTGGCGGATTCGCAAGGACGGCGGGCTGGCCAAGCCGGCGGACGTCGATCGACGACTGCCAGCCGCGGATGGCACTTACCCGGTCTTCACCGAAGCGCCGCAGAAAACCTACCACCTCGCCGCCATCGTTCGCGGACGCACGCCGGCCGTCGGACACGGCCCCGAGCAGACGGTGCCGTCCATGCCGCACCTCTTCTACGCCGAACTCGCGGTCTTCATGCTCACGGTGTTTGCCTGCACGGCCCTCGCCCTCGTGTCCGACGCGCCGCTCAAGGAGCTGGCCAATCCGCTGGTGCCGGAGAATCCGGCCAAGGCACCCTGGTACTTCCTTGGTCTGCAGGAACTCGTGGCGTTCTCGGCGTTCATGGGCGGAATTGGCATTCCTGCCGTCGTGCTCGTCGGCCTCGGCCTGATTCCGTTCCTGGATCGCGAAGAGGCCGGCACCGGCGAGTGGTGTGGTGGACCCGGCGGCTGGCCGCTGGTGCGGCGCTCGGCGCTCATCGGCCTCGCGTCGGCGATTGCCGTCGAGGCCTTCATCATCCGCTTCGGCTGGCTGCGCGAGTGGTTTCCGACGATCCCGCAGCTCGTCATCACCGCCGTGAACCCCGGCACGGTGCTGACGGCGATCTACGCCGGGTATTCGATGTGGCTGGTGCGCCGCTATAACTCGACCCGGGCCGGCGCCCTCGGACTGTTCACGTGTTTCCTCGGCGGATTCCTCGTGCTCACGGTGGTGGGCACGTACTTCCGCGGTCCCAACTGGCAGTTCTTCTGGTCGCCGGCCGACTGGCCGCTGCACTGAAACGCGGGAGGCGTCATGGCGTCGCTCGATCGCAACAAGTGGCTCCTGCTCGCATCGAGCGTTGGTGTGCTCGTGCTGCTCGTCGTCGCCGCCGTACGGGAGAACGTGTTGCTCGAATGGCGCCAGGTCCAGGCTGAGGTGCGACTCGACGGGCAGCCCGTGCCCGTGCATCTCCGGCAGGTCGTCAATCAGACACTCGGCGTCGCCGACCGCTGCGTGTCGTGCCACGTGTCGATGGCGCCCGGTGAGCAGAACGCCACAGGACCGGCGCAGCGATCTCACCCGAATGTCGTCCACGACCCTGCAGACTTCGGCTGCACCGCATGTCATGGCGGCCAGGGACGCGCGACGCTCAAGGACGACGCCCATGGCACGGTGCACTTCTGGCCGGAGCCGATGTTGCCCGTGCGATCGACGGAAGCCGGATGCGGCACCTGTCATGCGACGGCCGGGATTCCGCGCCGTGAGGTGCTCGACGGATGGAGCGCCACCTTCGAGCGTCTCGACTGTCGCGCCTGTCATCGGATGGACGGTCGTGGGGGCACGATCCGTCCCGACGGTGGCGGCATGGAGGGGCCGGACCTGACCCGCGTGGGCCTGACCGGTTACCGCGCGGACTGGCACGACGCCCACATCACCCGTGCGGCCGCCGACACCGCCGCACCATGGCGAACGTCGTGGCGCAGCGTGTCCGAGGCCGACCGGGCCGATGTGGAGCGCTTCCTCGCCACGCGGGTGGCGATGCCGTCGCTCGTCTCGGCCAAGTCGACGTTCTTCGCCTCCGGGTGCCTCGGGTGCCACAAGGTGAGCGGCGTCGGTGGCGATGACGGTCCCGACCTGACGCGGGCGGGCGAGAAGGACCCGGGACGGGCCGACTTCGCGGCCGTCGCCGGTGACCGCACGCTCGACAACTGGTTCGACCAGCACACCCGCACGCCCACCTCGGTCGTCGTCGGCTCGCAGATGCCGGCGCTACGCCTGACCGACCGCGAGGTCGACGACCTGACACTCTTCACGTTGTCGCTGCGTCGCCGCGACGTCCCCGGCAGCTATCTGCCGCGCGACCGCATGCGGGTGTCGCGGTTCGCCGAACGAGAGTTCGCCTCGGATGGCGCCACGGTGTTCGGGGCCTTCTGTGCCGGTTGCCATGGCCGCGATGGCCTCGGCCTGCGGGCGGCCGGTGTCGCCACGTTTCCGTCGGTGGCCAATCCCGACTTCCTGGCCGTGGCTCCAGACGCACTTCTGAGCGAGACCATCCGCCGCGGGCGGCCCGGCCGGCGCATGCGGGCATGGAGCGACGACACCGGCGTGCGTGCCGCGGACATCGCGGCGATCGTCGCCTACCTCCGCACGGCCGCGGCCACGCCGGCACCGATTGACTCGAAACCCGCGCGCTGGGTGCAGGGCGACCCGGCAGAAGGCGGGCGGCTCTTCGAACGCACCTGCGCCGGCTGCCATGGCCCGAAGGGCGAAGGGCTCGATGCGCCGGCGCTCAACAACCCGGTGCTGCAGGCGGCGGCCACCGACACGTTCTTCGTCGAGACCATCGCGCGCGGGCGCCGCGGCACGGGCATGGTCGGGTTCGCCGAATCCTCACCGATCCATCCAACGCTCACACGTGCTGACATCGAGTCCATCGTGTCGTTCATTCGAACCTGGGGAGTGCAGCCATGACGTACCCATCCCGCCGCGAGTTCCTCGACCTGGTGACGGCGGCCGGTCTCGGCGGCTTCGCGCTGTCGGCCGAAAGGGCCTGGGGGCTGCAGGCCCCGTCGAATCCGCTGGCCGCGTATCCGAATCGCGGCTGGGAACAGACCTACCGCGATCTGTTCGCCTATGACTCGAAGTACACGTTCACCTGCGCGCCGAACGACACGCACAACTGCATCCTGAACGCGTATGTCCGCCAGGGCGTCGTGACCCGGATCGGTCCGTCCATGCGGTACGGCGAAGCGACCGACCTGGCCGGCAACGGGACGACGCACCGGTGGGACCCGCGCGTATGCCAGAAGGGCCTGGCCCTGACGCGGCGCTTCTACGGCGACCGACGCGTCAGCCAGACGATGGTGCGGGCCGGCTTCAAACGCTGGGTCGAGGCGGGGTTCCCGCGCGGTGACGACGGCCGGGCACCGGCCGAGTACTTCCAGCGGGCGCGTGACGAATGGGTGCGACTGTCACATGACGAGGCGGCGACCCTGGTCGCCAAGGCGCTCACCAACATCGCCGAGACCTACTCGGGTGAGGCCGGCATGGCACGCCTGCGCGCCCAGCACTACGACGAAGAGACGATCAAGGCGACGCAGGGCGCGGGGATCCAGACCATCAAGCTGCGCGGCGGCATGCCGCTGCTCGGCATCACCCGCGTGTTCGGCATGTACCGGATGGCCAACACGCTGGCGCTGCTCGACGCGCACGTCCGCAAGGTAGGCCCCGACCGCGCGCTCGGCTCGCGGGGCTTCGACAACTACTCGTGGCACACCGACCTCCCGCCCGGCCACCCGATGGTGACCGGCCAGCAGACCGTTGAGTTCGACTTGAACGCCGTTGAGCATGCGAAGACTGTCGTCGTCTGGGGCATGAACTGGATCTCGACCAAGATGCCAGACGCGCACTGGCTGACCGAAGCCCGCCTCAAGGGCACGAAGATCGTCGTCATCGCGTGTGAGTATTCGTCTACCGCCAGCAAGGCCGACCAGGTGGTCGTCGTGCGGCCGGGCACGACCTCGGCGCTGGCGCTCGGCTTCTCGCACGTCATCCTGCGCGACCGGCTCTACGACGTCGACTACGTGAAGCGATGGACCGATCTGCCGGTGCTCGTGCGCACCGATACGCTCAAGTGCCTGCGCGCAAAAGAGGTCTTCGGCGGGGAACTGGCCACCCTGGCATCGGCCGACCTGCGCAAGACCGGCGAACGTGAGCCGCCTGCGGCGCAGCAGCGCCGCCAGACGGTCACGGCCGAGATGCGGGCCGAGTGGGGCGACTACGTGTGGTGGGACCGCGTGAGCCAACAGCCGCGGCGTCTTACCCGCGACGAGGTGGGGCAGCGTTCGACGGTGGGCGATCCGCAACTCGAGGGCAGCGTGAACGTCCGCCTGGCCGACGGGACGAGCGTGCGCTGTCGGCCAACCTTCGATCTCGTCAGGGAATACGCCGCGCACTTCGATCCGAAGACGACCGAAGAAATCACGTGGGCGCCGGCCGCCGCTGTCGAGCAGCTGGCCCGCGAATTCGCGAAGCAGCCGGGCACGACGCTCTTCGCGCTCGGCATGGGCCCGAACCAGTTCTTCAACAGCGACAACAAGGACCGCGACGTCTTCCTGCTGGCCGCCCTGACCGGCAACGTCGGAAAAATCGGCGGTAACGTCGGCTCCTACGCCGGCAACTACCGGACGGCCCTCTTCAACGGTTGTCCGCAGTACATCAACGAGAATCCCTTCGACATCGAGCTGGACCCGGCGAAGCCGGCCCGGCCACGCCAGTACTGGAAGGCCGAATCGGCCCATTTCTACAACCACGAAGACCACCCGCTGCGCGTCGGCAACCGGCTGCTGACGGGCTCGACACACATGCCGACGCCGACGAAGGTGATGTGGTTCGCCAATGCCAACTCGATTCTCGGCAACGTGAAATGGCACTACAACACCGTCGTGAATGCCCTGCCGCGGATGGAGATGATTGCGGTGCACGAGTGGTGGTGGAGCGGGTCGTGTGAATGGGCCGATGTGGTGTTCGGTGTCGACTCGTGGGCCGAGCTGAAACATCCGGACATGACCGCCTCGGTCACCAACCCGTTCCTCGTCGTGTTCCCGAAGACGCCAATCCCGCGCATCTTCAACACGATGGGTGATATCGAGGTGCAGGCCCTGGTGGCCTCCAAGCTGGCAGCCTCGACCGGCGACCAGCGGTTCAACGACATGTGGAAGTTCGTGCGCGAGTTCCGCACCGACGTCTACCTGCAGCGCATCCTCGACCACTCGACCAACACGAAGGGGTACCGCTTCGCCGAACTGGAAGCGAAGGCCCGCGAGGGCGTGCCGGCGCTCATGAACTCCCGCACCACGCCGAAGATTGTCGGCTACGACCAGTTGGCCGACTCGACACCCTGGTACACCAAGACGGGCCGTCTCGAGTTCTACCGCGAGGAAGACGAGTTCATCGAGGCCGGAGAGAACCTGCCCGTGCACCGCGAACCCATCGACTCGACGTTCCACGAGCCCAACGTCATCGTGGCGCCGAAACACGAGGCGATCAGGCCGAAAGGCCCCGAAGACTACGGCGTGGCCCGCACCGACCTGTCGTGCGAGGTGCGCTGCGGCAGAAACGTCGTGCTCACCTGGGCCGAGGCCAAGAAGACGCAGCATCCGCTCACGACGCAGGGTTTCAAGTTCGTGTTCCACACGCCGAAGTACCGCCACGGGTCGCACACCACGCCGATCGACACCGACATGAACGCGATGCTTTTCGGGCCGTTCGGCGACATCTACCGGCGGGACAAGCGCAGTCCGTTCGTGACTGAAGGGTACGTCGACATCAACCCGAACGACGCGAAGGAACTCGGCGTGCAGGATGGCGACTACGTCTGGATCGATCCGGATCCGGAAGACCGCCCATTCCGCGGCTGGCAGAAGAATGCGAAGGACATGGAGTTCGCCCGCCTGATCTGCCGCGCCCGCTATTACCCGGGCACGCCCCGGGGCGTGACGCGCATGTGGTTCAACATGTACGGCGCGACGCCGGGGTCGGTCGAGGGGGCGAAATCGCGGGCGGACGGCCTGGCGAAGAATCCCCGGACGAAGTTCCAGGCGATGTTCCGCTCCGGGTCGCACCAGTCGGCCACCCGCGGCTGGCTCAAGCCCACCTGGATGACCGATTCCCTGGTGCGCAAGGAGATGTTCGGCCAGGGCATCGGCAAGGGCTTCCTGCCCGACGTGCACTGTCCGACCGGCGCGCCGCGCGAGGCGTTCGTGAAGATCTCGCGCGCCGAACCCGGCGGCATTGGCCAGCAGGGCGTGTGGCGCCCTGTGGCCCTCGGGATCCGTCCGCACAACGAGTCCGACGCGATGAAACGTTACCTGGCCGGAGAGTACTACTCCGGCAACAAGGAGTAGGACCATGGCCCGTGTCTACAACTGGCAGCTCGGCAGGGAGATGTCCTACTGGTATCCCGAGAGTCGGCCGACGAAACAGTTCGCCGCGGTCTTCGATACCAACAAATGTATTGCGTGCCAGACCTGCACGCTGGCCTGCAAGACCACCTGGACCTCTGGTAAGGGCCAGGAATACATGCTCTGGAACAACGTCGAGACCAAGCCCTACGGTTCGTACCCGATGGCCTGGGACCTCAAGCTGCTCGACATGCTCGAAGCCGGGAGCTGGAACGGGTCGACCTACACCGGTCAGACGATCTTCGAGTCGGCCAAAGCGGGCGAGCGGGTGTTGTCGTGGCGGCCCGAGGGTGAGGACTACGCCTATCCGAACGTCGGCGAGGATGACTGCGCCGGCGCGGTCGATGCCGGCATGAGCCTGTCGATGCCGCACATGGCGTGGTTCTACTACCTGGCGCGCATCTGCAATCACTGCACGTACCCCGCCTGCCTGGCGTCGTGCCCGCGCGGGTCGATCTACAAGCGCCCTGAAGACGGCATCGTGCTGGTCGACCAGGGCCGCTGCCGCGGGTATCAGGAGTGCGTGAAGGGCTGTCCGTACAAGAAGGTGTTCTTCAACCCGATGACGGGCACCTCCGAGAAGTGCATCGCCTGTTATCCGAAGATGGAGGTCGGCCTGCAGCCGCAGTGTTTCGTCA
Source organism: uncultured Acidobacteriota bacterium (assembly GCA_902826515.1). GTDB lineage: Bacteria > Acidobacteriota > Vicinamibacteria > Vicinamibacterales > UBA2999 > CADEFD01. The sequence continues at coordinate 11,790 of CADEFD010000138.1, forward strand.
ACTGCATCGGCAAGATTCGCATGGCCGGCTACATCTCGAAGCCCGAGCAGGCGCGGCCCGACAACCCGATCGACTATCTGGTGCACCTGCGCAAGATTGCGTTGCCGCTCTACCCGCAGTACGGGCTGGAGCCCAACGTCTATTACATCCCGCCCATCCACGTGCCGCCGAAGTTCCTGCGGCAGATGTTCGGACCCGGCGTCGATGCGGCGATTGCCGCCTACAGGAACGCGGCCAACGACCCGGATCTGGCCGGCTTGCTCAGCCTGTTCGGTGCCACTGAATCGGTGATGACCCGCTGGGTACGCCGCGGCGAAGAGGTGGCCGGGGTCGACGACCACGGCACGACGCTCGTGCGTGTGCCGATGCGTGAGCCGGTCCACGTGCGCGCCGGTTTCGACAAGGTCTACCAGATCATGCGCTCCAATTGCCCGTAGGAGATCCGTCATGCGAAGGCATCTCGTGGTTCTCGTCGCCGTCGCACTCGTGGCGGCCTGCCAGCGTGGCCCGGAGACGACTCCGGACGTCGTCGCTGTTCTGGCGTCCGCCATTCCGGATCGGCCCGACGATCCGGCCTGGAACTCGGCACCGGAGCATGTCGCGAAACTGCTGCTCCAGGACCTCGTCGAGCCCCGACTCATGTCGGCCTCGACGCCTGACGTGCGCGTCCGGGCCATTGCCGGCCCGACCGAGATAGCCTTCCGCCTCGAGTGGACCGACGCGTCGAAGGACGACCTGCCCGGCAACGGCCGTTTCGTCGATGCGTGCGCCGTGCAGGTGCCGCAGAAGGCGGATCCGAACGCGCCGGACCCCCAGATGGGCCAGGCCGGCAAGGGCGTGCAGATCGCCTACTGGCGCGCCGACTGGCAGGCCACCGTCGACGGGCGTGGTACTGCGATCCAGGATCTCTATCCCAACGCCACCGTCGACCACTATCCGTTCGAGGCGGCGTCGCTTGAGAAGGGGTCGGACGCGCAGCGCCAGATGGCCTCGCGGTACGCCCCGGCGGAAGGGGCCGGCAACCTGCGCGGCGGGCCTCGCACCTCTCCGGTCGAGGATCTCGTGGCTGAAGGGCCCGGGTCGCTTGCCCCGGCCGGCGGGTCGTCGGCGCGCGGTCGGGGCGTGCGGACGGCGTCGGGCTGGTCGGTGGTCATCGTGCGGCCACTTCCAGACGGTCTGACGCCGACGAGCCGCACGCAGTTCGCCGTGGCGGTGTGGGAAGGCACGTCGCAGGAAGCCGGCGCCCGGAAGATGCGCAGCGGCTGGGTAGGCTTGTCGATGCGGGGGACATCATGATCACGGCGACAGCGACGCTCGATCCGGTAGTGGTGGACCTGCTGCGTGACGCGGCGGCCTGGCGGCTGCTCGGCCGGCTGTTCGAGTGCCCGTCATCGGCGTGGCGTGACGACATCGCCGCGCTCGACCGGGAGCTCGCTGACGATCGCCTACATGCTGCGGTCACGGCGGCGCTCGACGAGTCGTCCGAAGGGCTGTACCACTCGGTGTTCGGCCCAGGCGGTCCGGCCCCGCCGCGCGAGGTGACCTACTACCAGTCGCTCGAACTCGGCTCGGTGATGTCGTCCGTCACGGGTTACTACGGCGCCTTTGCTTACACGCCGGCCATCAGCGAGCCACCCGACCACATCGCCGTCGAACTCGGATTCCTCGCCTACCTCCGTACGAAGCAGGCGTTCGCACTCGTCGCCGGTGACGCCGACCGCGCCGCGCTCACCGCTGAAGCCGTCGACCACTTCCGCCAGGAACACGTGGCCGCGATTGCCGGCCGCCTGGCACCGTTGCTCGAGGCGGCGCCCGCCAGCTACATGGCCAGTGCGGGTCGCATCCTGCTGGCGCGCGCTGGTTCGCCCCGCGGGCCGAAGCAACTGCCCGTCATCCAGCCATTCGAGGACGAGGACGGCAGCGAGTTCTCCTGTCACGTGTGACCATGCGCGGCCGGGTCATCGTCGTCGGCGGGCACAGCCGCGGGGTAGGGAAGACAGCGCTGAGCGTTGCCCTCGTGAGGGCGCTCGCGCCGAGGGCGGTTGTGACCGTGAAGGTGTCCGCCCACCGTCACGGCGGTGGTCATGTGGCCATCGAAGAAGACGCCGCGCCGTCGCTTGCTACCTCCACCGGGCGCTGCCTGGCCGCCGGAGCGGCACGGGCCTTCCTCTGCCGCT
>CADEFD010000139.1 GCA_902826515.1 uncultured Acidobacteriota bacterium
CGTCGCGCCGCGCGGGCACGCCGAGCACGAACACCGTGCCGCCGCCGGGACTGCTCCGCACGCGCAGCGACGCACCGAGCAGATCGGCGAGGCGCTTCGAGATGGCCAGGCCCAGACCCGAGCCCGAGAAACGGCCCTGCGGACCCGTGCGTGCCTGCGTGAACGGCGTGAAGAGCTGCTGCAGGAAGTCCGCCGACATGCCGATGCCGGTATCCGCGACCGTGAACTCCACGGTGTCGCCGGCCGTAGCCGTGGCGCTCAGGGTCACGTGTCCGCGCAGGGTGAACTTGCAGGCGTTGCTCGACAGGTTCAGCAGCACCTGCCGCAGCTTGCCGCGATCGGTGCGCAGGGCCGGCAGGTTCGCGTCCGCGGCGACCGCGAGCGCCGTGTCGCCCGCAAGCATGGGCCGCACCATCTCGGCCACCTCGCGCAGCAGCGCGCCAGGATCCACCGTCTCGGGACGCAGCTCCGCGCGCCCCGCATCGAGCCGGGCGAGGTCGAGCACCTGATTCACGAGGTCGAGCAGCATGCGGCCCGACGCGCGGATGCGCTCGACGTCGCGGCGATCGCCCTCGGCCAGGCGCGGGCCGGCGTCGTCGATGAGCAGCTCGGCGTAGCCGATGACCGCGTTGAGCGGGGTGCGCAACTCGTGGCTCATGGTGGCGAGGAAGTCGGCTTTGGCGCGCATGCCGGCCTCGGCTTCGTCGCGGGCGTCGGTGATGGCGCGTTCCACGGCGAGCCGCTCGCGGATGTCCTGCACGAGGCACACGAAGCCGCGGTCGCCGTCACTGCCCGCCACGGGCGACACGACCACCGCCACGGGGATCACCGTGGCGCCGGCGCGCACCTCGATCATCGCCGCCGCGCGGGCGCCCGCCACAGGCGCGAGGCCCGGCAGCACGTCGTCGAGGGCGCGGCCGGTGAGGCTCTGGTCGTCGGCAAGCTGCAGCAGCTCCAGGAACGCGCGATTGGTGCGCACGATATGCAGACTGCTGTCGGTCACGACCAGCCCGTCGGGAATCGAGGCGACGATGTCGTCCACGTAAGCCTTCGAGACCGTGGTCGAGCCGAGTGTCGCCGCCATCCGATCGAAGGCGCGCGCGACGTCGCCGATCTCGTCGGCGGCGTCCGTGCGCAGCGTCACGTCGTACTGGCCGCTGGCCAGCCGATCGGTGGCCGTGCGCAGCAGGTCGAGGGGGCGGCCCACGCGCCGGGCCACGTGCCAGCCGACCCCGAGCGCGAGCAGCCCCGCCAGCACGAGCACGAGCACGCTCGTCCGGTAGTCGCGCGCCACGCGCTCGCGCACGGCGGTGCTGCGCTCGTGCAGGCCGGCGGCGGCGTGACCGATCTCCGTGTCCACCAGGTCGAGGAAGGCCTGCTCCTCGGCTTCGAACCGTTCCTTGGCCTCGAGCAGCTCCTCGGGGGCCGCGCGACCGATGGACGCGTCCATGAGCTGCCGCGAACCGGCGATGAGCGCGCGGCCGGCAGCGACGAGCGGCCCGGCCTCGCCGGCGACGGCGCGGCCGGCATCGAGGCGGCGCAGGCCCTCGAGCGCGCGGCCGAAGAGCTCCACACCGGCCTCGCGCAGCTCCGCTTCGTCGGCCGTCGCGTGAGCCCGCCGATCCGACACGGCGTGCAGCAGGACGTACTCGCTCGTCGAGGCGACGATGCGCAGGCCGGCGAACCGCATGTCTTCGAGCGCCTTGACCATCGGCAGCGACTCCTGCTCGACGGCCTGCAGATCGTGTTCCACGGCGCGGCGGTTCAGGCTGCCGATCGAGCCGGCGGCGATGACGAGCGCCGTCGAAATGACCGTCGACACCACCAGGGTCTGGCGGATCGTCATGCGGGCCGGATGCTCCGGCCCGCGGGCGCGGCGGGGGCCATGTCAGCACAATCGGCCGCGGACGGAAGAACCGTGGACCGTGGTGCCATTCGCGCGGTCGATGCGCGCAGAACCACGCAACCGCGCCGGTAGAATGTCCGCACGATGCACACGATCGATCTCGGCCTGGTGGAGATGACCCTCGATGTCGTGAAATTTGCCATCGGGCGGATCACCGACACGAATCCGGCCCTCGGGTATCCGAAATCGGCCGACGAGTTGCGGCGGCTCGTGGGTGAGACCATCACGCCCCGGGGGATCGGCGGGGAAGTGGCCTTCGGCCTCTTCCGCGACGTGCTGATGAAGGCGAGCGTGTCGATCGACCACCCGCGGCACCTGGCCTTCGTGCCGGCCTCGCCCACCCGCGCCGCCGTGATGTTCGACCTCGTCACGTCGGCGGCGAGCGTGCACGGCGCGTTCTGGCTCGAGGGCGCCGGCTGCATCTTCGCCGAGATGCAGGTGATGGAGTGGCTGGTGACGCTCACGGGCCTGCCACCAGGCGCGTTCGGCGTCTTCACGAGCGGCGGCACCGAGGCGAACCTCTCGGCGATGGTGACGGCGCGCGAAGCCTGGCGCGCCGGCGATCCCGAGCGACGCACGCGCCGCGGCATCGTCGTGGCAGCCGACTCGGCGCATTCGTCGATTCGCGCGATGGCCAAGGTGATCGACGCCGACGTGGTCTTCGTGCCCGCCGGTGATCGCTTCGACGCGGCGCTGCTCACGCAGCACCTCGGCTGGTTGTCGCCGTCGGACCGGCAGCGCGTCTTCGCCGTGATCGCCACCGGCGGCACGACCAACGCCGGCATCATCGACGATCTCGCAGGCATCGCCGCCATCTGCGAACGCGAAGGGCTGTGGTTCCACGTGGATGCGGCCTACGGCGGCGGCGCGCTCGCGGCGCCCTCGGCGCGGCCGCTCTTTGCCGGCATCGAACGGGCCGACAGCGTGACGATCGACCCGCACAAGTGGCTCTTCTCGCCCTACGACTGCGGCGCGGTGCTCTACCGCCGGCCCGAACTGGCCCGCCAGGCGCATGCGCAGGAAGGGTCGTATCTCGACATCTTCTCCGACGAGGCGATGCGCGGCTTCAACCCGTCCGACTATCAGATCCAGCTCACCCGGCGCGTCCGCGGCCTGCCGCTGTGGTTCTCGCTGGCGATGCACGGCACCGACCGGTATGCGGAGGCCATCGAACGCGGCCTGGAACTGGCCCGGATCGCCGGCCGGCTGGTGGACGCGGCCCCGCACGTGCAGCTCGTGCGCCCGCCGAGCCTCTCGTGTGTGCTCTTCCGGCGGCCCGGCTGGTCGGCGGGCGACTACCGCGACTGGACGCTGCGCAACCACCGCAGCGGCTACGCGCTCGTCACCCCCACCAGCATCGGCCACGGCCCCGACAGCGAGACCGTGGCGCGTTTCTGCTTCATCAACCCGGATACGACCGAGCAGGACATCCAGGGCATCCTCGACACGATGGCCTGACGGATCAGCGCCCGATCGCCGCCAGCATCACCCGCATCGTCGCGAAGTCATTGGCGAACACGAAGAGGGTGGCGGAGGTGTAGAGGAACGTCGTCGTGATGGCGGCCGCCTCGATCCAGCGGCTCTCGTGCCATCGCCGCCAGGCGTCGCGGCCACGGCCCTTCAGCCACAGCGTGAAGTAGTGCGTGGTCACGACGCCGACCGCCTGCAGCATTCCGTACACCGCATAGTGGGCGCCGGCGCCGTGCCAGATGCCCAGCAGCACGAACACGACGGCGATCGACACCGCGACGGCATGGTCGGCGCGTCCCCACCGGCTGACGAGGGCCTTCGTCAGCGGCGAGAACACCACGTCGCGCATGTAGGTCGACAGGGTGATGTGCCACCGCGTCCAGTATTCCTGCGGGTTGCGCGCCGCCAGCGGATGGCGGAAGTTCTCGTCCACCCGGATGCCGAGCAGTGCCGCGGCGCCGATCGCCACGTCGCAGATGCCCGAGAAGTTGCAGTAGAGATAGAGGTGATAACTGACCGCCGCCACCACGAGATCCACCGGCGGATGTGGATGCCCGTCGAGGAGCAGGCCGCGAAACGCGGTCTGGTTGACGATGTTGCCGAGCACGAAATATTTCACCGTGCCGACGAGGATTCGCAGCAGCGGCATCGGCAGAGGCGGCGCCACGCCGGCCGTCAGCGACTGCCAGTGCGAGTGATAGCGGCTGATCGGGCCGATCATGAACGTGGGCACGAACATCGCGAAGGCGATGTACTCGCTCGGGCGCGGCATCGGCACCGTGCCGTTGCGCACCTCGAGCACCAGGTAGCTCAGGCGGAACGCCATGTAGGACAGGCCGACGAAGATTGCGCCGAGCGGCAGATCGGCGGGCGTGCCCCCGGCCGCTGCGAGCACGAACGGCAGGTAGCGCACGGCGACGAGGGCGGCGATGGGCGAACCGAACGCGATCCAGGCGTGCCAGGTGGGGCGGCGGCCGAACTGGCGCAGCACGACGTAGTGCACCGCCAGCATGGCCAGCGTGCCGGCGATGAGCGCCAGCGGCCAGCGCGGCGACGTCGCCGGATCGTAGAACAGCGCCAGAGCGGCCACGTTCACGGCAGCGAACAGCCGCGTGCGCCACAGCGGATGACGCACCTGCAGGGTGCACCACGCGGCGCCGAGGAAGAGTGCGCCGGCGAAGAGCCAGCGGCCGACGAGCACGTAGCCGATCGTCCGCTGCAGCGACGGCTGCCACAGGGCATACACGATGGCCGCGATGGCGACGGCCGCGGCGCCCGGCGCCCACGACGCGCGGCTGGAGGGCGGAGCGGGCCCGGCGGCCCGCAGGTCCGGCACGGCGCGGTCGCTCACGTCAGAAGCCCTGGTAGATGATCGTGACATCCAGCGCGTCGCCCGGGATGAACAGGAAACACCCGAGGATGACGAGCGACAGCACGATGGCGGCCGCCACGGGGAGGTCAGGGCGTGACGAGGTGGTCATAGGTGGCCAGGAGTGCCGGTGTGATGGCAGCCGTGAAGAAGGTGCTGCCGTTGCTGTTGAAGTGATGGTTGGGCCAGGCGTCGTCGTTGTAGAAGAGCGCGTCGACGTCCGCGTCCGTCATGCCGGCGAAGAGCCGCGACGGCGGCACGCCCAGCAGCGTGAGGGGTCCGTCGAAGGTGCGGCTCCAGTCGAGCCGCTCGCGCACCACCGTGTCGTGCCGTTCCACCCACAGCGGCACGTGGAGCAGCACGACCGGCACCGCGGCCTGGCGCGCGACCGCGAAGAACTTCGCGAAGTAGTGTGTCTGATAGGCCGGCAGCGGATCGTGCTCGACGACGAAGTCGGCGGCACCCGGACGGAACGGGAGCGCGGCCGGGTCGAGGGACGGCGGCGGCGGCGCGAATGGCCGAAACGGCTGGCGGCCGATACCACGCGTCACTTTCAGCGTGCCGTACGTGCCAGCCCAGGCGGAAGGGTCGGTACGGTTCGCGCGCAGCAGACTCAGGAGCTGGCGAGGCAGTCCGAGCACGGTCTGCGCGTGGAAGGTGAGGCGATCGCGCCATCCGAGGCCCTCGAGGTCGCCGTCGTCGGTGCCGTAGAGCATCCAGCGGTGCGACTGGAGGTGCGGCAGCGAGTCACCCATCGTGAACGACGGCGAGGACGTGAGCACCATGCGCACCGTGCGGCGGGCCAGCACGTCGCGCAGGAGCTGGTAGTCGAGCGCGGCACTGCGCCAGTTGGTGCTGAGGGTGACCACCGTCGCCGGCCGGCCCAGGTGCGCCGAGAGTTGCTGCTGCAGCTGGACGCCGTCGATGCCCTGATACAGCTGTGACGTCGCGATGAGCAGCAGATCGATGTCGGCCGTCTCTTCGAAGATCTCGTGATGGATGTACGAGAACGATCCCCACGCTTCGGGGGCGCTCGCGTAGGCCTGCTCGCGGGTGAACACGCCGCTCGTGCCGAACGCCACCGGCAGCATCAGGAGCAGACCGAGCAGAAGGGCGAAGGCGCCCGCCTGCGACGGCGTCTGGAACGGCGGCTCGACGGCGAAGGGCGGCGGTGCGTCGCCCGCGTCGCCGGCACTCACTGTTCCCCCAGCCTGGTGACGATGAGGCGGGCGAGCTGGCCGACGTTCCTGAGCGCCTCCACTTCACCCACACGAAAGCGCACGCCGAAGTTGCGTTCGACCGCCACCATGAGCGAGATGTGCGTGAGCGAATCCCATTCGCCGACGTCGCCGGCGCTCAGTTCCGGCGTGACCGTGACCGGGGTGAGGAAGGTGTCGTCGAAGATGGTCTGCAGCCGTGCGAGTACCTGCGCGTCGGTCATTGCGGCGTTCCGGTTCTGTGGAGATGCGTGGCGTGGGGACGGTACGTCCCGACATCGCAGGTGTAGGCATGGCCGTCAGGTGACTCGCCGGCGCCGGTGAAGCCGAGCCGCGGCAGGAGGTCACGCACCAGGCCGTTCTTGGCGGTAGGCAGGTAGCGGCCGCGGACGACGCGGCATCCGCGCGCCATGGCCCGGCGCATCAGTTCGTTCAGGGCTTCGTGCTCGACCTGACGGTTCAGGACGCGGCAGCTCATGAGCCACGTGTCGATGTCGAGCGCGCGGCCGTGCTCGTCGTCGGTGATCCGGCCGATGACCACGCCGATGAGGCCGTGGTCGCCGAAGCGGTCGGCCAGGCGCAGGCTGAACGCGATCATCTGCGCGTCGCCGACGAGCGCCGCCACGTCGGCTTCGGTGCGGCGCCGCGTGGTCAGGTTGAACTGATTGCTCTTGTTGATGAGCTGAGCGACCCGCGGCGCGTCGATCGTCGAGACGTCGGCGATCGTCACGTGCATCTGCAGCGAGGAGAGAAACGCCTCGATGTCCGTGGCGGAGTCCTGCAGCTCCTGGCGCGCCGCCTCGGTGCGATAGAGACGCGTGCGGTCGGAATCTTCCGCGGTGAGCGATGTCGGCTCGAACAGGCGCGAGTCCTGGAGCTGGCGCACGTAGGTGGACGGATCGGGACCGAGCAGCAGCGTCGTGACCTCCGGCGCGTACTGGCGCACGATGTCGATCTCGGCCGGGTTGTCGTCCACGAACACGAAGCTGTCGAGCCCGAGCTGCAGCCGCGCCGCCATCGCCCGCAGGTTGTCGGACTTCGGCTGCCAGTTCGCCGTGAAGGCCACGAAGTCGTCGAGCCGCAGGGCCATCTCGGGGTGGCGCTCGAACGGCTCCCGGGCGGTCTCCGGATTGTTCTTGCTGCAGACGCCGAGTAACACGCCGCGTCCGGTCAGCGAGCGCACGTATGTCTGGAACGCCTTGAACGCCTCGCCGCGCGGCGACGTGTCGCCGATGTCGATGCCGTCCACGCCGTCATCGCCCACCACGCCGCCCCAGAGCGTGTTGTCGAGGTCGAGGACCAGCACCTTCTTCGGCGGGGTGTGCAGCGCCCGCACGATCCGCACGACTTCACGCGCGATGTCGAGCAGCAGCGCCGGCGCGCCAATCTGCTTGCTCTCGAACCAGCCGCGCGGGTCCTCCGAGGCCCACGTGCCGCGACGGCAGGCCATGAACTCGGTGTCGCAGATGTGCACGGCGGCCGGCGCGTCGAGGCCCAACTGCAGGTTGACCGCCTTGCGGAAGCTCCAGTCGGAGGCCAGCGTGCGTGTCCGGAACGGACCGGGATCACACGCCGAGGGCAGCGCGAAGTTCGACAGCACGATGGCCGCGCCGCTGCGCTCGTGCAGCCGCCGGCACTGGTCGAGCAGGAAGCCGCTCACGGCATCGACCTGCCGGCGCACGTCCTCGATCGCGTCGGTCAGAGCCCCCGTGTACGCGCAGCGCCGATGTGACGGCAGCATGACCACGACGTCGGGACGGAAGCGGTAGAGTTCGGAATTGGCGTCGAGGATCTCCGCGGTGTCGTTGTCGAAACGGCCCGTGAACAGATCCGGCGCATGGCCATCCATCGCCAGGAGGTGTGTGACGAGTTCCTGCAGCGGAAACAGGCTGTAGCCGCCGATGAGGGCGATGCGGAGGGGTCGCCCGAAGACGTCCGGCGGCGCTGGATGCTGCGCAAGGGCGCGGCGCCGAAGCGTCGAGAGCGCGAGGACGTCCGCGCAGTCGTCCGCGCTCGTCGATGCGTCGCGCAGCCGCGGCCAGAAGGCCGGGTCGTGCGTGTTCAGCAGTGTTTTCAGTTGCGCCCGGAGGGGGCCCGCTGCGGTGTCAGCCGCGCTGCCATTCAGTGGCACGAGGCGCGGACCTCCGCAGGTCGGCGTGACGCTGTCATGCCCGCCGCACGTTGCCAGAGTTGTTCCAACATTCCGATCACGGATCGTCTCACACGCGCCGGCAGCCGCACATGAGACGAGGATGAGAGCTGAATGAGAAGCAGATGAGAGCCGCGGCGTCTCTGTGCATGCTGACCGCATCACCGCGCAGCCGCGCGCAGCACGTGCGTCACGCCAGCCGCTTGTCTCGCCGGCGGGAGCCTGGTTGGCGCGCACGCGGCGGCCGTCCGGTGTCTCCCGCGGTCGCACGCGAATCCGGAATTGCCTCCACCAATGTCTGCGGCGGCCCCGAATTCCGGTCGTTGGTCGGAGCTAGTGCGTCCGCGACCAGCCAGTCGCAGCCTCCACCAGCTGCGAGAAGGCTGACCCCCACCCGTCGTGGAAACCCATCGCGTCGTGCGCGGCGCGGCCGTCGGGCGTGCGGTGCATCGCCACGGCCCGGTACTTCGTGCCGGTGCCGTGCGGCTCGATGGTGATGACGGCCGTGAAGTGTGGTACGCCAGAGGTGTCCTGACGCGGCGACGGGCGGAAGCCGGGCTCGAGCAGCGTCGTCCACACGAGGCGGGCGCCCGGCACGACCTCGAGATAACAGGCCAGATGCTGATGGCGTTCCCCGGCCGGTCCGGCGAGCACCGTCCGGAACATGCCGCCGGGCCGCAGATCCACGTCGCATTCGGCCGTGGTCCACGGCCGCGGGCAGAACCACTGCCTGAGATGTGCCGGTGAGGTCCAGGCCAGCCAGACCAGATCCGGCGGCACGTCGACGACGCGCTCCATGACGAGGTCGAGCGAGGGATCCGGCACGTACGGGACGTTCATGAACGCTCCTTCCTGAGGGTGGTGAGATACGAGTCGAGCTGATCGAGGCGGCTCGCCCATTCCGCGCGCCGGGCCGCCAGCCACAGTTCGGCGGCCTGCAGCTTCTTCGGGGCCAGCGTGTAGGTGCGCACGCGCCCGACCTTGCGCGAGGTGACGAGGCCGCTGGCTTCGAGCACGCCGAGGTGCTGCGTGAAGGAGGGCAGGGCCATCGGGAAGCGCCGCGACAGCTCGCTCGTGGCGCACGGCCCCGCGCCGAGCCGCGCCAGCACGGCCCGCCGGGTCGGGTCGGCCAGCGCCGCGAACACCGCCGTGAGCTGCTGCGTTTGGTTAGGCATACGCCTAACCGTAGATCGACGCAGATGTTTAGGTCAAGACCTGAGTGTCAGGCGCGGGCGGCGGCTAGAGCAGGCGGGCCGCCATCTCGGCAATCCGCGACCGCATGACCTCGTGCATCGTCAGGTGGGCGAAGCCCTGCTGCCCCTTGAAGCGTTCGACCACCTGCACGAGGCCGTTCGACAGGGCGTTGATCTCCTCGCGGTCGATCTGATCGGGATCGCCGGTGAGGATGACGCGCGAGCCCTCGCCGGCCCGGGTCAGCACCAGTTTCATGTCTTCCTGCGTGAGGTTCTGGCCGTCGTCCACGATGATCGCGGTGTCGTGGATCGAGCGGCCGCGCAGGTAGTTGATCGGCGCGATCTCGAGCGTCTTCGACTGCAGCAGCGCTTCCACCGTGGGGTGCGGCGCGTCCTTGCGCACCTCGCCGTGCGAATCCGCCACCTGGTTCGTGAAGCGGGCGCTGCCGTGCAGGCGGCGCATGATGAAGTCGAGGTTGTCCACGATCGGCTTGGCCCACGGCGCCATCTTGTCGCCGAGGTCGCCGGGCAGGAAACCGATCTCGCGGCCGGCTTCGGCGTTCAGCCGGTAGACCTCGATGCGCGCGACGCGGCCGCTGCGCAGCATCTCGTAGGCGCAGAGCAGGGCGATGAGCGTCTTGCCGGTGCCGGCGATGCCGACAAGGCTCATGACCAGCGTCTGCTCGTCGAGGATGAGGTCGCGGGCGCAGAACTGTTCCGCGCTGCACGGGCCGAATTTCTCGGTCGGGCGCGTGCTCACGCGGCGCAGGTAGCCGGGCTCGTCGTGGTTCTTGTAGATGCCCCAGGCGCTCTTGCCGCTCTCGGTGAGGCGCAGCTCGCAGCATTGATTGGCGCGCAGCTCGTCCACGTCGGTGAAGTCGCGCAGCAGGTCGGCCGGCAGGCGCTGCTCGTGGTGCAGGGTCGAGAGCAGGCCGGCCTGATGTTCGGGCAGGTCGATTCGCAGGCGCCCCGAATAGAACTTCTCGAGCGACGGCACCGGCCGGTCGCTGTAGTAGTCCTCGGCGGTCACGGCGCGCGCCCGCGCCTTGCAGCGCATGGCGGCGTCGCGGGTGACGAGAATCACCTGCTCGTCGGGATGTTCGCGCTGATAGTGATCGGCCAGCAGGATGATGGCGTCGTCGGCGTAGGTCGGATTGAAGCCCGGCCAGGCCGCCGTGAGGTCGAGCGTGCCGCCATGGAACTTCAGCAGGCCGCCGTTGAGCGGAATGCCGGTGCGTATCTCGTCGACCGAGGCGCGGTGCTGGGTGTCGTCGAGGAAGCGGACGGTGCTGCGCGCGGTGTAGCCCACGCCGTTGGTGGCGGTGCGGCGGCGATCGAGTTCCTGGAGGACCGGAAACGGCAGGACGACCGTGTTGTTGGTGGTGAGATTCTGCAGGGCGTCGGGCGCGGAAACGAGAATGCTGGTGTCGACGACGTAGGTCTTGCGGTCACGGCCTGGCTCGGATCCTGTCATCCGCGGCTCCTCGAGACTCGGGGTAGGCGCCCGTCGATCTGGGCGCAGGATACCGCCAAATCGTGCAGCCCGGTGCAACGTTTTCGTAAGGCGACTCAGCCGTTACGGCTACGACCCCGTCTCGGCGGCCTGCCACGCCAGGTGGCGCTCCCACACCCGCGGCCACAGGATCTCGACGCCGGCGATGGCGAGGTCGAAGCGGTCGCGCAGCACGCGGTCGAACGCCTCGGCGCTCGCGACCGTGGAGGCCGTCACGCCGTCGGCCCGCACCTCGCGCAGCGTGGCCCCGCGCAGCATCACGATGCCGGTGGGTTCCATGCGCTCACACACCGTGGTCTTCACGAAGCTCGAGTCGGGCGCGGTCTGGAGTTCCAGGCACTGGTTGGCGAAGTCGTCGAGCCGGCGGGCGGTGAGCGTGAAGTCGAAGCCGTCGGCGCCGCCGAACTGGTGGTTGTGCACGCGCCAGCGCGGGCCGTCGCGGCTCACCTCGTACTGCAGGAAGTCCTGCCGGTAGTGGCCCACTTCGAGCGGCAGCGGCGTGAGGAAGCCGTCGCCGAAGCCGACATCGGCGATCCACGGGCGATCGAGCGTGACGAGCAGCACGAGGTGGTTGCCCTGGGCGCGCCAGCCGCGTTCGGCGCGGCCGACGGCGCCCGACAGATAGCGGACGCTGAACCCGAGCGTCTCGAGCACGCGCCCGAACACGCCGTTCATCTCGAAGCACCAGCCGCCGCGGCGTTCGTCCACCAGTTTCGTGAACATCGCCTCGGGGTCGAGCGTGAGCGGCAGCCCCAGATGGATGTCGAGGTTCTCGTAGGGGATCGTGAGCAGATGCGCGCGGTGCAGGGCGCGCAGCGTGCCGAGGGTGGCCTCGCGCGGCCCGGTGTAGCCGATGCGGGCGAAGTAGCGGTCGAGCTGCGGGGGCGGAAGCGGGCGCTGCACGTGTTCAGGGTAGCCGCGCCGTCAGCCCGCGTCGAGCGTCTCGCGCACGCGCCGGGCCAGCGCGGACGGCGTGATCGGCTTCTGCAGGAACGGCACGCCGGCATCGAGGACGCCGTGGCGGAGGATCGCGTCGTCGGTATAACCCGACATGAAGAGGGCCTTGGTCGCCGGATACCGCGTCCGCACCCGTTCGGCCAGTTCGCGCCCGTTCATGTGCGGCATCACCACGTCGGTGAGCAGCAGGTCGATCGGCTGCCGGGCGTCGCAGAGACGCAGGGCATCGTCAGGATCCTGCGCCACGAGCACCGAATACCCGGCCCGCTCGAGCGCCCGCCGCACCACGGCGCGCACCTGTGGCTCGTCTTCGACGAGCAGGATGGTTTCGGTGCCGCCCACGATCTGGTCGGGGGCCTGCGGCCGTTCGCTCACGCCGTCCACACGCGGCAGATAGATCTTGAAGGTCGAGCCGCCGCCCGGTTCGCTGTAGACCCAGATGCTTCCGTGGCTCTGCTTGACGATGCCGAACACGGTCGAGAGCCCGAGGCCGGATCCGCGGCCCGGGCCCTTGGTGGTGAAGAACGGCTCGAACAGGCGCGCCTGCGTCTCGCGGTCCATGCCGATGCCGGTGTCGCTCACGCTCAGCATCACGTACGGCCCTGGCTCGACATGCAGGTGGTCGCGCGCGTAGGCGTCGTCGAGGTCCACGTTGTGCGTCTCGATCGTGAGCGCGCCGCCGTCCGGCATGGCGTCGCGGGCGTTCACGACGAGATTCATGAGCACCTGTTCGATCTGTCCCGGATCGGCCTTCACGTGGCCGAGATCGGCACCGGCGACGAGGCTGAGCGTCACGTCCTCGCCGACGACGCGCCCCAGCATGCGGCCGAGGTTCGTGAGCACCGTGTTCAGGTCGAGGATCTTCGGCGTCAGCATCTGCTGGCGGCTGAAGATGAGGAGCTGCCGCGTCAGTTCCGCGGCCCGTTCGCCGGCGAGCTTGATCTCGACCGCGTCGCGGCGGTTCGCCGAGCCCTCGGGCAGCTCGGCGATGAGCTCTTCGGAATAACTCAGCACCACGCTCAGCAGGTTGTTGAAGTCGTGGGCGATACCGGCGGCCAGGCGGCCCACGGCTTCGAGCTTCTGCGACTGGCGGAGCTGCTCTTCGCTGCGCCGCAGCTGGCCGGCGGTGCTTTCGACGCGGCCCTCGAGTTCCTCCTGCAGCGTCCGCAGCCGTCCGTTGGCGCGCTGGAGCTCCTGCGCGCGCTGATAGAGCTCGTGTTCGAGCCGCGAGGTGCGCGAGCGCAGCTCGGCGGTGACGTCGAGTTGGGCACTCCGCTGCGAGGCCTCCCGCGCGAAGTCGGTGACGTCCTCGACGCGGTGGATGATGTAGCGCAGCACGCCGTCGTGGACCACCGGCGTGTTGATCGGACTCCAGTGCCGCTCTTCGAATCCGCCGCCATCGCTGTCGGGCCGGCGGATGTCGTACTTCTGCACGGCCATGGTGTCGGGGGCGAGCTCGCGCACCACACGCCGCAGCGACGCCCGCAGGTTGCTCACGCCGGTCGCGGCCACTTCGGCGGGATTGTCGGGGAAGACGTCGAACAGAGGACGGCCCACGATGGCGGCGCGGTCGGTCATCGTGGCGGCGAGATACGCGTCGTTGACCGCCACGATGGTGAAGGCGGGGTCGAGCACGAGGTAGGGCGCGGGGGCGTGATCGAAGAGCAGGCGGAAGTCAGGCGTGGCGCTCGGCATCAAGAGGCTCCGCGGGCGCCGGCGGCCACTGGACCACCGGTGCATGCAGCTTACCGTCTCGCGCCGGCTTTTGAATCTCGGCCGTACGAAGAAGTGGACGCCGACGCGAGCGCCGGCGTCCACGTCGAAGCTGAACCTACTGCTGCGCGGTGCCGGGCGTGGCGCGCTTCTCGGCGGCCACTGACGCGGCCACATCGGCCAGCAGCTTCTGCGCGTCGTACACGATGCCGTCCTTGATCGTGAACTTCACCCCGCCGACCTTCTCCTGCTTGTTGGTCTGCGGGTTGAGGCGCATGTGGCCGGTGCCGTAGAGCACCTTGAGGTTGCTGAGCGGGTTCTCGCCCACGATGACCAGGTCGGCCAGCATGCCGGCGCGCACGACGCCCATCGGCG
>CADEFD010000140.1:0-3169 GCA_902826515.1 uncultured Acidobacteriota bacterium
TCTGCGTACGCGCGGACGCTTTCACCGCCCGTTGAAGCCCTGGTGCGCCTGAATCAAGAACAGGCCGGCATCCGCCTGGTCCGGCATGCGGGATGCATTCGTCGGCGCGGCGGAGGCGATTGCCGACGTGCTCCGCCACGAGGGCAACTTATGTGTTGACTACGGCGAGCAATGGCTCTAGTGTCGAATGGCGTCGCGCGAGTTCAAGCGCTGGCTGGCGTCCCAGGGATGCACCTTCTCCCCGGGCAGGGGCGGGCATCTCAAGGTGCGGCGCGGCCACCGGATGTCAGTGCTTCCCATGCACGGCCATGGCAAAGAACTCGGCACCGGCCTCATGCAGCGCATCAAGAAAGACCTCGGACTCACGCCATGTTCTACGCAGTGAAGCTGTCGAAAGACACCGACGGGGCATGGCTCGTGGACGTGCCCGCCTTGCCCTTCGTGCATACGCACGGCCGTACGCGTGAGGCGGCACTGGCGCGCGCCGTGGAGGCCGTGCTGACCGGCCTCGAGATGCTGGTGGACGACAAGGTCGAGATTCCCCGGCCGCTGCAGGCAGCGCCAGTCAGGGGAGACGCCGTGCGCTTGTCGGCACTGGTGGCCGCCAAGATCGAACTGCACAACGCGATGTTGGCGCAGCGCGTGGGCAAGTACCGACTGGGGAAACTGCTCGACTGGCATCTCCCGCAGGTGGATCGGCTGGTCGACTTCCGCCATCAGTCGAAGCTGGACCAGATCGAGCAGGCGCTCACGGCGCTCGGGCGCCGGTTGGTCGTGACGAGCGCAGCGTAGACTCCGTTCATGGCCGGGGAGAATCCGATGCGCTCGCCAACGGCACGCGCCGACATGCGCCTCACTTACGACGACTTCGTGCTGTTTCCCGACGACGGGAAGCGCCACGAGATCATCGACGGCGAGCACTACGTGACGCCGTCGCCCAACGTGCGGCATCAGGTGCTGGTGCTGCGGCTCGCCTACGAACTCCAGCACTACTGCCGCTCGCAGCCGCAGGCCGGGCAAGTGTTCGCCGCGCCGCTCGACGTACTGCTGTCGCCGTTCGACATCGTGGAGCCGGACCTGTTCGTGGTCACCGGCGACCAGGCCGGCATCCTGACGGAGAAGAACGTGCAGGGGCCGCCAGCGCTGGTCATCGAGGTGCTGTCGAAGAGCACGCGCAAGCGCGACGCGCAGACCAAGCGGCGCCTGTTCGAGCGCACCGGCGTGCGCGAGTATTGGCTCGTGGACCCGGAGCTCGACGCCGTGCAGGTGTTCCGGCCGACGCTCGAGGGGCGGCTGGCCCGCGTGGTGGAGCTGACGGCCGAAGACGGAGCCGTGTTGAGCACGCCGCTGTTGCCGGGTTGCGAGATCGACCTGCGCGAGCTGTTCCGGAAGCACATCTAGTGCGTGGGCGTCGCCCGTGCTGGGGCGTTTGCCAGGCGCACCCTTGATTAAATCCGCTCTGGGCTTGCGAAATCCGCTCATGGTATCTATCATTGATATAGACCATGGCCGCCTACGGCAAACTCTTCAAGAACGGCCGCAGTCAGGCCGTGCGGCTGCCGGCAGAGTTCCGCTTCCAGGGGGATCGCGTCCGCGTCAGCCGCGTGGGTAACGGCGTGCTGCTCGAGCCGGTGGCGAGCGAGGCCGCCGAGTGGTTCGCCGCGCTCGACCGCTTCGACGACCCATTCATGCCCGAGGGGCGCGACCAGCCGCTGGCCGCGGATCGCGACATCTTCCGGTGATCGAATACAGCCTCGACACCAACGCCTGCATTGCGTTGCTGAACGGCTCGTCCACGACGCTGCGGACGATGGTGACCGAGGCCCTCGGCGAAGGCTCGGTGCTGTGCGTGTCGTCGGTGGTGCTGCACGAGTTGTGGTTCGGCGCCGCGAAGAGCGGGCGACCGGCGCACAACGCCTCGCGCATCCAGGCGTTCCTGTCGGGCCCCGTGCACGTGCTGTCGTTCGACGAAGCCGATGCCCGCGCCGCCGGTGAGGTGCGGGCGCGCCTGCAGCGCGCCGGCACGCCGATCGGCGCCTACGACACCATGATCGCCGGCCAGGCGCTGCGCCGCGGACTCACGGTGATCACTGCCGACGCGGACGACTTCGGCCGGGTGGACGACCTGATGTGGGAAGACTGGGCGGGCTGAGGTCCGAAACTCGGGCCGCCGGGAACGACAGCGGCCTCCGCGCGGACGCCTCATACCAGGTCGAGCCGCACCTGCAGGCCTACGGCGGCTGCTCCACGTCCTTGATGTCTTCGCCGCTCATGTTGCTGTCCACAAGACCCCGAACGGCACAGTAGGCGACGTCCCGTCGATTTCGCTTGACGCGTTTCGAGACGCGCTCCGCTCTCGGTCCGCTCCTCAGGCTACAGGCAGCGTCTGGCGCGCCGTGGCTGCGCGTAGACGAAGAACTCGGCGAACGCCCTCAAAAACAGTGGATCGCGTGTCGATCGTGCGTCGGGCGCCATCCTGCGATTGCAGAAACTGCGATGTTAGGCTGCGCGCATGAGCCTCGCATCCGTTGTCGAATCCCCGGTCGAATGTTGTGTGGGTACACACGCGCTCGGCGAGCACATCGCCGCGCTGGCGGCGCGTCTACATGCGGCCACCTATGAGCTGCTGGTGCTGCTCGCGCAGTTCGACGAGCGCAACGGCTGGAACGGCGGCTTTCTTTCGTGCGCACACTGGCTCCACTGGCGGACGGGTATAGACCTCGGTGCCGCGCGCGAGAAGGTGCGGGTGGCGCGGGCGCTGCCGGCGTTGCCGATCGTGAGTGCGCACATGCGGCGCGGGGCGCTGTCGTATGCCAAAGTGCGGGCGCTCACGCGCGTGGCCACGCCGGCAAACGAACAGGCGCTCGTGGATGTGGCGCTCGCCGGCACGGCGTCGCAGGTGGAGCGCGTCACGCGGGCCTGGCGTCGGGTGGATGCGACGCGGGCGGCCCGGCAAGAGGAGGCACGTCATCTGTCGCGTCAGCTGTCCACGTGGGTGGACGACGACGGCATGGTGGTGGTGCGCGGCCGGCTCACGCCGGAGGTGGGTGCGGTGTTGCAGCGTGCGCTCGAGGCAGCGGCGGACCAGCTGTATCAGAACGGGCGGGGTGTGGCGGCCGGGCCCACGCTGGCGGAGGAGGTGACGCCGGCGCAGCGTCGGGCCGACGCG
>CADEFD010000140.1:3269-11060 GCA_902826515.1 uncultured Acidobacteriota bacterium
TTCCCGGGCTGCACGTCGCGTCGATGTGATGCGCATCATGTGGAGCACTGGGCGCACGGCGGCGCCACGCGGCTCGACAATCTGTTGCTGTTGTGCCGCCGGCATCATCGAGGGGTCCATGAGGGTGGGTTCCAGGTGACGTCCACGGCGGATGGCGGGTGGGTGTTCCACGCGCCGGATGGCCGGCGTGTGCCGAACGTGCCGCCTGCGCCGCTGCCCGCGGGCACGGAAGAGTGCTCAGTGCCGGCGAGTGACATCACCTGGGACGAGAGCCTGGCGATTCCCGTGTGGGACGGTACGCCGCTCGATGTCGCGTGGGCGCTCGATGTGCTCTACGCGCGGTAAGACGTGCCCGCGCGTTCGTCGCGCCCGGCCGCGGTGAAGTATCGTGGCGTCCCAGATGTCCGTCGGCCGTAACGATCCCTGCCCGTGCGGCTCCGGCCGCAAGTTCAAGCACTGCTGTCTGGCGCGTCAGAGCGACGCCGATACGTTGCGCGTGCGCATCCGCACGGCCGAAGGGCGGGTGGTGGCGGCGGTGTTCAAGCACGCCCTCGCTACGTGGGGCGAGCCGCTGCTGCAGCACGCGTGGGACGACTTCTGGCTCTACGACGATGTGCCTGAAGACATGCCGGCCGAGCCCGAATGGGAAGGCATGTTCATGGCGTGGTTCGCGCTCGGGTTCGTGCCGGATCCGGAGTGCGCAGAGCGCACGGACGCGTGGCCCACCGAGCCGCTCGGACTGCACTGGCTGGCATCGCAGCGAGGGCCGATCGATCCGCTGGACCGGGCGTTTGCCGAGCAGGCCTGTCGAAGTCCGCTCAGTGTGCTCGCGGTGGAGCAGGTCGTGCCCGGCGTGAGCCTGGACGTGGCGGACGTGTTTACCGGACGGCGCTTCCACACGCCGGAGCTCACGTCGTCGCGCTCGCTGCAGGTGGGCGACCTCGTGTTCGCGCGTGTGGTCACGCTCGAGGGGCTGAGCCTGCTCTTCGGGATGGCGCCGTATGTGGCGCCGACAGAGTGGCACGTGGAGGTGCTCGACTGGCGCGGGCACTACTTCCGTCAGCGAGCGGTGACGCGCGAGATGGTCGCCCGGCGCGAGTTCGAACTGCGCGACCTGTATCTGGATGTGCGCGACAGCGTGCTGAACCCGGCGCCGCCGATCGTGCTCAACGCCGACGGCGATCCGCTCTGCGACGTGACGCTCATCTACACGCTCGCGGTGGACGTGGCGACGGCGCGCGAGCGGCTGCTGCCACTGGCGACACAGGGCAACGAGGTGCACGAGACAGATGCCACGCGGGATGACACTGGGATCCTGACGTCCACGGAGCTGGCGTGGATGAGCCGCACCGGGAAGCCATCGCGTATCTCTGCTGCGTCTGCGTCGCCTGCGGGATCGACCGTGCTTGGCGGTTTCACGCTCGGTGCGGGTCGCCTCGCCGTGACTGTGAACTCAGAGAAGCGCGCGACGGCCATCGCCCGTCAGATCCGCGCACGCTTCGGAGAACAGGCAACGCTCGTGGAGCGCATCGTCACGGATCCCGAAACGGACGCGTTCGAGGCGCCGGCGACACGGAAGCCGTTGCGGTCGTGACGCGGCTAGCGGGTGGGGTTGCGAGGTGAGACGATGCCGGCCGCGATGGCGCGGCCGGCGATCGTGAGTGCAGTGCAGAACGTGCGGGAGCGCGCTACTGCGCTCGCGACGACGAGCTGGCCGTGAGCACCTTGCGGAACACCACCACGGCCTGCTTCATCTCGTCCATCGTGCCGAGCGTGATGCGCGTGTGCGACTTCTCGAAGGGCGGGAAGTCGCGGCCCACGCGCACCTTCTCGGCGGCGCAGGCATCACGGAATTCCTTCGCGGAGCGCTTGATGTCCACGAACACACAGTTGGTGTTGGCGTTCGTGCCTTCGAAGCCCATATCGCGGAAGGCCTGCAGCGTGAAGTCGCGGATGCGCGCATTCTCGGCGCGCTCCGCGGCCAGGTGCGCCGTGTCGCGCAGGGAGGCCGTGCCGGCGGCGGCCGAGAGCGTGCCGAGGCTGCCGAGGCCCCAGGCCGTGCTCACCGCGCGCAGCGTGTCGGGCTGACCCAGCGCGTAGCCCAGACGCAGGCCGGCCATGCCGTGGGCCTTCGAGAACGTGCGCGCCACGATGACCGACGGCAGTTCCTTGGCGAGCGCCGCCATCGTCTTCACGGTGGGGTCGTGCGCGTAGTCGATGTAGGCCTCGTCCACGAGGATCTTCGTGCCGGGCGACGACGCCGCGAGACCGCGGATGAACTTCTCGACCGTGGCTGCGCCATGCGCCGTCCCGGTCGGGTTGTTGGGGTTGCAGAAGAACACGAGGCCGGCGCCCTGGGCAGCCGCGGCCATCGCGTCCACGTCGAGGCCGAGCGATTTGTCTACCGGCACGACCTTCACCGGCACGCCCATGCGGCGCGCGGTCTGTTCGCAGTTGGTGAAGGTGGGCGCGGCGGTGACGAGCGGCTTGTCCATCGCGCAGTAAGCGCGCGTCGTGGCGTCGAGGATCGGGCCCGAGCCGGTGGCGGCGATGACGTGCGTGCGCTCCACGCCGTAGATCTCGGCGACGGTCGAGTAGAACTCCATCACGTGGTCTGGCGCGTATCCGCGGCCCATGCGCGCCGTGGTGGCGTTGCGGATGGCTTCGATGGCCGAGCGGCCGGGGCCGCGCGGGTTTTCGTTGGAGTCGATGCGGATGAAGCCGCCATCGACGGGCGTCTGCAGGGCCTCGAGCTCGAACGCCTGGGCCTCGTGGCCGCGTCCGGAGATGAAGTCGGCGGACAGCACGGCGCTGCCGGCGCCCACGGACTGGATGAATCTGCGTCGCGAGACAGACATGAGGCCTCCTGAGCTGGGTAACGGGACCGCCGAAGTATACGTCCGGCAGGGGGCGTGCGCGCCGCCGGCCGTCCCCGACGTCGCATATACATTGCTGGCACTGACGACCTGGGCGGCACATGGGTATCCGCCCTGGCCCGGGCCCAGCGCGACCCTGGCCATGCCCTGCATACTGGGGTCAGACCCCGTTATGCACCTGTGACCTGCCCTGTCGCACTCACCGGCGACCATTGGGGCATGCACATCCAGACCGACCGCGCGCTCATCCCCGCCTCGCCTTCGGTGCGTTACCTGCAGGTCCATGTCAGCGCCCCGTCCGCCCCGGCCAAAGCCGGCGACCCGCGTCCGCCCACGGACGTGGCCCTCGTGCTCGATCGCTCGGGCTCCATGGGCGGCTCCAAGTTCTCGATGGCGCGCACCGCTGTGCAGCACGCCATCCGCCTGCTCGCGCCCACGGATGCCCTCGCCGTCGTCTGTTACGACGACCGCGTAGACACGCTGCTCGGCCGCACACTGGCCAGCGCGGAAGCGAAGGCGCTGGCGCTCGACCGCCTCGCGGTCACGGACGCGCGTGGCGCCACGGATCTTGCCGGCGGCTGGCTGCAGGGCGCCGCGGAACTCTCGGCTCAGGCGTCGGACACGCGGAAGCGTGTGCTGCTGCTCACGGACGGGCTCGCCAATCGCGGCCTCACCGATCCGGCTGATCTCGAAGCGGCCGCGCAGTCGCTGCGCGCGCAGGGCATCACCACGTCCACGTTCGGCCTCGGCGCGGACTTCGACGAGGCGCTGCTCTCGCGTCTGGCTACGGCCGGCGGCGGACGCTTCTACTTCATCGAACAGGCCGGGCAGATTCCCGACGTCTTCATGAGCGAGCTGGGCGAGGCGCTGGAGGTCGTGGCGCGTGATGCCACGTTCGAAATCACCGCGAAGGACGGCGTGCACTGCACGCTCGTGAACGCGCGGCCCACCGAAGCCGTGCCGGGCGGCATCCGCGTACGCCTGGGCGATCTGGTCGCCAATCAGGAAGTCACGTTCGTGATTGCGGTGCGGATCGCGAGTCCGCCGGCGCTCGGCGCGGGGGTGGAGGTGAAGTGCCGGCTGAGTGATGCCGACAACGCGCTCTTCACGCAGCCGATGTTCGTGGACTGGGCCGTGGTGCCTGACGAGGACGACGCGGCGCAACCGGTGAATCAGGACGTGGTGCGTGCCTTCGCCGAGGCGCTCACGGCGCAGGCCCTGGCCGAGGCGCTCGATCACAACCGGCAGGGACGCTACGACGAGGCGCGTCGCATCCTCGGCGAGGCCATGACGCTGCTGCAGCGTCTTGGCGCCAGTGACGAGGCCATCGCGACGCTGCTCGCGCAGCTCGCGGCAGACCGCGACGAACTGGCCCACGCCATGCAGCCGATGGCCATCAAGCGCCGCCACTTCGCGAATTACACGATCTCGGCGTCATTGATGGAAGACGGCAAGGCACGACGCCGGCCGCAGGCGTCGTAGCGGCTACGACCGCAGCGGCAGGCGTCGGCTCTTCGGCGCCGTCGGCACGGCAGACTCGAAGAGCAGCTTCGGCGCGTAGCCATCGCGGGCGCCGTCGAGTTGTTCGAGGATCTCTTCCGCCAGCGCCGAGGGCGACACCACACGGGCGTGGGCGCCCCAGCCGAGCACCCACGTGCGCAGCGCCCAGTCGCGGCAGACCTTCAGGGTCAGGCGCACGCCGCCGCCGGCGATGGCCTCGAGCTGCTGCGATGTATGCCACGTGCGCTCGTGCACGTAGCTGGCGACGCGCGGCGAGAACTCCACCACGATCTTCTCGGGTTTGCCGCCGCGGTTCACGCCCAGCGACTGCCCGAACGCCTCGTCGGCCATGTCGGCCCCGGGCGTGAACGATTTCTCGAGCACCGTCACCTTGCGGACGCGCTCGGCAGCGAACACCCGCACCTGGCGATACTCGGGCACCCAGGCAGAGAGATACAGGCCGCCTTCGGCATACGTGAGGCTGTAGGGATGCAGTTCGTATTCCTTCTCGCGGTCGCTGTGCACCGAAAAATACAGCACGCGGCACACCTTCCGTTCGGTGGCGGCTTCAATGAGCCTGGCCACGAACTCGTCGTGTTTCGGCGAGGTCACGTTCTTCCGCGGCGCTCCTTTCACCTGCACCACTTCCGGCAGCCGCTGCAGGAACTTGCGGACGGCGGGCGAGAGCGACTTCTCCACGCGGCGGATGATGGCGGCCAGCCCAGGCTCGAAGGGGGTGCCGGTGAACTCCACGAGCAGCGTGCGGCTCAGATACAGCGAACACGCTTCGGTCACCGAGAGGCCGGCGTCGTTCAGCGCCTTGAGCGGCATGTTCAGCAGCTTCCAGCAGGTGGTGCGGTCGCGCTTCTCGTCCACGAGCGGGAAGCCCACTTCCTGGAGGGCCTGCAGATCGCGCCAGACGGTGCGGGTGGTCACCTTGAATTTGGCGGCGAGGTCCTGCACCGACACGCCGGCGCGCATCGCGTCGATGTGCAGCAGCATCTGCCAGTGGCGGATCACTTCGGCGTTACGAGCCATGGCCGGCATTGTATGTGACCGATAATCGAGGCTTCACCGTGTATTCCGCAGACGCGCACCAGCTCATCCTCTCGCCCACGGATCTTTCGTCCTTCCTCGCCTGCTGCCACAAGACCGGGCTCGACCTCGCCGTCGCCCGTGGCGCGCTCGCCAAACCGGAATGGAGCGATCCGGTCGGGCAGTCGCTGCGGGAACGCGGCCTCGAACACGAACGCCGCTACCTCGCGTGGTTGTCGAAGGGCGCGCTGCAGGTAGCGGATCTCTCCGGCCTGTCGTTCGACGACGCGCACGCCAGAACGCGCGCGGCGATGGCGCGCGGCATGGACGTGATCTACCAGGCGGCACTGGCGCGCGATGACTGGCGCGGCTATGCGGACGTCCTCGTGCGCGTGGAACGCCCGAGCGACCTCGGGGCCTGGAGCTACGAGGCGCACGACACGAAACTCGCGAAAGAGACGCGCGGCGGCACCATCCTGCAGCTCTCCGCGTATTCGGAGCTGCTGGCCGGCATGCAGGGCGTGGCGCCCGAGCGGTTCCACGTGGTCACCCCGACGGGCGACCCCGCGGGGCCGGCCGCAGCCGCGCTTGTGGCGGGCGCGGGCGCGGATGACGTGCTCTTCGTCATCCACAGCTACCGCGTGGACGACTACGCCGCCTACTTCCGGCGCGTGCGCGGCCAGTTGCTGGCGACACTCGCCGAGGGACACGAGCCCGTGCTGGCGCGCACCTACCCCGAACCCGCGGAGGCCTGTGAGCTCTGCCGCTGGTGGGCGCGCTGCAATGGACGTCGCCGGGCCGACGACCATCTGTCGTTCATCGCCGGCATCAGCCGGTCGCACCGGCGCGAGTTCGAAGCGCATGGGGCGCCCACGCTCGAAGCCGCGGCGACGCTGCCAGATCCGCTGCCCTTTACGCCCACACGCGGCTCGCGCGAGACCTACGAGCGGCTGCGCGATCAGGCGCGCGTGCAGCATCAGCAGCGCACGGTGGGGCAGCCCGTCCACGAGTTGCTGCCGGTGGTGCCGTCGCAGGGGTTGTGCCGGTTGCCGGAGCCGTCGCCCGGCGACGTCTTCCTGGACCTCGAGGGTGCGGCCTACGCGCGCGAGGGCGGGCGTGAGTACCTGTTCGGCACCTGGATGCGGGGCGAATACCGCGGCTGGTGGGCGCACGACGACGCCGAAGAGCAGCGCGCCTTCGAGCAGGTGATGGACCTCGTCGAGGCGCGGTGGGCCGAGCATCCCGGCATGCACGTGTATCACTACGCGCCCTACGAGCCCACGGCGTTCAAGCGGCTGATGGGGCGTTTTGCGTCGCGGGCCGACCAGCTCGATCGGCTGCTGCGCGGCGAACGTTTCGTGGATCTGCTGGCGGTGGTGCGGCAGTCGGTGCGTGCGGGTGTGGAGAGCTACTCGATCAAGCAGCTCGAGCAGTACTACGGCTTCGTGCGCGAGGTTCCGCTCACTGATGCGCGCGTGCATCTCACCACCTTCGAGCTGGCGCTCGAAAGTCACGCGGCGCAGGCCGTGCCGGCAGAGACGCGCGACGCCGTGGCCGGCTACAACAAGGACGACTGCCGCTCCACCGAGGCGCTGCGCGACTGGCTCGAACGTCTGCGCGCGGAGGTTGTGGCCGCGGGCACGGAGGTGCCGAGGCCGGAGGTGAAGGCGGCGGAGGCGCCGGAAGAGGTGGGCGAACTCGAGGGGCGGCAGCTGGCGGCGCGCGCGCGTCTGCTCGAGGGGCTGGGGTCCGAGGCGGCCGTGGCCGGGCACGCGGACCACCCGCGCTGGCTGCTCGCGTATCTGCTCGACTGGCACCGCCGCGAAGAGAAGGTGGCGTGGTGGGAACACTTCCGGCTCGCGGCCGTGCCGGCGGACGACCTCTTCGACGAGCAGAACGGCGTCGGCGGGCTCGAGTTCGTGGAGCGCGTGGACATCGTTCGCAACAAGAAGACCCAGAAGCCCACGGGCTCGGTCATCGATCGCTACCGCTATCCGCTGCAGGAAACCGAAGTGGGCAAGGGGGCGGTGAAGCAGCCCGGCGGTGTCGCCCTCGGTGAGGTGGTGGCCTACGACCGCGTGGCCCGCACGCTCGACATCAAGAAGAGCAAGGCCGCGGCGGACCTGCATCCGCCGGCGCTCTTCCAGGCGGATGTCGTGACCACGGGTGTACTGCAGGAATCGCTGCTGCGGCTGTGCGAGCAGGTGGACGCGCCCGGCTGCGGCATGGACCTGCTGCACCGGCGCTCCCCGCGCCTCTCGCAAGGCACGCTCGCGGCGCTTGACGGCGAGACCCTCGTGCAGCACGCGCGTCGGCTCGCCGTGCACCTCGACCACACGACACTCGCCGTGCAGGGGCCGCCCGGGTCGGGCAAGACGTA
>CADEFD010000140.1:11160-13837 GCA_902826515.1 uncultured Acidobacteriota bacterium
CCGGAGTTCGCCGGCGCCGTGGACGTGCTTTTCGTGGACGAAGCCGGCCAGCTTTCGCTCGCGAACGCCCTCGCCGTGTCACCGGCGGCGGCAAGTCTCGTGCTGCTCGGCGATCCGCAGCAGCTCCAGCAGCCGCAGAAGGGCAGTCATCCCGACGGCGTGGATGTGTCCTCCCTCCAGCACGTGCTCGGGCCGGGCGGCCAGACGATGCCCGAGGACAAGGGCCTCTTCCTGCCGGTCACGTGGCGGATGGCGCCGTCCGTGTGCACGTTCACGTCCGAGCAGTTCTACGAGGGGAAGCTCACGCCGCGGCCGGAGCTCGCGCAGCAGCGGCTCACCGGCACCGACGGCCTCGACGGCGCTGGACTCCAGTGGATCGGAGTGGATCACACGGCGAACCGGAATTGGTCCGCGGAGGAGATCGACACGGTGGAGGCGCTGATTGCGCGCCTGACCGTGCCTGGCGCCGCGTGGACGACGAGCGAAGGGGCGACGAAGCCGCTGACCGCGGCCGACATCCTGGTGGTGGCGCCCTACAACGCACACGTGAACCGCCTGGCGGATCGACTGACTCCGCGCGGCATCGCCGTGGGCACGGTGGACAAGTTCCAGGGGCAGGAAGCGCCGGTGGTGGTGTTTGCGATGGCGTCCTCGAGCCCCGAGGATGCGCCCCGGGGCATGGAGTTCCTCTACAGCCGCCACCGCCTCAACGTGGCCACCTCACGCGCGCGCTGCGTGGCGTTCGTCGTGGCGAGTCCGGCGCTGCTCGAACCCGAGTGCCGCACGCCCCGGCAGATGGCGCTTGCCAACGCGCTCTGCCGCTTCGTGGAAATCGCCCGTACGTAGCGCGGGGGCACCGCGCGTGTGCGCCGTGCCCCCGTGGCAGTTTCTGCGAGAAGTCTGCCCCCGCCCCGAATGGGGTCTGACCCCTCCCCGGGAAGTCTGGCCGGGGCTTGAATGGGGTCTGACCCCAGGTCAGCGGACGTGGATGGTGACGGTGCGTCCGGGCTCGATGTAGACCTCGTATTCGAGCGGTGGGGCGCCCGGGTAGACGTCCACCTCCACCAGGTGGCGTCCGGGTTCGAGGTTGAGGCGCTGGAAGATGCCGTCGTAGTCGTCCACCTCACCCGCGTAGTAGCCGTCCACGAACACCGGGGCGTAGCGCGGCGCGTCCACGATGCGCAGCGAACCGTAGGCGAAGCCCGACGGCAGCGCGTAGTACCCGTAGCCGCCGTTGCCGTAGTAGCCGGGACGTCCGTAGCCGTAGGCGCGCCCGAAGTAGAGGTTCACGTTCCAGCCGCGGTTGTAGCCGCGCGGACGGTAGCCGTAGGGCACCGCCCACACGCGCGCCGGACGCGAGTAGTTGCGATAGACGCGCGGCGGCGCATAGCGGTAGACGTCGCGGCCGCGGTCGTTGCGCCAGCCGTCACGCGCGTTGCCCCGTGGCACGGCGCGGCGGTCGCGCGCGATGTTGCGATCGCGGTCACGGTCGCCGTCGCGATCCCAGTTGCCGTTGCGGCTGGCGTTCCTGTCGCGATCGTTGCCGCGAACGTTTCCACGGGCGTTGCCACGATCGGCGTCGCGATTGTCGTTGCGGGGCGCGCGGTCTGCCCGCGGCACGGCCTGGGCGCGCGGAGCCGCTTGCTGTGGTGCGTCGTTTCGGGGCGCTTCGGCGCGCGGGGCCTCGCGGCGCGCTTCGTTGCGGCGTCCGCGGTCGGCCTGCGCGCTGCGGCCCTGGTTGCGCTGGCCGTCACCATCGGCACGCGGACGTCGGCGTTCGGCGCGCGGGCGGTCGGTGCTGCCGCGGTCGTCCTGCGCCTGAACCGGGAGGGCCGAGAGCGCCATGGCGGCGACGACGGCGAGGGCAGTGCTGACTCTGATGGTGGACATGTGCGCGTCTCCACCCCCTGTAAGGGCAAGTTCGTTGCCAATGCTGCGGACCCGCCAGGACGCCGTCCCGCCGTGGAATGCCGGGCTTTTTCGCCGCGTCCGCCCCGGCAGCGGCGCCCCGGCACCACAGACGGCACGAGAGCGGTGCACTCGACAGGGGACAGCCGAGCCGGGCCCGCCGACCCGTCGCCCCGCGGACTCGCGGCAGACCTGACCCGGCGCCTCGCCGATACTGGGGGAACCCCGGCCATCCCGGCCGCGCTCGCGAGGAGGACCACGATGCGACCGATCGCCTTCGCTGTGTGCTGTCTGCTCGGCACGGCGCTCCTCGGCGCGCAGCCGGCAGAGCCGTCGCGGCGGGCGGCCGACGAGCAATCGGTGCGCGACCTCGTGGCCCGCTACGTGGCGGCGCGCGACCTGCGCGATCCGGCCGCGGTGGCGGCGCTCTTCACCGCGGACGCAGACCAGTACACGACGTCGGGTGAGTGGCGGCGCGGTCAGGCGGCAATTGTGAGCGGCACGGCGCGGTCGTCGCGGCAGAATCCCGGTGAGCGCCGCATCCGCGTCGAGGCGGTGCGCTTCCTCACGCCGGACGTCGCGATCGCGGACGGGCCCTACGAGATCGTCGCGGGTGGGCCCGACGCCGCCACGCGGCAGATGTGGACGTCGATCGTGGCGGTGCGGCTGGCGGACGGCTGGCGCATCGCGGCGATCCGCAACATGCGTCCCGCCGGCACGCCGCCGCCGCGGTAAGCCGCTACGCCTGGTAGGACGTCTTCCCGCCCAC
>CADEFD010000141.1:0-2116 GCA_902826515.1 uncultured Acidobacteriota bacterium
CCAGGTAGTCCATGCGCTCGACCAGCGGGATCACCTGCTGCCACTTCTTCTGTTCCGCCGTCTTCTCGATGCCGGTGTGCAGGAAGCCGATCGTCGGCGACACCGACACGACCGTCTCGCCGTCGAGCTCGAGCACGAGCCGCAGCACGCCGTGCGTGCTGGGGTGCTGGGGCCCCATGTTGACGGTCATCGTTTCGGTGCGTACTTCAGCCATCCTCAGCCTTCCACTTCCCGATCGACGAACGCGCAGAGCAGGTGCAGCACCGTCATGTGCGCTTCCTGCACCCGCGCGGTCACCGCCGCCGGGACGTTCACGTGCACCTCGGCAAGCCGCCCTGCCGCGCCGCCATCGTTTCCCGTGAGCGCGATCGTCCGCAGCCCCCGGGCCTTCGCCGCTTCGAGCCCGCGCACGACGTTCGGCGAGTTGCCGCTCGTCGTGATGCCCACCGCCAGGTCGCCGGCGCGCCCGAGCGCCTCGACCTGCCGCGCGAAGACCGCCTCGAACCCGAAGTCGTTCGCCACGGCCGTCACGATACTCGGGTCGGTCGTGAGCGCCACGGCCGGAAAGCCCCGCCGCGTGCGCTCGAACCGCCCCACCAGCTCCGCCACGAAGTGCTGGGCATCGGCGGCGCTGCCGCCATTGCCGAACGCCAGCACCTGTCCGCCCGCCGCGAGCACCTGTACGAGGGTGTCGCCGGCCCGCGCGATCGCCTCGACCGCCGGACCGTCCGCGAGCGCCGCATGCAGCCGCGCGGTGGTCGCGAGCGTCTCGATGACGAGCGCCCGCCGCGCCGTGTCGCCTGCGGTCATGCCTTACTTGGGACGCGTCCGCGAGTAGCGATCGCGTTCCATGTTCGCCCGGAACTCCTCGGCGGTGATCTGCAGAGGCATGTAGGTCTGGGCGTCCTTCCGCACCTGCACCGGATAGTCCTTCCGGAGCGGGTGGCCGACCCAGTCTTCCGTCATCATCAGGCGCCGCAGATCCGCGTGGCCGTCGAAGACGATGCCGAACAGGTCGTAGACTTCGCGTTCGCACCAGCCGGCCCCCGCCCACACGGACGTGACCGACGCGATGGGCTCGTCGAGCCCGAGCTGCACCCTGAGGCGCAGCCGCGTGCGGCGATGCGGCGAGACGACGTGGTAGACCACGTCGAACCGCGGCGCGCGCTTCGGGTGATAGTCGACGGCGGTGACGTTCGAGAAGGCGACGAACTCGAGGCCGGGCGTGTCGCGCAGCGCGAGCGCCACCGGCACGATGTGCGCGGCCGACACCCAGAGCGCCGGCGTGGCGTCGGCATCCGCCGACGGGCAGGGCGAGAGTTCCGCCCCCGGCACGAGCGCCGTGAGCTGGTCGATGATGGGCTGCACGTCGATCATGGCGCTACGACGCCCTCAGCTTCGTCGCGTCGATCTTCTTCTGGAGCTGGACGATGCCGTAGAGCACCGACTCCGGCCGCGGCGGGCAGCCCGGGATGAAGACGTCCACCGGCACGACCTGATCGGAGCCCTGGACGATCGAGTAGTTGTCGAACACGCCGCCGCACGACGCGCAGGCGCCCATCGAGATCACCCACTTGGGCTCGGGCATCTGGTCGTAGATGCGGCGCAGCGCCGGCGCCATCTTGCGCGACAGGCGGCCGGCGATGATCATCAGGTCCGACTGCCGCGGCGAGCCGCGGAACACCTCGGCGCCGAAGCGCGAGATGTCGTACCGGCTCGAGGCCATCGCCATCATCTCGATCGCGCAGCACGCCAGGCCGAACGTCACCGGCCAGATGGCCGAGCGCCGGCTCCAGGTCACGACCTTTTCGAGCGTGGTCGTGAGTACCGGAATCTCGGGGAGATCAGTTTCCAGTCCCATAGTTGTATCTCTTGACCACGGCCGGTCCGGGCTTGGGCGGACGCACGTAGTCGGGGTCGGTTTCCGGACCCCAGTCGAGGACGCCCTTGCGCCACACGTAGATGAACGCCACCGAGAGAATCGCGAAGAAGAGGGCGATCTGGATGAAGCCGGGCCAGCCGAGATCGCGCAGCGCCATGGCCCAGGGGCCGAGGAACGCCACCTCGATGTCGAACAGCAGGAAGATCATCGCGATCAGGTAGAACTTGACCGACT
>CADEFD010000141.1:2216-13665 GCA_902826515.1 uncultured Acidobacteriota bacterium
ACCTCGATGTCGAACAGCAGGAAGATCATCGCGATCAGGTAGAACTTGACCGACTGACGCTCCCGCGCATCCCCGACCGGCGGCATGCCGCATTCGTACGCCGCTTCTTTTTCGGGTGTAGGATGCCGCGGGCCCGCAAAATAGGACAGCGCCACGTTGACGGCTCCGAAGCCGACCCCGAGCGCGACCATGATGGCGACACCGCCCCAGCCTTCCATAGTTCTCTCGTTCGTTAGACGCAGGCGCGCCGGAGCGCCGCTTGTGAAGGATTTCGCAAGAGTCGCGTAGATGGTAGTCAACCACACTGGGCACAGTCAAACGCCCTACCCACGATTACTGGTGTGCCCGCCCTCATGATCCTCCCACCCCTCGGTGCCACGACCGGCACTGCACAGGATTTGTCGTCGCCCGCCGGCGCGCGCGGACTGCGGGTGGCGTGGTTCAGCCCGATGCCCCCCTCGTCGTCGGGGATCGCCGCCTATTCGGCGGAGGTGCTGCCGCGCCTCAGAGCCCGCGGCGTCGAGATCGACGTCATCGCCGAATCGGCCGCCCCCCCGGCCGACGGCGTGGTCGCGGCCCGCGACTTCGTCTGGATGGCGCGCCGCCGCCCGTACGACCTCACGGTCTATCAGCTCGGCAACGCCCGCTGCCACGACTACATGTGGGGCTACCTGTTCCGCTATCCCGGGCTGGTCGTGCTGCACGACGCGCAGATCCACCAGGCGCGGGCGCAGTCGCTGCTCCAGCGCTGGAAGCCGCGGCGCGACGACTACCTGGCGGAGTTCCGCGCCAGCCATCCCGGCGCCCCGGACGACCTGGGGCTGCTCTTCGAGGCCGGGCTCGGCGGCTCGCTCTACGGCCACTGGCCGCTCGTGCGACTCGTGCTGCAGGGCGCGCGCCTGGCGGTGGTGCACAGTCCGGCCCTCGCCCGCCGGCTGCAGGAGACGTGGGGCGTCGAGGTCGCCTCGCTGCCGATGGGCGTGCCCGACCCGCTCGATCCGCCGCCGGCCGTGAGCCCGGCGAACATCCGGACGCGGCACGGTGTGCCCGAGGGGGCGGTCGTCGTCGGCGCCGTGGGCGGCGTCACTCCCGAGAAGCGCCTGCCGGAACTGCTCGCGGCGATGGCCGCACTCGGCGACCGTCAGCCGCACCTGCACCTGCTCGTCGTGGGTGCGCCGGCGGCACATTACGACGTCGCGGCTGATGCGGCGGCGCGCGGGCTCGGCGACCGTGTGCACCTGACCGGCTTCGTGGACGACGCGGAACTGGGCGCGTATCTCGCCGCGATCGACATCTGCGCCTGCATGCGGTGGCCATCGAACGGCGAGACGTCGGCGTCGTGGTGGCGGGCCATGGCGGCCGGACGCGCGACGATCATCACGGACCTCGTGCATCAGCCGGAGCTGCCGGTGGTGGATCCGCGCGGATGGCGCACCCTCGGGCCGGCCGGCGCGCCGCCGGTGGCGGTGGCGATTCCGATCCTCGACGAACACCGGACGCTCGTCGAGACGCTGGACGTGCTGGGACGGAGCGCGGTGACGCGCAGGGAGATCGGCGACGAGGCGCGGCGCTACTGGATGGCGCGCCACACGCTCGACCTGATGGCCGAGGCGTATGTGGCGCTGCTGCCGCGCGCGGCGGCGCGGACGGCGCCGGCCGTGGACCTGCCGGCGCACCTGCGGAAGAACGGGGACGAACACCTCACGGCGCTGCTCGCGCCGTTCGGCGTGGACACGCCTGCCGGCGTGTCGAACGGGTAGACCGTGGCGGCGGGCGGTGGCTTACGCCAGCGCCTGCATCCGCCGGTCGAGCTCGGCCACGGCAGCCGTGAGCTGCTCGCGGCGGGCCGGGTGCGTGGCGGTTTCGAGCTGGCGGCGCATTTCGATCTGCGCGAGCCGGCATGATTCGAGTTCGCGCACCTTCACCGGATCCTTGGCGGGACCCGTCTTGCGCGCGGCGCGGCGCTCCTGCTCGAGCTCTTCCATCCGCTCCTGAATGCGGAGGTCGGCGTCAATCAACCCTTCGGCGGCGTCACCCATGTGTCTGGTCGGTCCTCTCGGCGTTCTGCGCCAGCACGGCCGGTGCGGGCACGAACATCCGGTCCATTATAGCGGTGATGCGGCCCGACGTCCTGCGACACTTTCACGCGCCCGTCGCGGCGTGGTTCGCGGCGTCGTTTGCCGCGCCAACCCGACCGCAGACGCTCGGCTGGCCGGCGATCGCCCGCGGTGACTCGGCACTCATCCTGGCGCCGACCGGCACCGGCAAGACGCTCACGGCGTTCCTCTGGTGCCTCGATCGGCTGATGTTCGCGCCGGTGCCGGCGCGTGACGCCCGCTGCCGGGTGCTCTACATCTCGCCGCTCAAGGCGCTGGCGGTGGACGTCGAGCGCAACCTGCGGGCGCCGCTCTCGGGCATCGCCCACGTGGCGGAGGCCGCCGGCACGCCGTTCCACGCGCCGAGCGTCGCCATCCGCACCGGCGACACACCGGCGAACGAGCGCACGGCGTTCCAGCGCGCGCCGGCCGACATCCTCATCACGACGCCGGAATCCCTCTTCCTGCTCCTCACGTCGAACGCCCGCGACCGGCTGCGCGCCGTGGACACGGTCATCATCGACGAGATCCACGCGCTCGTCTCGACCAAACGGGGCGCCCATCTCGCGCTGTCGCTCGAACGCCTGGCCATGCTGACCGGCCGGCCGATGCAGCGCGTGGGCCTGTCGGCGACGCAGAAGAACCTCGACGAGATCGCGCTCTTCCTCGGCGGCCACGAGGCCGCGCGTATGCGCTCCGGACGCGCGGCACGCGCCGCGCAGACGCCCGAGGCGGCGCTCGCCGCCGAGTTCGCCCTCGACGCGCCGCCGGCGGCGCGTCCGGTCACGATCGTGGACGCGCGGGTGCCGAAGACGCTCGCCATCACCGTGGACGTGCCGATCGCCGACATGGCCAAGGTGGGCCAGCGCACGGAGCCCACGAGCGGCCCGGTCTCGAAGGCGCCGGTGCAGACGATCTGGACGTCGATCCATCCGCGCCTGCTCGAACTCATCCAGGCGCATCGCTCGACGCTGCTCTTCGTGAACAGCCGGCGCCTGGCCGAACGCCTCGCCGCGGCGCTCAACGAACTGGCCGGCGAGACGCTCGTGCGCGCCCATCACGGCTCGCTCGCGCGGGCGCAGCGCACCGAGATCGAAGACCTGCTCAAGAGCGGCCGGCTGCGGGCGCTCGTGGCCACGTCGTCGCTCGAACTCGGCATCGACATGGGCGCCATCGATCTGGTCGTGCAGATCGAGGCGCCGCCGTCGGTCGCAAGCGGCCTGCAGCGCATCGGCCGCGCCGGTCACCAGGTGGGCGAAACGAGCGAAGGGGTCATCTTCCCGAAGTTCCGCGGCGATCTGCTGGCATCCGCCGCGGTGTCGGCCGCCATGACGGCCGGCGAGGTCGAACCCTCGCGCATGCCGCGCAACCCGCTCGACGTGCTGGCGCAGCAGATCGTCGCGGTGACCGCGATGGACCACTGGACGGTGGACGATCTCTACCGCCTCGTGCGCCAGTCGGCGCCGTTTGCCACGCTCAACCGCCGCGTCTTCGACGGCGTGCTCGACATGCTCTCGGGCCGCTATCCGTCGGACGAATTCGCCGAGCTGCGGCCGCGGATCACGTGGGACCGGGTGAACGGCACCGTCGTCGCGCGCCAGGGCGCCAAACGTGTGGTCATCGCGAATGCCGGGACGATTCCCGACCGCGGCCTCTACGGCGTGTTCCTGGCCGATGGCAGCCGCGATGCCGCGCGCGTCGGCGAACTCGACGAAGAGATGGTGTTCGAAGCCCGCGCCGGCGAGACCTTCCTGCTCGGCGCGTCCACCTGGCGCATCGAGCAGATCACCCACGACCGCGTGCTCGTCTCGCCGGCACCGGGTGAACCCGGCAAGATGCCCTTCTGGAAGGGCGAAGGGCCCGGCCGGCCGATCGAACTCGGGCGCGCCATCGGCAAGCTGACGCGCGAACTCGCCGCGGCCACGCCCGCGGCGGCGATGACACGGCTCACCGAGCGGCACGGCCTCACGGCCGGCGCCGCCACCAACCTGCTGCAGTACCTCGACGACCAGCAGCGCGCCGTGGGCGCCGTGCCCGACGATCGGACCATCGTCGTCGAACGATCGACCGACGACGTCGGCGACTGGCGCCTGTCGGTGCTCTCGCCCTTCGGCAGCCGCGTGCACGCGCCGTGGGCGATGGCGGTGGCCGAGCGGCTGCAGCGGGAACGCGGCATCGACGCCGACGTGATGTGGGCGGACGACGGCTTCGTGGTGCGGATTCCCGAAGGCGACGAACCGCCGGACTCGACGCTCCTCATCCCCGATCCCGACGAGGTGGACGCGCTCGTCGTGGCGCGCCTCGGCGGCACGGCGATGTTCTCGGCGCGCTTCCGCGAAGCCGCAGGACGCGCGCTGCTGCTGCCGCGCCGGCGGCCGGGCCAGCGGGCACCGCTCTGGCAGCAGCGCAAGCGGGCGGCCGACCTGCTGGCCGTGGCGGCCCGGTTCGGTTCGTTCCCGATCGTGCTCGAGGCCTACCGCGAGTGCCTGCGCGATGTCTTCGATCTGCCGGCGCTCGTTGATCTGCTCACGAAGGTGCGCAGCCGCACCGTGCGCGTCGCCACGGTCGATGCCCGCACGTCGTCGCCGTTTGCCGCGTCGCTGCTCTTCGGCTACGTCGCCAACTACATGTACGACGGCGATGCGCCGCTGGCCGAGCGGCGCGCGCATGCGCTGTCGGTCGATCAGACGGAGCTCGCCGCGCTCATCGGCGAGGGCGAACTGCGCACGCTCGTCGACGTCGAGGCGCTCGCCACGATCGAGACGGACCTGCAGCAGACGAGCCCGCGCCTGCACGTGAAGTCCACCGACGGCGTGCACGACCTGCTGCTCCGGCTCGGCGATCTCTCGGCCGCCGAGATCGAGGCCCGCGCGCTGCCTGGCGTCGCGGGCGCGGCCATCGAGGCCCTCGTGGCGGCCAGGCGCGCGGTGCCGATCCGGCTGGCCGGCGAAACGCGGCTCATCGCCGTGGAAGATGCCGCGCGGTACCGCGACGGCCTCGGCACGCCGCTGCCGCAG
This sequence comes from uncultured Acidobacteriota bacterium, assembly GCA_902826515.1. Taxonomy (GTDB): domain Bacteria; phylum Acidobacteriota; class Vicinamibacteria; order Vicinamibacterales; family UBA2999; genus CADEFD01. The sequence goes on from CADEFD010000141.1 coordinate 7,330, forward strand.
GGGCTGCCGGCCTCGCTGCTCGAGCCCTCCGCCGATGCCATCGGCGATCTGGTGCGGCGCTATGCGCGCACGCACGGGCCGTTCACGGCGGCGGATGCGGCGGCACGTTTCGGCCTCGGCGTATCGGTCGTGGACGCCACGCTGCAGCGGCTGGCGACCACCGGACGCGTCGTCGAAGGCGAGTTCCGCCCCGGCGGCCACGGCCGCGAGTGGTGCGACCAGGACGTGCTGCGCACGCTGCGCCGCCGCTCGCTCGCCGCCCTGCGCAAGGACGTCGAGCCGGTGGAGCCCGAGGTGCTCGGCCGCTTCCTCGCCGCCTGGCACGGCGTGACCGCGCCGCGCCGCGGCCTCGACGCGCTGCTCGACGCCATCGAGCAGCTCCAGGGTGCGCCGCTCCTCGCCTCGGTCGTCGAACGCGAGATCCTGCCGGCGCGGGTGGCCGACTACACGCCGTCGCTCCTCGACACGCTCATCGCCGCCGGCGAAGTGGTGTGGACGGGGGCCGAGCCCGTGGGCGAACGCGACGGCCGCATCCGGCTGTTCCTCGCGGACCAGCGCGCGCTGCTCACGGCGCCGGCCGACGGCGAGGGCGGACTGCTCGAACGCGAGACTCACATCGTCGCCTTCCTCGCGCGCCGGGGCGCGTCGTTCTTCGGCGCCGTGCACGAGGCGGCAGGCGGCGGCTTCCCGCAGGACACCGTGGATGCCCTGTGGGGCCTCGTATGGCGCGGCCTCGTCACGAACGACACGCTGCATGCGCTGCGTGCCTACGTCGCGGGCCCTGAACGCGGCCGCCGTCAGCCGCGCGCGCATCGCTTCCGCTCGCGCCGCCTGCTGCCGCCCTCGGCCGAGGGTCGCTGGTCACTCGTCGAGACGTCCGGCGCCGACAACCCCACGGCGCGGGCCGCCGCGCTCACGCGCCAGATGCTCACGCGCCACGGCATCGTCACCCGCGAGGTGACGGCGCTCGAGCCGGTGCCGGGCGGCTTCAGCGCCCTTTACGCCGTGCTGCGGCGGCTCGAAGACACCGGCCGCGTGCGCCGCGGCTACTTCGTGGCCGGCCTCGGCGGCGCGCAGTTCGCCGAGCCGGGCGCGCTCGATCGGCTGCGCGCGGAACGCGATCCGGCAAGCGAGCCGCGGGCCGTCACGCTCTCGGCCACCGATCCCGCCAACCCGTACGGCGCCGTCGTGGACTGGCCCGCATGGAACGGCTCGGCGACCCTGCGCGCCAGCCGCGTGGGCGGCGCGCGCGTGGTGCTCGTGGACGGCCATGCCACGGCGTGGATCGCCAGAGGCGATCGGCAGCTCCTCGTGGCGTTGCCGGCCGAGGAACCCGATCGCGGCCGGCGCGCGCGAGCGCTCGCCCGCGAGCTCGTGCGCCTCGCCGAGACGTCGCTCGCGGATCGCCGCGGCTGGCTCATCGCGGAGGTCAACGGCGAACCGGCGGTGGCGAGTCCCGTGACGGCGGCGTTCGTCGAGGCCGGGTTCGACATCACGTCGGGCGGACTGCAACTGCGCGTGGCGCGCCGCACCACGCCGGCTGCCGTCGATGACCCGGCACTGCACGACGACGAGGCCGCCGATGCCTGAAGGCGACACGATCGCCCGCGCCGCGGCGGTGCTGCATCAGGCCCTGGCCGGCGAGACCGTGACCGGCTTCGTCTCGGAACTTGCGCCCGTGGCGGCCGTGCACGACGACCACCCCGTGACCGGCCGCACCGTCGATCGTGCCGTGGCGCACGGCAAACATCTCGTGTTCGTGTTCTCGGGCGGCCTGCTGCTGCGCACGCACATGCGGATGCACGGCTCGTGGCATCTCTACCGCCCGGGCGAACGCTGGCAGCGCGCGCCGCGGCGCATGCGCCTGCGGCTCGACACCGCGCCGTGGATCGCCGTGGCGTTCGACGTCTACGACGCCGAACTCGTGCCGGGGCACGACCCGTCGCGCATTGCCGCCGTGGCCACCCTCGGCCCGGACCTGCTCAGCCCGGCGCTCGACGTCGCCGCCGTGGCCGCGCGGCTCGCCGCTGAAGGGGCGCGCGCGATTGGCGACGTGCTGCTCAATCAGCGCGTGGCCGCCGGCATCGGCAACGTGTTCCGCTCGGAGCTGCTCTTCCTGGCCGGCGTCCATCCGCGCACGTCCGCGGGGACGCTCAGCTCCGAGCAGTGCGCGGCCCTCGTGCAGCGCGCCGTCGTGCTGCTCAGGGCCAACGCGCGTGTCGGCGCCGGGCGGCGCGTGACGACCGGACGGCTGTCACCGGACGAAGCCGTGTGGGTGTATCAGCGCACCGGGCAGCCGTGCCGCCGGTGTGGCACGCCGATCGAGTCCGCCGCCGAGGCGCCGCTCACCCGCCGCGTCTACTGGTGTCCGCGCTGCCAGCCCGCCCCGGCGGTCGCGGCCATCTAGCTGCCACGCGACGGCTGTGCGAAGCTGACGCGCGTGGTCGCGCGCCTCATCCGCCTCGTCGAGACCCTCGGCGTGAACTCGTTGCCGTTTGTCGGCCTCGTGGCCGGCGACTGGTCGTGGTCCACCGCCCTCGGCGTCTACTGGTTCGAGAACCTGATCGCCGCCGCGCTCGTGGCCCTGCGCCTGTTGCTGCACCAGCGCTGGCGCGCGGCGCTCAGGGAGCGCCTGCCGAAGGAGGTCAAGTCACCCGGCCAGTTCTTCGGCATCACGCTCGCCTTCAACCTCGCGCACGGCCTGTTCCTCGGCATGGTGCTGCTGCTCGTGCTCAAGTCGGCGCCGGATCTGGCGGCGCTCGAACAGGCGTTCTTCGTGCTGCTCGTGATGCAGGGACTGGCGTTCGGGTTCGACCTGTGGACGCTCGAGCAGTGGCCCCTGGAGCGTGTGACCGAACGCGCCGGCCATCTGCTGGGCCGCGTCGTGCTCGTCCATCTCAGCATCATCGCCGGCATGATCGCGTTTGCGATCTTCGACGAGGCGTGGACGTTCTTCGCCGTCTTCGCCGGCCTCAAGGGCCTGAGCGACCTCGCGCAGTTCCTGCCGCGGGCACGGCCGGTCAGCGCGTGATGCGGTGCGGGTGCGTGTAGACGTTCATCGACGTCCCGCGCACGAAGCCGCAGAGCGTGATGCCGGTCTCGCGCGCGAGATCCACGGCGAGGCTCGACGGCGCCGACACCCCGGCCACGAGCGGCACGCCGGCCAGCAGCGCCTTCTGCACGAGTTCGTATGACGACCGTCCGCTCACGACGAGCAGCGCGCGGTCGAGCGGCACCTGGCCCTCGAGCAGCGCCCGGCCGACGATCTTGTCGAGCGCGTTGTGGCGGCCGACGTCTTCGGCGGCCAGCCGCACGCGCCCGTCGAGGTCGCAGAGGGCCGAGGCGTGGATGCCGCCGGTGAGGGCGAAGGCGGCCTGCGCCTCGCGCAGGGCGCCGGGCAGCCGCGACACGACGGCCGCGGGCACCGTCCAGGCCCCTCCCACACTCGTGACGCGCGCGCGGATCGACTCGATGGTGCGCCGGCCGCACAGCCCGCACGCAGCCGTCGTGATGATCTGGCGGCGCTCGCTGAGCCGCGCCGCCACGCGCTCGGCCGCCTCGCCGGTGACCGTCACGTTCAGCACGTTGCCGCGGGCCTCGGCGTCCACGTCGTCGCACTGTTCAATCGACGCGATGTCGTCGGCTGCGCGCACCACGTCTTCCGCGAGCAGGAACCCGGCCGCGAGCGGCACGTCCTGGCCGGGCGTGCGCATGATGACGGCAAACGGCGCCCCGTTCACCCGCACCTCGAGCGGCTCTTCGACGGCCACCTGGTCGTCCACCTCGCCGCCGGCGCCGTCCACGAGCCGCGTGACGCGCAGCGCCCGCACCGCCGCCCCGCTCACGAGGCGGCTCCTGGGTCGGGCCCGCCGATGAGCCGGGCGATCGCGTTCACCACCTCGGGCGCCGGGCTCGGCTTGATGATGAAGGCATCGCAGCCGGCGGCCGTGGCGGCCTCCCTCACATGCGCCTCGACGTGGCCGGTGATGGCGACGACCGGCACGTGCTCGGTGCGCGGGTCGGCCTTGAGCTGGCGCGTGGCTTCGATGCCGTCCACGCCCGGCAGGGACAGGTCCATCAGCACTACCGCGGGCGGTTCGGCGCGGGCGAGCGCCAGGGCGTCGGCCGCGGTGCTGGCTTCGACCACGCGGTAGCCCGACACCTGCAGCCAGGCTGCATACATCGCCCGGGCGTCGGCGTAGTCATCGACGACGAGCACGAGCGGAAGGGCGGCCACGTCCGGAGTATAGGCCGGGCCCGCCGGGCCGCGGTGGAGTCGCCGGGGGACGCGCGGATCAGCTACGATCGCGGCATGGCGCAGACGTATTCATTCGACGTCACCTCCAACGTCGATCTCCAGGAAGTGGACAACGCGGTCAACCAGGCGAAGAAGGAGATCGGCCAGCGGTACGACTTCAAGGGCTCGACGGCCGAGATCGAACTCGACCAGAAGGCCGGCACGCTGACCCTCACCGCCGAAGACGCCTTCAAGCTCGGCGCGGTCTGGGAAGTGCTGCAGACGCGCCTCGTGCGCCGCAACGTGCCGGTGAAGAACATGAAGCCCGGTGATCCGGAGCCCGCCTCGGCCGGTTCGTACCGCCAGGTCATCACGCTCCAGCAGGGCGTGCCGAGTGATGCCGCGCGCGAGATCGTCAAGTTCCTCAAGGACGCGAAGATGAAGAAGGTGCAGGCGTCGATTCAGGGCGACCAGCTCCGCGTCGCCTCGGCCTCGAAGGACGACCTGCAGGCGGCCATGGCCGCGCTGCGCGGACACGACTTCGGCGTGGCGCTGCAGTTCGGCAACTACCGCTCGTGAGGCCGGCCGCGCCGCGCGGCGAGGTGGCGCTGGCGCGGGCGATGTCGAAGCTCGGCCTCGCCTCGCGCTCCGAGGCGATTGCGCTCGTGCTCGCCGGCCGGGTGCGGGTGAACGGCCGGATCGTCCGCGACCCCGGGCACCGGGTGGTGCCTGAAACCACGGCCCTCGTCATCGACGGCGCGGCGGCAAAAGCCCCGGCCAGACGCACCATCGCGCTGCACAAGCCGCGTGGCGTCGTCACGACGCGCCACGATCCGGACGGCCGGCCCACGGTGTATGCCCTCATCGCCGAGGCCGGTGATGGCCTCGCCCCCGTCGGCCGCCTAGACCTCGCCTCCACGGGCCTGCTCCTCTGCACGAACGACACGCGCTTCGGCGCGTGGCTCACCGATCCTGCGAGCGGCGTGGAACGTGAGTACGTGGTGACCGTGCGCGGCGAGCTCACACCGGACGCGGCCGCGGCGCTCGAGCAGGGCGTGGACGTGGACGGCGAGTGGCTCCAGCCCACGGCGATTCGGGTGCGCAAGGCCTCGGGCCGCGAGACCCATCTGACGGTCGTGCTCTGCGAGGGACGGAATCGCGAAATCCGCCGGCTCTTCGCGGCAGCCGGCCACGAGGTGACGCGCCTCACGCGCATCCGGATCGGCGGCCTCGAGCTCGCGGATCTCGCGCCCGGCGCATGGCGGGATATTCCCGAAGAAAACGTCGCCCGCGCCTTCCCGGAGTATTCTGGTCGGCGGTCGCGCCGCCCCCGCCGCACGACACAGGCGCGCTGACCCGCGCCCCCTTTCGAGGAGAGTTCCCGTGAGACAGGTTCGACTGCTGACGATGTGCGCCGTGATGATCGCGGCCGTGGTGTTCGGGGTGCCGCGGCTCGCCGCCCGCCAGGCCACGCCCGGCGCGCCCTCCAACCTCAGCTACGTGGTGAGTCCCGGCGGCGGCGTCAGCCTGCAGTGGACGCACGGCACCGGCATTATCACCAACTACATCCTCGAAGCGAGCATCACCCCGGGCAACCCGATCCTGCGCCTGCCGTTCGTGAGCGACGGCCAGCTGTACGGCAAGATGCCGGAACTCGTGCCGGCGTTCACCGCCGCCGGAATCGGCGCCGGCGACTACTGGGTGCGGATCCTCGCCGCCAACGGCAGCGCCTGGAGCGTGCCGAGCAACGAGGTGCTGGTGCACATCCGCGCCGGCTGCTACACGCCGGGCGCGCCCACGAACTTCACGCAGATCGTGCGCGGCACGCTCGGCTTCCTCGCCTGGAACGCCGGCAACGGCGGCCAGGCCACCACCTACACGGTGCGCGCGAGCTTCGTGCCGAACGATCCAAACCCGCCCATCCAGCTCCCGCTCACCGCGCTCGCCTTCACGCTCGGCATCCCGCCCGGCAGCTACTACGTGAACATCGTGGCGTCGAACGCCTGCGGCGTCAGCGCGCCGTCGAATGAACTGCTGGTGACGGCGCCCGCCAATACGCCCGCGCGCACGCCCGATCCGCCGGCCGGCGAACGCCTGCC
>CADEFD010000142.1 GCA_902826515.1 uncultured Acidobacteriota bacterium
GGCACGGGGAACTTCGCCAGCTTGCGCTGCAGCGACCGGCGGTGCATCGAGAGCGTGCGCGCGGCTTCCGAGATGTTGCCGCCGCAATCGGCGAGCACCCGCTGGATGTGTTCCCACTCGACCCTGGCGAGCGACGGCGTGTCGAGCGCGAGTTCCCGCGGACGGGCCGCCAGGCCATGTTCGAACGCCTCGAGCACGCGGTCGGCGTCCGTGGGCTTCGTCAGGTAGTGCACGGCGCCGAGTCGGATGGCTTCGAGCGCGGTCGCGATGCTGCCGTAGCCGGTCAGCACGACCACCGCGGTCGCCGGATCGATCGCCTTCAGTTCGCGCACGACATCGAGCCCCGACATGTCGGGCAGGCGCAAGTCCACGACGGCCATCTCGGGGCTGTCGTGCCGCGCGAGGGCGATGGCGCTGTCGCCGTCGCCAACACCGCGAGCGTCGTAGCCGCGGCGTTCGAGCGCCGAGACGAGCATCGTCCGGAACGACTCGTCGTCTTCGACGACGAGCACGGTCTGCAGGATTCGGGAGGCGTCCTTCATCGCGCGGGCAACTCCAGCACCACGGATGTCCCGTGGCCGACGTTCGACTGCACGGTCAGCGTGCCGCCCATCTGGTCGGCGAAAGCGCGCGCCAGGAACAACCCGAGCCCGAGGCCGGCCCCGTACGGTTTGGTCGTGAAGAACGGCTCGCCGGCACGCGCCGCCGTGTCGGGCGGCATGCCGTGGCCGTGATCGACGACCTCGAGACGCACGCCACCGGCCTGCTCCACTTTGAGGAGCACAGACTGATCGGACGACGAGGCATCGAAGGCGTTCTGCACGAGCGCCACGACGGCCTGACGCAGCGGCTCGGCCGGCGCCGCGATGGGCCGCGGCACCGCCGGCAGCGCCACATCCAGCCGTCGCGCCCGCGCCTCGCCGACGCGCGCGCGCACGTCGTCCACGAGCCGGGCAACGGCGATCTCGGCATCCGCCGCCGAGGCCGACGCCGCGCGGCCGCTCATCTGATCGAGCACGTGCGTGCAGCGGTCGATCTCGCGGCGGATGACACGCAGATACTCGGCGGCCGCCGTATCGGCCGATCCGCCCGCGGCGCGTTCGAGTTCCACCGACGCCGTGCGGATGGTGCTGAGCGGCGTGGCCAGTTCGTGCGCCGCGCCGGCGCCGAGCGAGAGCAGCGCCGCCAGGCGTTCACTGCGCGCCGTGGCGGCGCGGGCGTCGTCGAGTTCCGCCTCGCGTTGCGCGAGCGCCTCCGACACGCGGCCCACGAAGTGCGCGATGAGCCCGGCCGCTGCCGAGAGCGCCACCCACATGCCGGCCAGATGCAGCGTGAGCGTGTGTTCGGCCGATGCCGCGTCCGTGTAGTGCAGCGGCTGGTGCCAGAAGAACGTGAGCGCGTAGAGCGCCACCGACACGCCGGCAAGCGCCACCGCCCAGCGGTGTCCGAGGGTCACGGCGGCGAGCGTGATGCCCACGAGGTAGACCGTGCTGAACGGATTCATCGGCCCGCCGACGAAGTACAGGATGCCGGTGAGCAGGAAGCTGTCGACGAGCAGCGAGCCGCCGATGACGACGCGGCTCGGGTCGGGCGAACGCAGCTGGAACGCCAGCACCGCGTTGGTGGCGGCCAGGGCCGCCAGCAGCGTGGCAATCGGCCCGACCGGCACGTGCACGCCCCAGAGCGTGCCGGCCGCGAGCACGGCGAGGGCCAGCGCCACGACCGACACCCAGCGCAGGCGCACGAGCCACGGCAGCACGACGAGCGCGGCGCGGGCGGGGGCGGGGGTCACGGCGGTGCCAGGCATCTGTCGGTCTCGGCGCGCCACCGGGCGCGCCCGCCGCTATCGGCGGGTGGCCTCGGAGGCCGGCACGGTCACACGCGCGGTCTTCACCGTGCCCTGCCGCCACGCCACGACCACATCGGCGCCCACGCGCGCCATCATCGGAATGCCGGTGGCACGCCCGCTCGACGCGGTGGCCACGATGAGCGCCGTCTGCCGGCCGGCGCGCGTCACGGCCCGCATGCGGACGTCGCCCACGCCGTCGGCCGTCTTCTCCAGCCACGTGACGAGCGCGCGGCCATCCTCGAGCAGCACCACGTCGGGCCAGCCCACGGGCGTGCCGTCGTCCACGACGATCGGCGCCGAGAACGTGGCGCCCGCATCGTTCGAGAACGCGATCTTCACGCGCGCCTCGTTTCCGGCCGCGGTGAACCAGGCCACCGCGACCTCGCGGCCCAGCGCCGCTACGGCCGGACCGTTCGTGGGGCAGCCGCCGATCTTCCAGCCATCGCGGTGCACCGGCGCCGGCGCCGTCCACGTGCCGTTCACGCGGCGCACGATCGAGATGTCGCGAATTTCGCCCGCCTCGTGATCACGATAGACGGCGATCGGGCCCTCGGACGTCTCCGCCATGTCGGTGCTGCAGCAGGAGCAGGCATCCTGATCCACGATCTGGCGCGACACTTCCCTGCCGTCGGGACCGAAGCGCGCAATGCCGACCGTCTTCACGTGTTCGTGCTCGTCGCTCGAGCCGTCGTCGGGATGGAGCGGCGTGAGGTACACCGCGTCCACGCCGCGCGCGGTGGGCAGGAACGAGAGGAAGCCGGCGTAGTCGGAGACGTTCTGGAAGCCTTCCTCGAACTGCGTGGCCCACGACGCGCCCTTGTCCGTGGAGGTCGCGACGCGGATCCCGTAGCCGTAGGAACCCGTCTTCTTGCCCGTGTTGACGAGCCAGTGCACGTAGAGCCGGCCGTCGGGCGCGGCGGTCAGCGACGGATGGTCAGCCCAGTTGACGAACCAGTTGGCGCCGTGCGCGATCTGCACGGCGGGCTGCCAGGCGGCGCCGTCGAGCCGCGAGAACTTGAGCGCGTGGCCGCCGGCGGGCACCGGCTCGATCCACACGAGGTACGTGCGGCCGTCGGCGGCCGTCGTGAGCGAATACATCCCGGCGTCGGCTCCGGCCGGCGTGGGCAGCACCTGCACCGGTGTCTGGGCCCGGAGCCCGAGCAGCGCACAGACCATGAACCCGGTGGCGGCAAGCAGTCGGGGTCGCATGGCGTCATTGTGGCGCAGATGCCCGCCGGCCGCGCGTGCGTCGAAATGACGCAGCGCCGGCCGCGCGCCGTTTACCATGGGCCATGTCCGCCGCCGTCCCCGTGTTCCCGCTGCAGGGCGTCCGCTGCCAGGTGCGGCCCTGGCTGCCGGCCGATCTGCCGTCGCTCGTGCGCCACGCCAACAACCCCGAAGTGGCCGCGCAGCTGCGTGACGTCTTTCCCCACCCCTACACCGTCGCCGACGGGCGCGCCTTCATCGAATACGCCGCCGGCGGCATGCCGCCGACGGCGCTCGCCGTCGTGGTGGACGGCGAGGTCTGCGGCGGCACGGGGGTGATTCCCGGACGCGGCAACGAGCGGAAGACGGCCGAGATCGGGTACTGGCTGGGCGAGACGTACTGGGGCCGCGGCATCGCGCCCGAGGCGCTCGCCCTCACGACACGCTACGCGGTGGAGACCTTCGACGTGGTGCGGCTCGAAGCCTTCGTCATCGCGTCGAACACGCGGTCGTGCCGCGTGCTCGAGAAGGCCGGCTACTTGCGCGAAGGGGTGCGCCGGAAGAGTTTCCTGAAACACGGCGTGGTGCACGACCAGTACTGCTACGCGTGGGTCACGCCATGAACGCATCGCCGCGCGAGTGGAACGCCACGTCGTATCACCAGGTGTCGGCCCCGCAGACGAGCTGGGGGCATCGGGTGCTCACCCGGCTGGCGCTCGAGGGCGACGAACGGGTCATCGATGCCGGCTGCGGCAGCGGACGCCTGACCGCCGCGCTCGCCGAGCGCCTGCCGCGCGGGCACGTCGTCGCGCTCGATCGGTCGTGGAACATGCTGGTGGTCGCGCGCACCAACCTGCGCCCCGCGTTCGGCCCGCGGGTGTCGTTCGTGCAGGCAGCGCTGCCCGATCTGCCGATGGACGGCGGGGCCGACGTGGTCTTCAGCACGGCGACGTTCCACTGGATCGACGATCACGCCGCGCTCTTCGCCAACATCCACCGCGCGCTCGCGCCCGGCGGACGTCTGCACGCGCAGTGCGGCGGCGGCCCGAACCTCGCCGCGGCCCACGCGCTCGCCGAGGCCGTGATGCACGAGGCGCCGTTCGCGCCGCACTTCGCGGACTGGACCGGCGTGTGGCAGTTCGCCTCCGCGGAAGACACAGCGGACCGCCTGGCGCAGGCTGGCTTCGTCGACATCGACGCCCATCTCGAAGCCGCGCCGACCACGCTCGCCTCGGCGGACGACTACAAGGCCTTCGTCACGACCGTCATCTACCATCCGCACCTGGCGCGGCTGCCGCAGGCCCTGCACGCGCCCTTCATCGACGAGGTCACCGCGCGCGCGGCCGCGACCGATCCGCCCTTCACCCTTGACTACTGGAGACTCAACATGACGGCCCGCCGGCCCTAGTGCGCGGCTACAGGCCATCCGGCGACGCGCCGAGAAGACAACTGTGAGCTTCCGACCCATCGCCCTCGCCGTGACCGCCGTGCTGCTGACGTCCCTGCCGTCGCCCGTCGCCGCGCAGGAAGAACGCGCCACCCTGACGGGCCGCGTGACCGACGGATCGGGCGGCGCGCTTCCAGGCGTCACCGTCACCATGACGCCGGCCGCGCCGGGCACCGCGCCCGTGAACGTCGTGACCGACGGCGTGGGTCAGTACCTCTCGCCGCCGCTTCCGCCCGGCAACTACGCCGTGACCTTCTCGCTCTCCGGCTTCGCGCCGGAGACGCGGGCCGGCGTCACGCTCCGCCCGAGCGATGTGTTCCTGCTGGATGCCCAGCTCCAGGTGGCGCAGCTCACCGAATCCGTGCAGGTCGTCGCAGCGAACCCGATGCCGCCGCCTCCGCCGCCCGTGCCGGCCGTGAAACTCGAAGCGCCGCGGCGTCCCACGATCGTGCCGCTGCCCAAGGACGTGCTGGCGTCGGTGTGCGGGCCGGGCCGCTCGAACGACGCCGCGCTGTCGATCGGCAAGCTCATCGCGCACCGCGACGAGCCGTCGCGCACGCTCTACGGGAACGGCGACGTGCTCGTGCTCGACGTCGGCGCCGATATCGGCCTCGTCAGCGGCCAGAACCTGGTGGTGCGCCGGAACTTCCGCATCGGCGACAAGGCGCAGCCGAAGAACCGCGCCAGCTTCGGCGAGCAGACGGCCGGTCTCATCCAGATCGTCGAGGTGGGTCCGCTCTCGTCGGTCGCGGTGGTCGTCTACACCTGCGGCGAGCTCTTCGCCGGCGACGCCGTGGAGCCCTTCGACGCGCTGCCCGTGATGACGGCCAAGGGCCTCGGCGCGCCGCAGTTCGACGACCCGGCGCACATCGTGCTCGGCGAACACGGCCAGACGCTCGGCGCGGCGCGCGCGCTCATGGTGATCGACCGCGGCACGAGCGCCGGCGCCGAACGCGGCCAGCGCCTCACGGTCTTCCGCCGGGCGCTCGGCGATCGCGGGCCGGTGCAGGCGATTGCCGACGCCATCATCGTGGCGGTGCGCGCCGACTCGGCCACGATCCGCATCGAACGCACGAGCGACGCGGTCACCGTGGGCGACTTCGTGGCGCTCCACCGCTGAGCCGCCGGTGCCCATGAGGCCGGCTCGGCGCACCCGGCGTCCAAAGCGGCATGCGGCCCGCTCACTCGCTCTCGCGTCGCGCCCTGCTTGCGCAGGCGGCCCTCACGATGGCTGCCGCCGCGCGGCTGCACGCGCAGCCACCGCCGCCGATTCGCATGAGCACACGTCCCATTCCGTCGTCGGGTGAGCGCCTGCCCGTCGTGGGCCTCGGCACCTACCGTGGCTTCGATGTGGGGCCGGGCTCCGCGGACTACAAGGCACTGCCGGGCGTCGTCGACGCGCTCGTCGCCGCCGGGGGCAGCGTCATCGACAGCTCGCCGATGTACGGGCGCGCCGAAGAGACAACAGGTGAGCTGCTGGCGGCACGCACGCCGCGCCCGAAGGTCTTCCTCGCCACGAAGGTGTGGACGACGGGCCGCGAGGCCGGGCTCGCGCAGATGGAGGCCTCGTTCCGCCTGCTGCGCGCATCCACCATCGATCTGATGCAGATCCACAACCTGGTGGACTGGCGGACGCACCTGCCCACCCTGCGCCGCTGGAAGGACGAAGGCCGCATCCGCTACGTGGGCATCACCCACTACACGCCGTCGGCCTATCGCGACGTGGAAGCGGTGCTCCGCGCCGAGCCCGTGGACTTCCTGCAGATCAACTACGCGGTGGACGACCGCGAGGTGGAAGCACGGCTCCTGCCGCTCGCGCAGGAGAAGGGCGTGGCGGTGCTCGTGAACATGCCGTTCGGCGGCGGCGGCCTGCTGCGCCGCCTGCGCGGCCGCGCGCTTCCCGGCTGGGCCACCGACGCCGGCGCCACGAGCTGGGCGCAGCTCGCGCTGCGCTTCGTGCTGGCGCATCCCGCAGTCACCTGCACGATTCCCGGCACGGGCACGCCGCGGAACATGGCCGAGAACGCCGCCGCCGGCGCCGCGCGTCCCCTGGCCGCGGCCGAATGCCGTGCCCTCGTGAACGCTATCGCCGGCTGACCCGAGCCCCCCGCCCCGCCTGGACCCATTACCTGGTCCCCGAGGCCTGTTCCCTAGTCCCTAGTCCCTAGTCCCTAGTCCCTAGTCCCTAGTCCCTGTTCCCTGACTCATCACTAATCCACCAATGTAGATACGTTGCTGTGTGATATAGGCTACCGGCGAGAGGTACGCCGATGTCCACGCCGCCCGTCATCGCTCCAGCAGTCACGGCCGCCGCCATGCCGCGGCGGCACGAGGTGACGTGCGCCACGATGACGATCGAGGGCCATGCGCTCGCGGATGTCTCGCTGGCCGGCTGGGCCTACGGGCCGCCGCTCGGCACCGCGCCGGTCACGGTCGTGGTCGGCGGCATCACCGCATCGCCCTTCCCGCTCGGCGATGGCCGGGCCGACGAGGCCGGCGGCACCGAACCCTGGTGGCCGGCCCTCTTCGCACCCGACCTCATCGACGTCACGAGCACCACGGTTGTCTGTCCGTGCTGGCCCGGCAACGGCTCCACGTGGCAGGGCTTCGAGACATCCAGCGCGGGTCTCTCGGTGCTGGGCCTCGCCGATCTCGTGGCCGCGTGGCTCGACGGCATCGGCTGCACCACGCCCGTGACGTTCGTGGGCGCGAGCCTCGGCGGCATGGTGGGCGTGGCGTTCGCCACGCGTTATCCGGATCGCTGTCGCACGCTCATCACGATCTCGGCCGGGCTGCGGCCCGACGGCTGGGGCACGGCCACCCGCCACCTGCAGCGCGAGCTCGTGCGCGACGGCCTGCGGAACGGCGACGTGACGACCGGCATGATTCGAGCGCGCCAGCTCGGCATGCTCACCTACCGCGGCCGCATCGAACTCGACACCCGCTTCGGCAGCTTCACACCCGGCCTCGATCGGCCGCCGGTGGCCGACTACCTCGACTTCCACGGCCGCCGCTTCGCGGAACGGTTCCCGGTGCGCACGTTCCTCTTCCTCAGTGAGGCGATCGATCGCGGATCGATCGGGGTGGACGCACACGCGCGCCGCGCCGCGCTCGAACGGGTGAGCGCCGACACCATCGTGGTGGGTGTGCCCGGCGACATGCTCTTCCCGTGGGGCCTGCAGGTGGAGCTGCACCGCGAACTCCAGGCCGCCGGTGCGCAGTCGTCGCTGTGGACGCTCGATTCGGTGTTCGGCCACGATGCCTTCCTCGCCGATCAGGAGAAACTCGCCGATCTGCTGCGCGGCGCCCGCGCCTTCGGCGGGTCGGTGGCCGCGGCGCCGCGGCCACGTTTCGACGGCGTGGGCATCGAGCCCGTGCGCGAGCTGCGCATCGGCATGGTGGGCTGCGGCACGGTGGGCGGCGGCCTGCTCGAGATGATCGACCGGCAGCAGCGCGCGATGGCAGACCGCTACGGCGTGCGCTTCCGCGTCACGCGTCTCGCCGTGCGGGACCTGACGAAAGTGCGCACACCCCTCGCCGATGGCATCCCGCAAACGACCGACGCGCTCGAACTCGTGAGCGATCCCGACGTGGACGTCGTGGTGGAAGTGGCTGGCGGCACGGCCGTCGAGCCGATCCTCACGGCCGCGCTCGCCGCCGGCAAACCCGTGGTCACGGCCAACAAGGCGCTGCTCGCCTCGAAGCTCGCGGATCTGGGCGTGCTCGCCGAACGCACGGCCACGCCGCTCTACTGTGAAGCCGCGGCGGCGGCGGCCCTGCCGATCATCCGTCACCTGGCGCATCGCGCCGACGAGGTGCTGAGTCTTGCCGGCATCGTGAACGGCACGAGCAACTTCGTGATGACGCGCCTCGAGCAGGAACTCTCGCTCGAGGAAGCGGTGGCCGACGCGCAGGCGCGCGGCTTCGCCGAAGCGGACCCGGCCGCCGATCTCGACGGGCTCGACGCCGCCGCCAAGCTCTCGATCCTCGCCTACCGCGCCTTTGGCGCCTGGGTGCGGCCCGACGGCTTCCCGGTGCGCGGCATCCGCGAGCTCACGCCGGCGGATTGTGACCTGGCCGAGTCGATGGGCTGCCGCATCCGCCAGATTGCGCGGGCGGCGCGGGTGGGCGACGCCCTCGACATGGCGGTCGAGCCGATGCTGCTGCCGGCGTGGCATCTGCTGGCCTCCGTGGAGGAGGAGTACAACGCCGTGTATCTGAAGTGTGCGTCGTCGGGCGACCTGAGCCTCTTCGGCAAGGGCGCCGGCGCACTGCCCACAGCGACGGCGGTGCTCGGTGATCTCATCGATCTCGCGCAGCACAACTCCGTGCGCTGGCCGGTGCCGCAGGCCGCCGCGCTCGCCGGCGTGGACGGACGTCCGGCCACCATTCGCCGGCACTATCTGCGGGTCACCGGCGAGCCGCACCCGGGCCTCGACCGCCGCATCGACAGCCTCGTGCGCCGCGCCGGCCTCACGGTGCAGAACCGCGCCAGCCGCGGCGCCGGCGACACCGTGCATCTCGGCTACATCGTCTCCGAAGGCACGGCCGCCACCATCGATGCGGTGCGGCACGACGTGGCGCGTCTGGCCCGCGTGCACGCCGCCCTCACGCTCGGAGTACACGAATGAGCGCGCTGGCGCCGTATCTCGATCCCGCGGCGTGCCCCGCCGAGCCGCCGCCGCTGGCGGCGATGGCACCGGCCACGCGCGCGCTCCACGACGCGCTCGATCGCCACGCGCGGCGAACCGGCGTGCCGTACCTGCATCCCGACGACGCCACCGTGCAGCAGGACCTCTTCGGCTCGGCGCGGGTCGTCGCCTGGCAGGAGGGCAAGGCCGCGTTCCTGTTCGCGGCCGAAGGCTGCTGGTCGGAACTGCCGCCGCTCTACGCGCGTTATGGCACCGGGCCGACGAGCACGCTCATCGCCCGGCTGAAGGCGCTCGAGGGCGCCGGCGCGGCCCTGGTCTGTGACTCGGGGATGCAGGCCACCGCGCTCGTCTTCGACACGCTCATGACGCCCGGCGCGCATGCGGTGCTCTGCCGCCAGATCTACAACAAGACGAAGTCGTACATGCGCTGGCTCGCCGATCGCCTGGGCGGCGACGTCACGATCGTGGACGACGGCGACCACGCGGCGCTCGCAGCGGCGATCCGCCCGGAGACGCGCGTGGTCTTCGCGGAGACCTTCACCAACCCCCTCGTGCGCGCGCAGGACGTGCCGGCACTCGTTGCGCTCGTGGCCTCGGCGCGTGCGACGGCGCCGGATGTGCGCCTCGTCGTCGATTCCACGATCGCAACACCGTGGGCCTTCGCCACGCCCCTCCTCGCGCAGGGTGTGGACGTCGTCGTGGCCAGCGGCACGAAGGCGCTCGGCGGCAGCGACCGCGATCTCTGGGGCTACATCGCGACAAACGACACGCCGACGGCCAACGCCGTGATGGACCTCATCGCCATGCGCGGCGGCATCCTCGACTGGCGGCGGGCGGCGGCGATTCTCGACGGCCTCGACGACGCCGGCGACGCCCATGCGCGCCGGTCGGATACGGCCGGCCGGGTGGCAGCCTTCCTCGCCGCGCACCCGCGCGTCTCGGAGGTCTTCCATCCCTCGCGGCCAGATCACGCCGACGCGGCCGTCATCGCCCGCGGCTACTGTCGCCACGGCTCGCTGCTCTCGTTCCGCGTGACCGGCGCCGACGAAGCGCGCACGCGCCACGTGGCGGACGTGCTCGCCATGACCACCATCGTGCGCTACGCCCTGTCGTTCGACGGCCTCGCGACGAAGGTGAACCACCACCAGACGGTGTCGGAGTACTTCACGCCGAAGGAGGACCTCCGGCGCAGCGGCTTCGACCGCCTCGTCCGGCTCGGCATCGGCCTCGAAGACGCCGACGATCTCATCGCCGCGCTCAACTGGGCGCTGCACCACGCCGACACGGTGACACCCGAGGCCGCAACGGCGTGGCAGGCGGCGCGGGCGGCGGCGCTCGGCGTCGAGTAGTCGCCCGCGGGGCCGCGCTCGGCTAGTCCACGTACTCGAGCATGGTCATGAAGCCCATGTCCATGTGGAACTGCTGATGGCAGTGGAACAGCGCGAGCCCGGGCTGATCGGCCGTGACGTCGATCTCGACGCTGCGCCACGGCGGCACGGTCACCACGTCCTTCCGGACGCCTGACGTGGGCCGGCCCGCCACGCTCACGAGTTCGAACGTGTGACGGTGCAGATGGATCGGGTGCGGATCGGCGCTCTGGTTGTCGAGCGTCCAGCGGTAGCGGCGGCCGGCCCGCACGCGGATCGGATCGGCCTTCGGGTAGCCCTTGCCGTTGATGAGCCAGTGGTGGCCGTCGGGTTCGGCCTTGAAGGCCAGCGTGAGGCGCTCATCCACCGGCGTCTCGCGGCGTTCCCGATCGCCGAAGAGGGTGTAGTCCCACGGCCGCGGGATCGGTTCCACCCAGCGCGGCGGTCCCGCCTGCCCTTCGTACTCGACCACCATGCCCAGGCCGGCCGCGCGCGTCTCGGCCCGCACGCTGCCGAGCACCCACACGCCGGGCCGCGACAACTCGACGATCGCATCCACGCGTTCGCCGGGCGCCACCTCGACGACCGGCACGGACGCCGGTGCGGGCACGCGGTTGCCGTCGAGCGCGATGACGCGGAACTGATGGCCGGAGAGCGCGAACTGGTGGGTCAGCGTGGCGCTGGCGTTGACGATGCGCAGGCGCGCGCGCTGCCCCGCCTTCACGCGCAGGGGCTCGGCGGCGCCGAGCATCTTCCCGTTGACCGAGTACGCCTTGAACTCGACATCGAGCGGCCCGCGCCGGCGCAGGAACGGGTCCCATTCATGCAGCACGATGGGGACGTCGTGGTCGTAGGCGCCGGCCTCGTCGGGCTCGTCCACGAGCAGCACGCCGAACTGCCCGCTGTAGGTGCCCTTCGTCAGATCCCGGCCGGCCATGTTGTGACTGTGATACCAGCGCGTGCCGGCGGGCTCAGGCGTGAACACGTAGCGCCAGCGGCCGCGGGCGGGCACGCCCGGCGTGCCCTGTTCGTAGACGCCGTCCACCTCGGGCGGAATGTGCAGCCCGTGCCAGTGCACGATGTCCTCCGCCGCCGTGTCGTTGAAGACGTCGACGGTGAGCGGGCGTCCGCGCGGCACGCGCAGCAGCGGCCCCGGCACCTGGCCGTTGTAGGCGGTGGTGCGAATGACGCGCCGAGGCGCCAGTTCCACCGAGGTCTCCGCGATACGCAGCGTGACATCGGCGGGCCCGGCCAGCGCCTCGGCGGACTGCGGCGGGAACCGCCGCGGCACGTGGCCATGTTGCCCACGCGCCGCCCCTGCGGCCCACGCCCACGCGCCGGTGGCGAGCAGCCAGTCACGCCGTGTCATGGCGTTCACGCTACCATGCCCGGACGTCACGACGCCGCCTCCGGCCGCTCACTTCTGGATCGACTTCAGGAAGTCCGACAGCGCCTGGATGCGCAGCGGCACGGTGCCGGGTTCCATCGACCGGAAGAGCGTGCTCCACACGGGCATGTCGCGCGAGCCGTGCGCCGCGATCTCGTCGGCGCCTTCGATGTAGCGGCGGATCTTCGTCTCCGGGAAGGTTCCGCCGTTGCGCGCGGTGATCTTCGTGAGGTCAGCGGGTGCTTTGGTGAGGGCCTTCGCCGCCGGACCGCTGCCCGTGGCATCGAGGCCGTGGCACGAGGCGCAGTAGGCGTTGAACATGCTGGCGCCGTCGGATGCCGGCGTGCGCTTCATCGGCGCCTGCTCCACTTTCTGCTGCGCCGACGCCGTGCCGGCTGCGAACACGAGCGCCGCGGCCGCCATCAGGATGTGTCGAGTCATCATCTCGTCTCCTTGAAGATCCCGGCCCGCCATACCGCCCGCGCGTCCGGGGGTTGACGGGGAGGCATCAAGCGCCGTGCCACGCGTCGCGGCACATCGCGCCAGGGCGCCACGAGCCGCCAGCGGGCCGCTCGGCGCGCGCCAGGCGCACGATCGCTCCGGGATCCGCGGGAAAGACGTCGCGAGACGATTGAGAGGTGTGAGGCGGGAGAGGCGCCGGAGGCGGGAGACCAGCGGCGCGGGGAGGGTTTCCCCGCGCCGCCGTGGAGATTTCCGCAGGGCGCGGACTAGTTCGAGAAGGCGGCGATGCCGGTCTGGGCGCGCCCGAGAATGAGCGCGTGCACGTCGTGCGTGCCCTCGTAGGTGTTCACGACCTCGAGGTTCACCATGTGGCGGATGACGCCGAACTCATCGACGATGCCGTTGCCGCCCATCATGTCGCGGGCCAGGCGGGCGATGTCGAGCGCCTTGCCGCACGAGTTGCGCTTCAGGATGGAGGTGATTTCCGGCGCCGCGGTGCCTTCGTCCTTCATCCGGCCGAGGCGCAACACCGCCTGCAGACCCAGCGTGATCTCGGTCTGCATATCGGCGAGCTTCTTCTGCACCAGCTGATTGGCGGCGAGTGGCCGCCCGAACTGCTTGCGGTCCATCACGTAGTCGCGGGCGCGGAACCAGCAGTCTTCGGCGGCGCCGAGCGCTCCCCAGGCGATGCCGTAGCGGGCGCTGTTCAGACACGTGAACGGGCCCTTGAGACCGCGGATGTCGGGGAACGCGTTCTCTTCCGGGCAGAACACGTTGTCCATCACGATCTCGCCGGTGATGCTCGTGCGCAGGCCCACCTTGCCGTGGGTGGCCGGCGCGCTCAGGCCCTTCATCCCCTTGTCGAGGATGAAGCCGCGGATCTTGTCGGCGTCGTCCTTGGCCCACACGATGAAGACGTCGGCGATGGGACTGTTCGAAATCCACGCCTTGTTGCCGGTGATGGCATAGCCGCCGTCCACCGTCTTCGCGCGGGTGGTCATGCCGCCCGGATCCGAGCCGGCGTTCGGCTCGGTCAGCCCGAAGCAGCCGATCCACTCGCCGGTCGCCAGCTTCGGCAGGTACTTCTGCTTCTGCGCCTCGGTGCCGAAGGCGTTGATCGGCACCATCA
>CADEFD010000143.1:0-1282 GCA_902826515.1 uncultured Acidobacteriota bacterium
CGGCGCGACGTCAGTGTGCGGTGGAGTCGGGCGCCATGCCGTGCGCGAGCCGCCGCCGCAGATCGAACTCGCAGCGCAGCCGGTCGCCGTCGGGGCTCACCGTCCATCCGGCGTCGAGCGCCGCCGCGAGGTGCGCGGCGAGATGGCCGAGTTCGCGCGTGCCGCCCGTCTGCAGCGCGAGAATCACCTCGAGGTCGTACCAGAGGCTGCCGTCGTGGTGGTCCACGGCTTCCTGCGCGGAGGTCACATCCACCGGGATGTGCGAGGTGTGCGACCACTGCGCGGTGGCGCGGAAGATGTCAGCGAACTGCTCGCCGGCATAGGCGAGCTGGGTGGAGGAGCGCCAGCGAATCATCAGGGGGTCGAGGAACGATCCTAACGCGGGCCGCCCCGGTTCGCAGCGCACGACTGCATGGAATCTTGGGACGGACGCCGCGCTACCTCAGCCACGAGATCACGGTGACGAGCGAGTTGCCGCCGTCCCACGCGGCGCCGCCGGTCTGCTGCGCGAGCAGCGCGAGACTCGTCGCCGTGGCCGCGTGGTGGAAGGCGAGGGGCAGCGCCGCGTGGCCCGGAGGGACCGCGCCGGCGGGCGGATCACGCTGCGGATCGAGGACCACGATCGGCACCCGCGCGCGGCCGGCGAGCGCCGCCAGTTCGGTGATCTCGGCGCTGACCTCGGGGACGTCCGTGCGGTAGCCGTGACTCACGAGCAGCAGCACCGCGGGACGGTTCGCGGCGGCACCGAGCAGCCTGCGCGCGGTGGTTACCGTGGCGCGGGCGCGGGCGGCGAGTTCGCGCCGGCCCGCCGCCGTGTCGCGCATCCGCACGATGTCTTCTGCCTTCAGTCCGTTGCCGGTGACCTGCCGTAACGGCGCCGTGACGGCGTTCCACGAGGTGTCTTCATCGGCGCGCAGCCTGACGGCGGAGGGCCGGAGGTGCCGAGACGCAGGAGCACGCCGGAGAGGACGATCGGCCGGACGGCCGCAGCGAGTGTCTCGCGGATCTGGCCCGTGCGGCGGAAGTCGAGGTGCAGGTCGTCCACGAGCACCAGCCAGCGCGGCCCGTTGGTGGCGACGTAGCGATCGGCGCCAACTGGTGGCGGCGACGCCATGGCGGCAGCCACGACGGCCAGCAGCCCGGCCGCCGTCGTCCGCGGGGACGGTGTGGGGATCATCGTGGACGCCTCCCGCTCCAGTCAGACGCGGGTGCGGCCTCGGTGGCCTGTGGGGGGGATGGTCGGGGCGACTGGATTCGTGCCGCGTCGCGACGCCGGTGGCGT
>CADEFD010000143.1:1382-13382 GCA_902826515.1 uncultured Acidobacteriota bacterium
CGTGCGGCGGTCGATGGTCGGGGCGACTGGATTCGAACCAGCGACTTCTCGCTCCCAAAGCGAGCGCTCTACCAGGCTGAGCTACGCCCCGACTCCGTGGTGCCTGCCGGCCCGGCGGCCGGTGCTGGCATTGTACCTGCCTGCACGACTTCTGTGTGACGGCCCGCCGCGGGGGGACGGGTGCGCTATCCTGACGCCCGTGTCTCGCTACTTCGTCACGGGCGCCACGGGATTCGTGGGCGCCGAGGTGGCCAAGCAACTGCGCACGCGCGGACATCAGGTGGTGGCGCTGGTGCGGTCGCCGGAGAAGGCGTCACTGCTCGCCAAACTCGGCTGCGAACTGCACGTGGGCGACATCACCGCGCCCGACACGCTGCGCGCCGGGATGCGCGGCGTGGACGGCGTGTTCCATCTGGCCGCCTGGTACAAGACCGGGGTGCCGCAGGCGCGCGCACTGGCCGAGGCGGTGAACATCGCGGGCACCCGGCACGTGCTCGACGTCATGCGCGAGCTCGGCATCGCCCGCGGCGTCTACACCAGCAGCCTCGCCGTCTTCTCGGACACCCACGGCGTGCTCGTGGACGAGACGTATCGCTACGACGGCCCGCACCTGTCGCTCTACGACGAGACGAAATGGCGCGCGCACTACGAGGTGGCGCTGCCGGCGATCGCCGCCGGCCTGCCGCTTGTCATCGTGCAGCCCGGCGTGGTCTACGGCCCGGGCGACACGAGCGCCATCCGCGGCATCTTCGTGCATCACCTGCGGCGCCGCCTGCCGTTCGTGCCGTCGCGCACGGCCTACTGCTGGGGGCATGTGGACGACACCGCGCACGCTCACATCGAAGCGATGGAGCGCGGCCGCCAGGGCGAGAGCTACATCATCGCCGGACCGGCACATTCGCTGCGCGACGCGGTGCGCGCGGCGGCGCGGGCCAGCGGCCGTCCGGCGCCGATTGCCGGCATCCCGCCGGCGCTGCTGCGCGGGCTGGCGCGCGTGATGGACGGCGTCGAGGCGCTGCTGCCGCTGCCGGCGTCCCTGAACGGCGAGACCCTGCGCGTGGCGGCCGGCGTGACGTATCTGGGGTCGAGCGCCAAGGCGGCCGGCGAACTCGGCTTCGCGCCGCGACCGCTCGACGAAGGCATGCGGCACCTCATCGAGCACGAGATGCGCGTGCTCGGGATCGCGCCGCGTTAGGTCACGGGCGTCGCGGCGCCGGCCGCCGGCCGGAGCATCCCGCGGCGCATGATGCCCGAGATGAGCGCGATGGCCTCGGGCGTGGGCCGGCCCATCTGCTGCTCCACACCGAAGATCGACTCGACCGAGAAGTAGTAGATGAAGGCGCGCGTCGCAAAGAGCAGGGCCGGCGCGAACGGCACGTCGTCGCGGAAGCGCGTGTCGAGGCCGAGGCTCGCGCGGTGCGTGTCGGCGAAGGCCTCGAAGCGGGCGGCCAGGTCGGCGTAGAAACGCTGGATGTGCCGCCCGTCGAACTCCACCGCGTCCACGTAGTAGAGCGCGAGGTACGGCCGCCACTGCGTCAGTACCTGCTGGGCGGCGTCGGCCAGGGCGGCGAAGTCGTCGAGGAAGTCGCCGCGTTCGAGCACGACGTTGATGGGGAAGTCGGGCCGCTTCGTGATCGCCTGGAACTGCTCGAGCAGCGCCTGGAAGATCGCTTCCTTGTCCTGGAAGTGGTGGTAGACCGAGCCGGTCGAGACTCCCGCCTTGCCGGCGATGTCGCGCATGCTCGTCGCCCCGTAGCCGCGATGCGAGAACAACTCGAGGGCGGCGTCGAGGATGGCGGTGCGGCTGCGCTCGGAACGTTCGACCTGAAGCATGGGCGTGACTGTTGAGGTTACTTCAGGTTGCCGGCCCAGCGGGCGAGGGCGGCGACGGCGTGCGCGCGGTGGCTCACGCTGGCTTTGACGTCGCCTGCCTCGGCCAGGGTGCAGCCGAGCTCGGGACTGAAGAAGATGGGGTCGTAGCCGAATCCGCCGGCGCCGGCCGGCGCAGGCGCGACGCGGCCCTCGATGACGCCCCGGGTTTCGAACAGGATGGCGCCGTCTCTGGCGACGACGAGCGCGCAGACGAACCGGGCCGTGCGTCCGGCCTCGGGCACGTCGCGCAGCCGGCGCAGGATCTCGGCGAAGCGCGCCTCATAGGTGGCATCGGGGCCGAGGAATCGCGCCGAATGCACGCCGGGCGCGCCGCCGAGGGCGTCCACCTCGAGGCCCGAGTCTTCCGACACCACGTATTCCCCGGGACAGCGCGCCGCGTAGTGCAGCCCCTTGATCCGCGCATTGCCCTCGAAGCTGTCGGCGGTTTCCTCGGGTTCAGCTCCCGGCGGCAGCCCGGCCAGCGTCTCGACCTGCACCGGCACGCCGGCCAGCAGGCCGCGCACCTCGCGGACCTTGTGGGGATTGGTCGTCGCGAAGCGCAGCACCCGCATCAGCGGCCCAGAATCGGCCCGCAGATCTCGCGCTGGGCGGTGATGAGGCGATCGATGCCGCTCGAGGCCAGGGTGAGCAGCCCGTCGAGCGCCGTTTGGCCGAACGGCTCACTCTCGGCGGTGCCCTGAATCTCGACGAAGCGGCCATCGCCGGTCTTCACGATGTTCATGTCCACCTCGGCCTTCGAGTCTTCCTCGTAGGCGAGGTCGAGCAGCGGCATGCCGGCGACGATGCCGACGCTCGTCGCCGCCACGTAGTCGTTCACGGGGATGGCCGTGAGGCCGCCCGTTTCCTTCAGCTTGCCGAAGGCCAGCACCATCGCCACGAAGGCGCCGGTAATCGACGCGGTGCGGGTGCCGCCGTCGGCCTGGATCACGTCGCAGTCGAGCCACAGCGTGCGTTCGCCGAGCCGTTCGAGCCGCACGACCGATCGCATCGAACGGCCGATGAGGCGCTGGATTTCCATCGTGCGGCCGCCGACCTTGCCCTGCGAGGCCTCGCGCGTCGTGCGCGTGTTGGTGGCGCGCGGCAACATGCCGTATTCGGCCGTCACCCAGCCCTTGCCGCTGCCGCGCAGGAACGGCGGCACGCGATCTTCGATCGACGCCGCGCAGATGATCTTCGTGTGGCCCACCTCGATGAGCACCGAACCTTCGGCATGGGCGAGGTAGCCGGGCGTGATCGTGACGGGACGCAGGTCCCCGGGAGCGCGGTCGAATTGTCTGGTCATGGGACGCGGATGAGCCCTTCATTCTTTCGCAAGGGCTCACGCAAGTCCACATGACCGGTGAGCGTCTCGACCTCGCGGCCATCGATCAGGATCTGCACGCGCGCGACCGGCGTGAGGTTCGTCGTGAGCACCGAGACGATGGCGTAGGTGGCCATGAGCTCGTTGTGCGATCCGCCCGGCAGCGCCGAGACGAACGTGCCGTCGAGATCCACGTAGGCATCGTCGCGGCCGGTGAGAAAGACGCCGCGCACCGACACGCCCTCGGGCACGGCGCGGGTGAGCGGCTCGGGCGGCGTGGCGGCGAGCTGCGCCTCGATGAGGGCGCGCGCCTGCGCGGCGGGGGAGTCGCGCAGCGGCACGTCCATCGAGCGGCCCTCGAGGAGCGTGCCGTCCTCCGACACGAAGTAGAGCATGGCGGCGATGTGCGGGCCCACCGCGGCCGGCGTTTCGGCCACGGGCGCCACGGGTTCGGCATCGGGCGTCGGCGCGGAGAGGCGGCGCTCGAGGAACGAGAACATCAGCCAGCCGAGGCCCACGACCAGCGCGCCGGCGGCGACGAGGGTGGCAGCGCGGCGCGGCGTCATTGGGCCGGCTTCTCGAGGCGGCCGCGGAAGGCGGCGATGGCCTCGAACACCGCGAGGGCCACCTTGTCCTGGTGCGCGGCGCTCGTGAGCGCCTTCTCCTCGTCGGGATTCGAGAGGTAGCCGATCTCGACGAGCACGGCCGGCATGTTGGCGCCGACCAGCACGCGGAATGGCGCCTGCTGCACCGGCCGCGGGCTCATCTCGACCTTGCCGCGCAGCGCCGATTCGATCAGGGCGGCAAACGTCGCCGACTGCTCGAGGTGACGCAGTTGCGCCGTTTCCCAGAGGATGAGCTCGATGGCGCGCGTGCCGCCGCCAAGCTGCGGCAGGGGCTCGTCGGGCTGCTGGATGGCGCGCCGCGATTCGAGGCTCGCCCGGTCCACGCTCAGGTAGTAAACCTCGGCGCCCTTGACCGTGGGCCGCACCGCGGCATTGGCGTGGATGCTCACGAAGAGGTCCGCGCGGTTGTTGTTGCCGATGGCGGCGCGGGCGTCCTGATCGAGCGTGCGATCGTCTTCGCGCGTCAGGATGACGCGCAGCCCGAGCCGGCCCTCGAGCAGCGCCTTGAGGCGGCGGCTCACCTGCAGCGTGACGGTCTTTTCGAGTGTGCCGCCGGGGCCCTCGGTGCCGTTGGCCTCGCCGCCGTGGCCCGGGTCGATGACGATCGTGCGGAAGCCGCCGGGCGGCGGCAGCGAGGGCGCCGGACCCGGATCCCCGGCGCCTGCCGCTGGCGGTGCGGGCGGCGGCGGGGCCGGCGCGGCCGGCGTGAGCGTCTCGGCGCCGGCGGCCAGCAGGTCGATGACGAGCCGCGTCGTGCCGGCGTCGATCGGCTGCACGGTGGCGCGATGCGACTGGAAGCGCGGGCCGGTCGCGAGCACGAGGCTCGCGCCGTCGCCCTGGCGGATGCCCTGCAGCAGCGGATTGGCCGGCACCGTGGGCACGGCCGCGTCCACGGCGTCGGCCGCGAACGTGACCACGAGCTCGCTCCCGGTGCGGGTCACGGTGGGCTCGGTGGCCGGGGCGATCTCGAAGGTGACCTGGGCGGCGCTGGCCGCGAATTCGCCGCGCACGACCACCCGCGGCACGCGCAGGTCGCCGATGACGAAGAGGCGGCCGGCGCGCCGGAAGTCCACGCGGCGATCGAGCAGCACGCCGACGACGCGGGTGACGAACTCGGGCGTCACGACCAGGCGGCCATCCTGCCTGAGCGGCGGCGCGGCGAGCGATACGAGCCGTCCCTGGGCCGAGACGACGTTGCGTTCCGGCGTCAGCACGGCCGAACGGCCGCCGGCGGCGACCGTGGTCGTGCCGGTCACGCGGTCGTCGCGCAGCGTCAGGCCGAGCGCGGCGGCCACGTCATCGAGCGACAGGTAGTCGCCGCCGTTCACCGTGGTCACGGTGAGGCTGCGGCGCCCCTGCGGGCTCACGATCGTGATGGGCGCAGGTGACGGGCCCTGCGCCACGGGCGCGGTGCCCGCGACGGCGAGTGTCAGAGCGACACACAGAAGCACAACCAGACGACGCACGACGAGTCATTCTAGCGTGGCGCGGCGCGCCTCGCGGCCCATCGCGCTCCGTGCCGTGTCAGACGGCACGTTCGGCGAGCGTGAGGAGCGCCGCCATACGCGCCTGCCAGCCCGGCGGCCGCAGCCGCCACGTCTTGCAGACGAGCCGCAGGGCCATGCAGGCCGTGAACGCGTCCAGTCGATCGGCCACGTCGACGCCGCGGGCGCCGTACGCGTCCAGGAAGGCCGCGGACGCGCCATCGCCGTCGTGGTCGAGCCGCGTGCGCAGGTAGAGCGCGAAGTTGGCGACGTCGAGCGCCGCATCACCACACGCCGCCAGATCCCAGTCCACGAGCCAGACGCGCGGGCCGTCGAGCGTCATCTGACGGGGATGGGCGTCGCGGTGAATCGGCACGGCGGCGACCGGAGGCGCCGCGGCCTGCCAGCGGCGGAGGGCCGTGGCCACGGCGCGGATGCGCGGCCCGAGCGCCGGCACCGCGCCCGCCACGACGTCGGGCCGGGGATGGATGAGCTCCGCCACGTGGTCCGTCATGGTGGTGTCCGGGCCGACGCGCGCACCGCTCGTGTGCAGGGCCGCCAGGGCGCCCGCCGCCTGGACGAGCGCGCGGTGCCGGCGGCGCGTGCCGAGAAGCGGCAGCAGCGCACGCCCCGGCACGGCCGCCTGCACCAGGACCCCCGCCCCCGCGTGCCAGCGATGCACCGCCGGCACGGCCAGCGCGGCATCGTTCCCGGCGCGCAGCGCCCGGCCCACCGCGCGCATCGCGCGCGCGGCATGCGGACCGCGGCCGTCATCGTAGCGCTTGAACACGAGCGGCCCGTCACCAGGGCCGGCCCCAGCCGCGCGGACGCCGACGACATGGGCGATGCCGTCGCGCGCGCCGAGCAGCTCCACGCGCCTGACGGCGGGGCGCAACGCGCGCACCCAGTCCGGCGCCGCGAGGGTCCGGCGCGTCACCTTGCGGCGTCCAGCAGCGCGCGGGCCGCGCGCGCGTTGCCGGGCTCGAACGGCGCCGCATTGGCGGCGGCACGCATTGCCGCGAGCGCCGGGCCATCGAGCGGCAGCGCGGCCAGGGTCTCGAGAGCGCCGGCCGGATCGTGCCGCCCGACCACGCGGGCCACACCCAGCGCCGCGAGGGCGCGAGCCCGCGCCGCCTGGTCGTCGTAGGTGCGGGCGCCCGGGGCGAGGAGCGCCGGCACGCGCACGTGCCGCAGTTCGCTGATGGTGTTGTAGCCGGCCTCCGCCACGACGAGGGTCGAGACGGCGAAGAGGTGCACCAGATCGAAGTCGTGGTCGATGAGGGTGAGGCCCGTCGGCGGCGCCGCCGCGGCGGCGGAGGCCAGCGGGCCGCGCACCACCAGGTGCCGCAGGCGCGGCACCGTGGCCTGCCACCGCGTGTGCGCGCGGTACACGAGGTCGAGCAGCCACGCCGCCGAGTCGTCGAAGCCACCGCCGCCCACCGTGGAGGTGATGACGACGTCATCGGCGGCCAGGCCGTACCGGGCCCGCACGCGCGCCTGTCCGGCTGGATCGGTCGTGCGCACGATGGGGCCGGTGAAGGTGGCACGCGCCGCCACGCCGGCCGGCAGCGCGCGGCCGAACTCCTCGGACGCGTGCGGCACCACGAGGGTGCGCATCGCGGCGAGCGCGGGACTGGCGACCGTGGCCTCGTGGCGGGCATCCACCGAGGCGCGCCAGACGAACGCGCGCGGGGTCGTGTCGCTGGCCCACGCGCCAGGCAGGATCGTGTCGAACACGACGAGCGTGGGGCGGAAGCCGTCCAGGAGCCGCTGCCACGCCCGCGGCGCCGTGTGATCGCCGGCCACCCACGGCACCTCGCCGCAGGCCGGACCGGCCGCCGCGTTCGCGACGTGCAGGAGCACGCTGGCCGACGGATCCGCCGCGAGCACCGCGCGCGCGAGGTTCGCGCCGCGCATCACGTGACCCAGACCGCGGCGGCTCGGGCTGTGGAAGAGCAGGCGAGGCGCGCGGGTCATCGCGGCGCCTCCGCGAACGTCCGCGCGCGGGCCACGAGCCGGCCGGCGCGGTCGATCCAGGCGGGGTCGCGGCGCTTCACGAGGCCGGCGGCCACATCGATGCAGGCCATCGCCTGCAGCACGGGCAGGTGGGCGGCGTTCCGCGCCGGCACCCGCGCCAGATAGGACGCCTCGAGCACGCCGCAGCCCCAGTCGCCGAGCGCCCGCTCGCTCCACTCGGCGTCGCGCGCGGCCCACCAGCGCGCCTGGAGCAGCGCGAGATCCCACAGCGGATCGGCCAGACGGCACGAATCCACGTCGATGAGGTGCACCGCGCCGTGGTCGAGGAACACGTGCTCGAGCTTGAGATCGCCATGCGTGAGGCCGGGCGGTGCATCGAGCGGCGCCGCGTCGATGACCGCGTGGACGGCGTCGAGCGCCGGCCGCAGGTGCGGCAGCGCCGCGGCGAGGGCCTGGCGCGCGCGGCCGGCGGCGGTGCGGCGGTCGTCGGCCGAGAGCACGCCGAGAGGTGCGCGCCGTTCGCCGAACCAGGCGAGCCCCGTGGCCACGTGACGCAACGCCGGCTCGATGACGCGGGGATCCATCGGCAGGCGGTCGAGGGGCGTGCCCGGCGCCTCCGCAAGGACGAGCGCGCGGCACGCATCCACGTAGGCGACGGCGCGGCGCACCCGGGCCGCGCCGCTCGCCGGCGGCGTCGCGGCATCGAGCATGGCCAGCAGCCCGGCGGCCCGCGCGCCACCGTCGTCGGTGTAGGCCTTCACGAAGAACCGCGCGGCCTCGGTGCGTCCGCCCGCGCGCCTGACGCGCACGTCGTAGCGGACTACCGCGTTCAACTGCTCGCGGTACCGCACGCGCTCGACGCGCACGCCTTCGAGGTCGCCGGATGCCGCGTCCATCCACGCGAGCATCGGCGCGAGGAGCTCCGGCGCGCGGCCGGTGGTGATGCGCGGCAGCGTCGGCAGCCGTCGATCCCACGGCCAGGTTGTCGCGAGCATGCCGCTCGCCGCGTCAAAGAACACCGGCGCGAACGGCGACGTCCACGGGGCGTCGCCCTCGGCGGCGGCGCGGCGCGCCAGCTTGCGATAGAGCGCCGGCGTGCGGTCCGGCGCAAGGTGCCATTGTCCGGTCACGTGTTCGTCGGTCACGACACCGGCGCCATCGCGCACGCTGATGGCGTACTGCACCAGGCAGCGCTCGCCTGGGCGGTGCCGGTAGCGGGCGATGCGGCAGCCGACGATGTCGCGCTCCGGCGTCTGCAGCAGCCGGCGGAACACCTCGCCCATCACGGCGGGATCGGTGGCGCTGTCGACACGCGTACCGGACCGCTGGTCGATGACGGCGGGGTCGGGGGCCGGTGGTGTGGCGGTCATGCGGTGGCGCGCGCGGGTGTCGCCGCGCCGGTCGTGTGCAGGGAGCGGTAGAGCGGCGAGCGCCGCAGCAGGTCGGCGTGAGTGCCCTGGTCGATAATCCGTCCGCCGTCCACGACGAGCACGAGGTCGGCTTCCGCCACCGCGTCGAGGTCGTGCGTCACGAGCACCGACGTGCGGCCCGCCGTGAGGCGCGTGACGGCCTCGTGCACCTGGGCTTCGGCGTGGCCGTCGAGTCCGGTCATCGGTTCGTCGAGCAGCAGGATGGAGGCCGGCCGGATCATCGCGCGGGCAATCGCCAGGCGCTGCCGCTGGCCGCCCGAGAGCGACGTGCCGCGAGCGCCGACGACGGTGTCGTAGCCCCCGGGCATGCCGAGGATGAAGTCGTGGGCGTTGGCCGCGGTGGCGGCGGCCACGATCTCGGCGTCGGTCGCGTCGAGTTTCCCGTAGGCGATGTTGTCGCGGATGCTGGCGCCGAAGAGCAGCGACTGCTGCAGCACCACCGCCATCGACTGGCGCAGCGCGTCGCGCCGGTAGGCGGCGATGTCGCGGCCATCGATGAGGATGCGGCCGCTGGTCGGCCGGTAGAGCCGCAGCAGCAGGCTCACGATGGTGGACTTGCCGGCGCCCGACGGTCCGACGATCGCCACCCGCTGGCCCGGGGCCACGCTGAAGCTGGCCTCGCGCAGGGCGGCCCGGCCCGGTTCGTACTCGAAGGTCACGCGGTCGAACGTGAGGGCGCCCTGCAGGCGCTCCACGTCAATGGCGTCCGGCGCGTCGTCCACGTCCGGCAGCGTCTCGAGCACGCGCGAGATGCGTCGCGCGCTCACCTGCGCCCTGGCGAACTTGGCCGAAAGCTTGGCCAGATTCCGCATCGGCCGGTAGAGGCCGTGCAGATACGACGTGAAGACGAGGATGGCGCCCACGCTCAGGCGGCCGGCCATCACTTCCATGGCGCCGACCCCGACGACGATGGCCGTGGCAGCGGCGCCCACGAGCTCGACCGCCCGCGCGGAGAGCGCGTCGAGACGCGCGGCATGCACGGCGTCCGAGATCTCGGCCTCGTTGTCGGCCTGGAACTTCGCGTGTTCGTGGCCCTCGCGGCCGAAGGCCTGCACGACGCTGACCGACGAGAACACCTCGTGCAGGCGCGTGGCCATGCGTTCCTGCTTGCGGCGCTGCTGGTCGGCGCGTTCGCGCGTGCGGCGGTAGAGGCCCACGAGGTTCCAGGCGAGGAACGGCATCGTCGCCATGACGACGAGGGCGAGTCGCCAGTTGAGGAGGAACATCACGACCGTCACACCGGCCACCGTGGCCACGTGCAGCCCGGCGGTGAGGAGGGCGTCCGTGAACGTGTCGCGCAGGGCGGCTGTGTCGCTTGCCACCGTGGTGAGCAGTTCGCCCGAGGAGGTGCGGGCGTGGAACGAGAGCGAGAGCCGCTGCAGGTGCGCGAAGAGCTCGCGGCGCAGGGCGTGCACGAGCCGGTTGCCCACGGCGGTCGTGAAGTGCACCTGGTAGTAGGCGAAGGTGCCGGTGACGGCGGCGATCACGAAGATGCCGGCGGCGCAGACCGCAAGCGCCGGGCCCTTGCCGAGGGCGAGCAGCGTGTGGAGCGGCGTGAGCCAGGCCGGCGCCGCGTGGTCGAGCAGCACGTAGTCGAGCACGAACTTGAGCGGCCAGGGACGCAGCAGGTCCGCGGCGGCCATGCCGGCCGTGCAGACGAGCGCCATGCCGAGGGCGCCCTTCGATTCGCCCAGGTGCTGGCGGATGAGCGCGCGCACGGCAGCGGTGGACGTGGACGGAGAATCAGGCGCGGCCATCGAGCAGGGCCTCCATGCAGGTCAGGGTCTGGTCGAGCACGGCGCCGGTCGTGGCGGCGCGTCCCGGAATCACGGTGCTGAGGTAGACGTGGCGGGCGAGGGTGAGCGCGGTGTAGACGCGAAGCGGATGCCGCGCGGCGTCGCCGGCCAGCCGCACGTACTGCGCGTCCAGCGCGTCGTGGGCGCAGGCGAGCGCCGGCGCGTGTTCGGGCTCGCGCAGCCGTTGTTCCATGAGATGCCCGGCGAAGTTCCCGACGTCGAGGGCGGCATGGCCGGCGCAGTAGAGGTCGAAGTCGAGCAGATGGAGCCGCGTGCCATCGACGACGATCTGGTCGGCGTAGAAATCGCGGTGGATGCCGGTGGCCGGGGCCTCGAGCGTGGCGACGAGGCGGCGGCAGCCGCCGAGCAGGTGATCGAGGGCGGCGCGCCTGGCCGGCTGCGCGTCGCGGACCACGGCGAGCACCCGTTCGAGAATGGCGAGCTCGTCGGCGGGTCCGTGTGTCTTCTCGGGCACGACGCCGGCGTGGTGCAGCTTGTGCGCGGCCTCGGCGATCCGACGGGCGAGTGGCGCGGCGGCGGTGGTCGTGAGCAGCACCGTCGCCAGCGTGCCGGGCACGCGCCGCTGCAGCCAGAGGCCCAGCGCCGGCACGGTGCCGAGCGGCTCGGGCACGCTGATGCCATCGGCACTGTCGCGCGTGAAGCCGTGGCGCCACAACTCCCGCAGCAGCCGGTAGGCGGTGCGCGGGGGCCGCGACGCGCGCATCTTGCCGATCGCGGCGACCTCGTCCGTGCGCCCGTCAGGCCAGGTGATATCGAGGCTGTAGTCGATGACGGCGCGGCGGCCCGGCTTGTGCCGCAGCAGCGCCGCCCGCGCCACCCGCACACGCGCCCCGGCGAAGTGTTTCGCGCCGGTGATGGCCGCCGTGGCGGCCGAGGGCGTGAGGGCGTCGGCCAGGTGCGGCAGTGCCGGGTCGATTGCCGCGAGCGGCTGTTCGGCGCCGGTCATGCGATCACCGCGCGGGCGAGCGGCGCCCAGAGCGACAGCAGCGTGTCCACCTGACGTGCCGACGAGAAGCGTGCTTCGGCCCGGGTACGCGCGGCCTGGCCCATGCGGGCGCGCAGGTCGGGCTCGCTGAGGATGCGGGCGAGGCCGTCGGCGATCGCCTCCGGCGCGTTCGGCGCGGTCACGAACCCGGTCTCCCCGTGACTGATGAGCTCCGGGATGCCGCCCACGGATGGCGCCACCGCGGGGACACCGCAGGCGGCGGCCTCCATCAAGCTCACCGGCATGCCTTCACTCTCGCTCGTGAGCACGCCGGCCGTGGCGCGCTGCCACCAGTCGCAGACGGCGGCCTGGTCCTGTGCACCTTCGAACGACACCTCGTGTACGAGGTCGAGCGTAGCCCGCAGCGCCTCGAGTTCCGCGAGGCTGGGCCCTTCGCCGATGACGACGGTGCGCGCGGCAAGGCCGCGATCCTTCAGGATCCGGCAAGCGCGCAGCAGCACGCCGAGGTTCTTCACCGGGCGCAGCCG